>CAZBTL010000108.1:0-13841 GCA_964494755.1 uncultured bacterium | reverse complement strand
GTCAAGGGCGGAGAAAAATGGGGTTGCCTGCCTTTCCCCTGCATCCCCCCGCCCCTGATGGTTCCAGATCTGGTCGGCGATTGGAGCGGGTCAAACTACTGGGGAAATTGCAGTAGACTGGGCTTGTGGGTTTTTCCTGACCCCGCCGACCCGAAACCCTGACCGCAATGCTCTATCTCAAACGGTTAACGTATCATCCGGCCGCCAGTCCTGCTCCCATTCTGAAATCCATCAGCCTGCAACTACCGCCCCAACAAATGGGACTGATTATTGGACCTAGCGGCTCCGGCAAAAGTACGTTACTAGAAATTCTGGCCGGAATGGCAACCCCTACCTCTGGCAATATCCTCTGGCGGGAACAGGAACTGACTCCCTTGCACCTGCAACAACTGAGCGGGCTGGTGTTTCAGTTTCCCGAACGCCACTTCTGTGGCGGCACTATTCTGGAGGAATTGCGATTGGGCCATCCCGAACTGACCAGCGATCGCATCCAGCAAGCTCTGGCGGAAGTGGGTCTGGCTCATTTGCCCTTGAATACTCAACCCCACGCCCTCAGCGGCGGCCAACAACGTCGCTTGGCCCTGGCCGTGCAACTGATTCGCCAACCCCACCTGCTGCTGCTGGACGAACCCACCGCCGGCCTGGACTGGTCCATGCGGCGACAACTGGTCAATTTGCTGGCCAAGCTGAAAAGCCACTGGAGTTTGTTGGTGGTTTCCCACGATGCCAGCGAACTGGTGGACATTGCCGACCAGTGCTGGACCCTGCGGCAGGGAGAGTTGACCGAGGCAACCCCCGACTGGCTCCGCTGCCAGACCGAGCGGCCGGAACTGGTCAAAGGTTGATGGCCCTCCATGACAGATTCCCCGTTCCAACCCCATCTGCCGGAAATGGCCGAGCAGTGGCGCCAAACCCTGGACTGGCAGCCAACCCCAAGCCAGCAGGCCCAGTTTCAGCAACTCTATGACCATATTCTGGCCGGTAACCGCAGCCTCAACCTGACCCGCATCACCGATCCGCTGGAGTTCTGGGAAAAGCATTTGTGGGATTCCCTGCGGGGAGTTCAGACCTTACTCAACCGTCCGTCAGCAACACCAGATTCAACTCGGCAATCCCATCCCTACCGGGTAATTGACATTGGCACTGGAGCCGGATTTCCAGGTATCCCAGTGGCGATCGCCCGTCCCGACTGGCAGGTGGTGCTTCTGGACTCTACCCGCAAAAAACTGGAATTTATCCGGCAAATGCTAGCTGAGATGGGAATCAACAATGCCAGCCCGCTAGTGGATCGGGCGGAACAGGTAGGTCAGTCAGGCCAGCACCGTAGCACCTACGACCTGGCCTTAATTCGGGCTGTCGCCGCCGCTGCTGTCTGCGCTGAATATGCCCTGCCACTGCTGAAACCCGGCGGACTGGCTATCCTTTATCGGGGCCAGTGGAGCGATGAAGAGACGATAGCCCTAACACCCATCGTGCAACAACTGGGTGGCTACATTGAGCTGGTAGACGCCTTTAAAACACCCCTGACCGATAGCGATCGCCATTGCCTGCTGCTGAGAAAAGTGGCTCCCACTGCGGCCCCTTTTCCCAGAGCTATTGGCATTCCCGCCCAAAAGCCCCTGGCTTAGCCGTCATCAAAATAGGACCACAACCCAGTTTCTTTTATCCACAAAACTCCTGGCGCAGGGGGACACTCATTCCAGCCACTACGGCAAATTCAACGACGCTTCCAGGGTCAGCGTCAGATCCTGGGTTGGGTTAATCACAATCACCTCTTCTGGTTGTCGCTTGCCCAGCAGCAGACCACCCAACGCCCCAGCTCCGGCTCCCAGAACCACTTTGCCCAGAGTAATTCGCCGGTTGCCAGCCAGACCGGAAATGATTGCGGCCGCTCCACTGCCGATCGCCGCCCCTTTCCAAACCGCATTGGTGTTGACCCCCGGTCGAACTTCCATCGTCCGAGTAATCACATTAGATGTGGCGACCATATTTACCCGGCGACCATCGGACCAGATCAGCTCATCCGCAACGAATTGCGATCCCCCTGCGATCGGCTGCAACTGCCCCCGGACCTGACTACCGGCCGGCACCAACAATTGACCCGTCGCAGAGCGAATATTTTTGGTGAGCGTAAGCGTCAAAGGCAACGTCTCACTGGGCAAAATCACAATTTTGTTTGCCTGGTCATAGCGAACCGGCAACTTTGTCCCCGCTGGGATGGCTAACCGGCTGTCCGTAGCAGGAGGTAATTGAGCAACAGATGGAAACGGTTGCTGAGCCATTCCAATCGAGGGAACCGTCCAGGGGGCGATCGCACCAGATAGCAGTCCAACTATGACAACTAATGCAGGACCAGCCTGCCGATGATGTAGATGCAGCATAGGTAAACGTCCTGTTAGGATTCGGGTAGTAATGACGAATTCTGATCAGAGGGGTTCCCAGACCTATTCCGACCTTAAAGATCTGACCTTAAAGAAATTGGACACATCCAGAGTCAGGGAAAGGCAGACTGTTATGATTCAGACTTGGAAATGACTATTTGGCTCAGATAATCTGTTCTCTTGATCGGTGTTTTCTGGCATGAAGGTTCGCTTCAATATTCTCCGAAAAGATCCGTCTGATGGCCTGCGGCTCCAGTCCTATCTGATAGATGTGGATACTGGCATGACCATCCTGGACTGTCTGAACCAGATCAAGTGGTATCAGGATGGCACCCTGGCTTTCCGCAAGAACTGTCGCAACACCATCTGTGGCAGTTGCGCCATGCGCATCAATGGGCGATCGGCGCTGGCCTGCAAGGAAAATGTGGGCAGTGAACTGGCTCGACTGAATCGGATTGCCACTCAGATGGGGCAAAGCCTGGAGGACCAGGTGCCGGAGTTTGAAATTGCCCCCATGGGCAATATGCCGGTTATCAAAGATCTGGTGGTTGATATGCAGAGTTTCTGGGGTCACCTGGAAGCAGTTAACCCCTATGTCAGTTCAGCCGCCCGGCAAGTGCCAGAACGAGAATTTCTACAAACCCCGGAGGAGCGGGCCCGACTGAACCAGACGGGCAACTGTATTCTCTGTGGGGCTTGTTACTCTGAGTGCAATGCTCGGGAAGTGAACCCGGATTTTGTTGGGCCCCATGCCTTGGCCAAAGCCTATCGTCTGCTGGCCGATTGCCGCGACCAGGACACCGAAGCTCGACTGGAAATCTACAATCAGGGCACCCAGGGTGTTTGGGGCTGCACTCGCTGCTATTATTGCAATTCGGTCTGTCCGATGGAGGTCGCACCCCTGGATCAGATCAGCCGCATTAAGGGAGAAATCCTGCTGCGGAAGGATGCCCAGGCCAGTCGCTCCATCCGACACCGTAAATTATTGGTTGAGCTGGTCAAACAAGGCGGCTGGGTGGATGAGCGGCTGTTTGGCCTGCGGGTGGTGGGCAATTCGTTCCGCGACTTGGCTGGACTCCTTAGTTTGCTGCCCTTAGGCTGGCGCATGGTGGTGAAAGGCAAGTTTCCCAAGGATTTCCATGCCTCTGACGGAACCACTACAGTGCGATCGCTGATCCAGTCGGTGCAAGACCTGGACCGTTCCCAGCAAATTGAAATGACTTCTGAAACTCCCGAACCCGTAGGTGGCTAGTCCTATGACCTCTGAAACCCCCAAACCCCAACCCGCTGCGTCCTATCAACCCCCTGAACCGGCCTTTGGTTGGACCCCCTATGCCGAGTTGATCAACGGTCGGTTTGCCATGGTTGGGTTTATTGCTTTGCTGGTGTTGGAATTTTTTACCCACCAGGACCTGATTACCTGGCTGGGACTGCGCCATTAACGTTGGCCCCTCCCGACGCACAGGCACGTTACTGAAGATCAAGTCGATGGTCTGGATGGGGAGCGATTTGCCTTTTGTCAGATTCCCGACTTGCAACCCCCGCATTTCAGTTGGAGGCGGTATCACCATTAGAGAACGTTATATTGTCGCGCCCATAGCTGTCGATCAAGCCGGAATGTCCCTATTGTGAAAACGAATTATTTCAAGGGATGGGCATGAAAACCAAAATTGCGATCGCTTGTCAGGGAGGAGGCAGCCACGCTGCTTTCACCGGTGGAGTGCTGCAAGCCCTGTTTGAGAACAACATTCAAGATAAGTTTGAAATTGTCAGTTTGAGTGGCACTTCAGGCGGAGCCCTGTGCGCTTCCCTGGTCTGGTATGCCTTGAAAAAGGGAGAGCATCCGGTTGAGCAGCGACTAGTCGAATTTTGGAAAGATAATACCGCCCAAACCTTTCAAGAACGTCTCTTCAACGATCTAGCCATTAAAACCCTGGAGTTTACCAGTAAGGGCCTGCTGCCCCAGTTCAACATCAGTCCGTCATCCCCTGTCTTAAAACAGTGGATGTCTCTCGCAACCCAGGGATTGCGCAGCCGCTTCACCAACTTCCAGGAATTGCTGGAAGCCCACATTGACTTTCAGGAACTGGCTACCTGGGGAGCCCAACCAGAACCGCCCATTCTTCTCTTAGGCGCCAGCAATATTCTTACTGGCAAGTTGTGGATGTTTGATTCATCCCATGAAGCCATCAGAGTGGAACATATCCTGGCGTCCTGTGCTATCCCCAATCTGTTTCCAGCCGTTCAAATAGGTCAGGATGCGTATTGGGACGGGATCTTTTCAGATAATCCCCCAATCACAGAATTAATCAGTCCTACCTATGTGGGAGCCCAAAATATGCCGCAGGAAATCTGGGTGATCAAGTTGAATCCAACTCGCAGAGATAGGATTCCAGTTGAAATCGATGACATCCTAGATCGCCGCAATGAATTGGAAGGTAATATTTCCCTGTTTCAAAGCCTACGAAGCATTGAGCGACTCAATGATCTCTTTCTGCAGGGGGCTTTTAAGGAGGAGTTTTTAGCGCAATATCACCTTAAAGAACCAATCAAAATTCCTAAGTCCTTTGCTGAAAAGGAAGATCAGCCTTACTATATTCCCTTTATCGAAATGTCTGCTGACTTGCAGAAAAGCCTGAATTACGAGAGTAAGCTGGATCGCAATCCCGACCGAATTAATCAACTCATCGAGGACGGCAAGCAACAAGGGAAAAACTTTCTAGAAGCGAGATTGGAAGCAATGTCGTGAGTTGATACCCATTGCAACGGTTAACACCTCCCTATCCCGAACCAACTAATTCTTATCTTTAGGCCAGCAAAATTTCTGAATTTTTAGCCAGATGTCATCTAAAACGTTGCTCAGGGAATGGTCACTTTCCAGTTCCACCAGAGTCACCCAGGGACGCTTGCTGGCAAAGTCAATGCTGGCGGACACTGGAATTACTTCATCCTGCCGACCATGCAAAATCAGGGTTGGAATGGCTCGTTGCAACTGCTCCGCTGGAT
Organism: uncultured bacterium; assembly: GCA_964494755.1. Lineage (GTDB taxonomy): Bacteria > Cyanobacteriota > Cyanobacteriia > Leptolyngbyales > Leptolyngbyaceae > CAZBTL01. The sequence goes on along the minus strand of CAZBTL010000108.1, from coordinate 8,454 downwards.
ACCGACTGGCATCTTCCACAAAGCCATAGTGGAGGGGCAATAGCCGATCTTCGCCATAGTGATAGACGAGCATGTAGCCAGTTGACTGCCATTGTTGCACCTGCTCCGCTCCTAACTTGGGCAGCCAGTGGGCGAGGAAGCCAAAGGCCGGGGCCAGTAATACCAGACGTTGCACCTGGGGCTGTTGCTCAGCCATCCAGGCGGCAGTTAATCCTCCCAGGCTGGACCCAATTAAGGTGACTGGAGTAGGGGCGGCGGGAAAGAGTTGCTCAATCTGACCCATCTGGCGCGTCAGGGTGAGATGGGAAAAGTCGTCCTGGTTTAAATCGGGAATGAGAAGGGGCTGACCGATGGCAGTAAAACGCTGTTTTAGGTCGGCGGCCTTTTGCGATCGCGGACTGGAGGCAAACCCGTGCAGATAGATGTATTGCATGTTGCTTGCTAACTGGTTGGAGTGGTTTAACTGGAGGCGCTGGTGTAGAACCGCAGGGCAAATTGCCAGAACGATCGGGACACAAACAGCAATAGCAGGGCCACAATCCCTGCGCCCAGAAGCCAGCCCCACTGCGTCCTTCCCAAGAGAACCTCCGCCGGAACGGTGGTGAGAAAGGCCACCGGCACCACAAAGGTAAAGAAAAAGCGGTAGGCCGTGGGATAGGCCACCATTGGAAAACGGCCTGCTTCCAGTAACCCCCTGAGCACCTCCGTCACGTTGTAGATTTTGACAAACCAGATGCTAGTGGCCCCCAACATAAACCAGAGACTATAAAGAATCAGGAAACCAAAGCTGATGGGAATACAACTCAGCCAGTAATCGCTTACTTGCAGACCCAACTGGCTGCCTGCATAGCCAATCACCCCCAGGCCAAAAATCAGGTCTGGCAGACCCCAGGGAGAGAGGGTATGGGTTGACAACCAGAATTGGGAACTGATTGGTTTTAGCAAGATGAAGTCCAGGGTGCCCTGCTGGATATACCGCACAATCCGGTTCAGGTTGGGAGCTAGAAAGGTGCTAGAAAATCCCTGCAACAGGATGAATAGCCCCAACACCACTAGAGCCTGTTGCCAACTCCAGCCCGGAAACTGGTAACCGGTGCGATAGAACAGAAACAGCCCGAACAGACTGCCGCCTAAGCCCCCCAGACTGCTGAGAGCCGCCAGCAGAAAGTTAATGCGATACTCCAGTTCAACCGCGATCGCCGTGGCCCAGAATAACCGTAGAACTTTGAAATAACGCCACATCCGTGATTCACTGCTCCTGCTGAGCTTGCCAACGTTGGTTCAGCCATTCCCCATCATAGACACATCCGTCCCGCTGCGAATACGGGGAGATACAGCCCGTTTCCGGCCCCGTCGCCATTGGCACCACCTCGCCGTTTATCTGGGCGATAATGGAGTTACCGCAGGTTCGAGAGGGATCAGCCATACCAGTTCGATCAGACAGCCGGACAATCAGCCACTGTCTGTTCTGAGCCGTATCCCAAACACCGCGATGATTGCCGCAGTTCAATCCTGTTTGCCAGCATCCATTGATTTCTGCCGAGGAGGGCGAAATTTATGCGTTGCGATTCCTGGATGAGTCACGAAGACTGGTTCAGCCGGGGCAAGGAAGATGCCTGGGCTGGACGCTCAAAATATCCACCGGCAGGAGAGCCGGAAGCAGCCAGCCTGTATGACCTGGGCTATAGCGAAGGGGTGATTGAACGACCGCCCAACCAGTCAGCCCCTGCCTGATCCCCTGAGGGTTCGGCGTTGCTGATTCCGGGTATAAATCAGAGGTTGTATTCCAATGAAATTGTGTTCCAATGAAATTGTGTTCCAATTCATACTGCTATTCAGCACCACCGGCGTTTCAATCCCAATGCAAAACCCCAGGCTGTAAACCTGGGGTTGTTGGGTCTTTTATGAAACAAAATTGATCACTTAGGCAACTTTCCGGGGTGTCATCTTAGCCGGCTTGGGTTGTTGTGCAACCACTCTCCTCAACTGTTCCAACCGTTTCAACGCTTCAATCATTTCCGCCTTTTTGAGATGTCTATTCTTGCCGTGGGCATGACGCCACTTGATTCCGGCTTTTTGACATTCCTGGCGTAACTGCTCCACTGAAGGAAGTTTGCCTTTGGGCGGGGTTACTTTTCTGGCAACGGGTGGAACTGGAGTTGAAGCCTGGGCGGGTACCCACCGGGCTGACTGATTCATGCGGCGCCGGGTATAGAAGGCAAAGGAACTGGCCATATACCCAAAACCGAACAGTTCAACAGCAATTGCAGCCTGAGTAAAAAATTCTTGCATGATCAAAAACTCCTAGGAAGTATCCCAGCAGATGTAGCGGGCGCTGGGGGTAATGTCCGTTCCCTGTGATGGTTGCCCGTGGCTCTTGCTTGCCTCACGCAACTGCGACAGCGAATTAAGGCTGTCAGTAGGCAAGATGACCAGTGGCTGATGCTGTCTCATGGGCAGACTGCTATCAAGCAGGGAAAATCGGTTGCTGTTCATTCTAATGGGAGGGCACAAAATCGCACGAAAATTTTGAGGCGATGTTCAGGCGCAAAATTGCCTGCAACAATTTATCTGCTTTGGCCTCGAAGCACTTAGGCCATGATTGTTGGTTCACCAGAAACTAACAGCTAAATGCTGCGCCCGTGCCTGGGGGGCCATTCTTTTCCACAGAGGGCTTCAAGTGTCGCAGAGTAGAGAATGGATGACTTCCAGCAGTTCTCTTGTGGTGTAGGGCTTGGCCAGAAAGGCGTCAGCACCAGCCGTTTGGCTGACTTTCTGGTTGGTGGTCAAACCGCTGGTGGCAATCACCTTGACCTGGGGATTCATTTTTTGTAAGGTGCGAATTGCCGTCGCGCCATCCATGGCCGGCATCATAATGTCCATCAGCACCAGGCTAATCTGGGCTTGATGTCGGGCGTAAAGGGCGATCGCCTCAATGCCGTCTTGGGCCACCAACACCTCAAAGTCATAGGTTTCCAGTGCCGCTTTGGTCACCTCGCGGATGGCCGCTTCATCATCCACCAGCAGAATTAATTCCCGGTTGCCGGGTTGGGGTTCAGGCTGGTTGATGGTCGGTTCCGCGATCGCATTCACCGCTGGCAGGAACAGGCGGAACTGAGTTCCCTGCCCTACCGTGCTGGAAACATTGATAAAACCACCGTGGCTCCGTAAAATGCCCAGAGCGGTAGACAGCCCCAGACCTGTTCCCTTGCCGGTTTGCTTCGTGGTGAAGAATGGTTCAAACACCCGATCAATCATTTCGGGTGCAATCCCCATGCCCGTGTCAGCAACCGTGATTACAATGTAGGAGCCCACTCGGGCTTCTAAATTCATCCGGGCGTAGGGCTCATCAATCTGGCGGTTTTCGGCCGTAATAGTCAGGCTACCGCCGTCGGGCATGGCATCTCGGGCATTGACACAGAGGTTCATCAACACCTGGTGCAGTTGGGTGCTGTCGCCACACACCAACCACAAATCGGTGGGAACGTTGGTTAAAACCGTAATCGATTTGGGAAATGTCTCCCGCAAGATTTTAATAACTTCAGTAATCAGGTGATGCACCTGCAAAATCATCTGTTTGCCTTCTACCCCACGGGCAAAGGAAAGGACCTGTTTCACCAGATCGGCTCCCCGTTTGGCATTAGTAGCCAGCACATCCAACAGTTGATTGCTGCGTTGATCCAGATCGGGATGTTTCAGTTGCAGGAGTTGGGCTGCCGCCAAAATTGGTGTCAGGATATTGTTCAAATCATGGGCAATGCCACTGGCCAACGTGCCAATACTCTCCAGCCGTTGGGCCCGCAGAAACTGCCGTTCCAGTTGCTTTTTTTCCGTGATGTCCGTATCGACGATCAAGATAGACGTGGGTAGACCAGTGTCATTGCGAACTAAGGTCCAGCGGCTGGCAACAGTAATGGCCTTGCCCTCTCGAGTCTCCAGGTTCAGTTCGCCCTGCCATTCACCCGTCTGGAGCACCGCCTGCAATATTTCCTGCAGAACATCGGTAATTGCAGGGAATAGGTCAAGGGCGCTACTGCCGATCGCCGCCTCTGCCCGCCAGCCATATAATCGTTCTGCCGCATGATTCCAGAACAGGATTTGGTGATTCAGATCTCGCACCAGGATGGCATCCGTGGCAATGTCTAGCAGCGCCGCCTGCTGCAGGATTTGTTGTTCAGCCTGTTTGCGTTCTGCTTCCAGTCGGGCTCGTTCGGTAATGTCCTGCATCTGGGCGATGCAATACAGCGGTTGACCACTGTTGTCTCGAATCAGGGAAACACTGACCAGCACCCAAACTGTATGGCCCTGCCGATGGATACAGCGTTTTTCCAGATGGAAGAAGCGGATATCTTCGGTCAGAAGTTGCTTGAACTGATGCAAATCGGCCTTCAGGTCATCCGGGTGAGTAATTTCCTGGAAGGTGCGGGTCAGTAGCTCAGACTTGGTATAGCCAACTAGCTCGCACAAGGCCGAGTTGACCTGAATAAATCGGCCATCTAGGGCTGTCAGAGCCATTCCCGTGGCTGCGTGTTCGAAAGCGGCATGAAACCGTTCCTCACTATCCCGCAGGGCATCGACCAACTGACTCTGGGCGATCGCAATTCCCACCTGATTGGCCAACTGTTGCAGCAACTTCGTCTCAAAGTCCGTCCAATGGCGGGGCTGCTCGCACTGGTGGGCAACCAGCAACCCCCAAAGAGTGGGAGAGGTAGCAACCGCAGTAGAGGAAACAACCGGGGAGGAAAGGTCTGGGGCCGCAAATTGGCCAGAAGGCTGGATAATTGCCGTTTCCTGATCGGTGATTGCAGCAGCCTCAGCGGTCGAAACCAGCGGGTCCTGTCCCCGTCCCAACAGGATAGGCACCACCAGATTGGCCCGCACACTAAACTGGCGTAAAAAGTCTGCATAACAATTCTCCAGGTCCATCTGCTCCACATCCGTTGTGGCGCTGATTCGGCCCTGGCGATAGAGGTGCAAAAAGCGACTACGAAAGCAGGGATCGACAATTTTATGGCTGATTAGGGCCGAGAACCCATTAATCACCGATTCCTTGACAACCCGCCCGGATCCGTCCGGATGCAACTGAAAGATCAGCACCCGGTCAGCCTGCAGAATCCGCTGTACTTCGGTCACCGTCGTCTGGAGGATTTCGCCCAGTTGCAACGACTGGCGAATTTTGAGAGTGACCTCGGCCAGGAGTTGGGAACTCAGGATCTGCTTTTGGAGTTCCTGCGCCTGATACTGCTGGGCGATGGCAGATGAAACGAAAGCCTCTTCCAGCAATTCAGTGTTCATGATCAATTGGCACTCACCTAGTTGGATTAGCGCTACCTAACAATTAACTGATCTAACTGACCGCTGACTAAGATGTGACAACTTCAACAAGTGTATTTACTGATTACGACCAATCTTGACTAAAACTTCGCCATTTCTGAATCCTAACGGATCTTTCCCGATCGCAGCCATTGAGAATGGTTAAATTTTAGGATCAGGAGGGTAGGGCGGTGACAGGGTGGTAATCATCCCTAAGACCGAGTCCACCCATCTGTTCCCTTCTATATTTCTGACTGGTATGGCAACGATACCCTGGAACCGCCGTCACATCCTTTCCCTGGCCGACTTTACGCCCGCCGAGTATGATACGGTGTTACAAACTGCCAGCAGTTTCCGGGAAGTGCTGACCCGCCGAACCAAAAAGGTGCCTACGCTGCAGGGTCAGGTGGTAACGAATTTATTTTTTGAACCCTCTACCCGTACCCGCAGTAGCTTTGAGTTGGCTGCCAAGCGACTGTCTGCTGACATCCTCAACTTTGCACCTGGCTCCTCTTCCCTCAGCAAGGGTGAAACCATCCTGGATACGGCCAAGACCTATCTTGCCATGGGCACCGACATGATGGTGATCCGCCACCGAGAAGCGGGGGTGCCCCAGATGATTGCCCAGGAGATGGATCGGCTGGGGGTGCGGGTGGGCGTTTTGAATGCTGGTGACGGTCTGCATGAACATCCCTCCCAGGCGTTGTTGGATCTGTTCACCCTCTGCGCTTTGCTGGATTCCGAACGACCCCGGTTGGAGCTACTGCAGGGCAAGAAAATCGCCATCGTTGGAGATATCCTCCATTCTCGGGTGGCCCGTTCCAATATCTGGAGTCTCACTGCTAGTGGCGCGGCAGTCCATCTAGCTGGCCCGCCCACCCTGCTGCCAGCTTTGTTCGCCAATTTTGTGAAGGATGCGAAACAGTGGCCCAATTCCCCGTCCCGGCAACTCTTTCTCCACTGGAGCCTGGAACCAGCCCTGGAAAATGCTGACTTTGTGATGACCTTGCGGTTACAGAAGGAACGCATGACCAGCCATTTGTTGCCGTCCCTGCGGGAATATCACCAACTGTTCGGCATCACCCGCGATCGCCTGCAACAGTGCCACCCTAAGGTCAAAGTTCTGCATCCCGGTCCGGTCAATCGGGGGGTGGAAATTAGTTCTGATTTAATGGATGACCCAGAGTTCAGCTTGATTTCCCAACAGGTGACCAGCGGCGTTGCCGTTCGCATGGCATTACTTTACTTGATGGGAGGAGGCAAAATCTGAATCTGTCTGATCAGGGAATACGGATTGAGCCTGGGGAGTGGTGAAGGTTAAAAGGAGTGGTCAACCACCGTTGCCGATCAAGGTCAGGGTGGTAAGTCCTAGCCTGTTTGGCGGCTGAAAGCAGTTCTTGTCCTGAACTTTCTATACTTGAATAACCCTAGCCTGCTTTTCTAGAGGTTTTATGGTGGTCAATCCAGCTTCTCTCAACCCGACGGCAACCAGCGATGGAACCAGCGCTGACTTGTCTACTCGCCTTGCGTTCCTGAAACAGGTGCCAATCTTCCAGGACATTGGGGATGAGTCCTGGTTGGCTAGTCTGGCAGAGCATCTGGAGGAAGCCCCGTTTCCCGCTGGCCAGACAATTTTGCACCAGGGCGAAGCGGGACATCTGCTGTATTTGCTGCTGTCGGGGAAGGTGCAGGTCCATTTAGATGGCTTCCCGATCGCCCAACTGGAAGCAGGAGCTTTTTTCGGGGAAATGGCCCTGTTTGATTCCCAACCGCGCTCCGCTTCTGTCACCGCCTTGGAGGATAGTCGATGTCTGTTGCTGACCCAGGCCCAGATTGATCAGGCCATCCAGGTCAATCCCGCCATTGCCCTCAACATTATCCGGGTCCTGACCGCCCGTGTGCGATCGCTGAATCGGCTATTTGGGGCTTGTGAAGATGTGTTTATTTCATGGTGAGGTCAGGTTACAGTCGGACGTCGCCATCAGCCCCTAGCCCCTTGTTTCCCCTTATGCTACTCAGCCAAGAGAACCTGTTATTGCTACAAGAAGTGCCGCTGTTTCGACAGATCGGCCAGGATGCAGCCCTTTCCCGTCTGGCGTTGAACCTGGAAGAAGTTCAGTTTCCAGCCGGACAGACTATTTTGCATCAGGGTGAACCTGGGAAACTGCTCTACATCCTGATTACGGGTAGGGTCAAAGTGCATCTAGGGGAGTTTCAGATCGCCAGCCTGGAACCGGGGGCCTATTTTGGCGAAATGTCCTTGTTGGATTCCCAACCCCACTCGGCTTCGGTGACAACGCTGGAACCTAGTCGCTGTTGGGTCTTGACCCAGGCTCAATTGTTTCAGGCGATCGCCCAAAGTCCAGAAATTGGCCTGCACATTATCCGCGTTTTGAGCGATCGCATCCGCCGGTTAAATCTGCACATTAGCACCTGGATGCGGGGCCTCCTGACGGTTGCCTGGGCCGATGGCCAGTTTGACCCAGAAGAAAAGCAGGTGATTGAACAGTTGGTTCAGACCGATCTGTGTCCCAATAGTGATTTAGGAACGCTGCAACCGATTACCGGCCCGGAGTTAGCGGCTGGTCTGGCCGATGAGGCCGCGATCGGGGAAAACTTTCTGCGTATGGCGGTCATTGTTGCCCTGGCCAACGGCACCTATTCGGAGTCCGAGGAACGGGTGCTGCAAGAATTCTGTAAGGCCCTGCGGCGACCATCAGACATCTTGCAGGCTTTGGGGGCAATTCTGGTGCCGGATTTCCCAACTGGTGAGCCGAAGCAGTTGGTGGAGGCTGGACTTCCGACGGGAGATGTCCTGCAACCCGTGCGTTATTGGCTGGACAACCTGGAAATTGACAGTCCCTACAAAGCCCGTTTCCTCTGTAAACTAATCCCCAGCCAGTGTCCCTTTGAACGGGATATAGTCCTCTTTGGCCGCAAAATTGTTCACATTCCCCCCATGTGCAAACTCAACCCGCTGTATGAACAGTTGGTATCGCTGCGGTTTCGGGCCTTATCCTATCTGGCGGATGTCTGCGGCGAAGATGTGACCCCCTATCTGACCTGAACAGTTCGCCTCAAAAATATTCTGAGGTAATGAAACAGTACTGCCTCACCCTCTATAGCGATCCGATCAGGATT
>CAZBTL010000107.1:0-14004 GCA_964494755.1 uncultured bacterium | reverse complement strand
TCAGCCTTTCTTCTTTTTCTTTTGCTTGCCAGCAGGCTTGGACGTAGATGCTTTGCCAAAGCCCTTAGGTTCCTGCCGCGCCATTTGCTGCTCCAGGGCTTTGACCATGGCCACCATGTCTTCAAAAATCCTGGGTTTCAAGTCCTCCGGATCAAAGTCAGACTCCTGCTTGAGGCCCAGCCGCACCTGCACATAGGGCCAGGTGCCCACCAGCAGGTCATCGACCAGATCGGCCTGGAAGACTTTTTCAATTAAGGGAGCCGCCTCGGTGACCTTGAAATAAACCAGCGCATCAATCAGGGTGGCATTCAGGTCGGCGCCATTTTCCGCAAAGGCTTCCAGTTGCTGCAAGATGGTAGCCAGACACTCGGCGCGATGATCCGGATAGGTTTTGGCAAGTTCCATCAACGCATCAACCGCTGTAATGCGAGCCCAGGTGTCCTGGTTGGCATCCCGCAAAAAGGCGACTAACGGCGAAATTGCATCGGGCCCAATCATGCGATAAGCTAGCGGCAAATCCTCGGTTAGCCATTCGTCATCCGTGCGGCCAAATAGCTTCATCAGGGGAACGATCGCCGCTTCAGCGCGCAATTGCCCCAGCGATCGCACTGCATGGACGGGAGCCCAGACCGCAACCGTCTCATCGACATTCAATTGGTCAAAGGTGGGATCGAGGGCCATCTGGATCAACTGCGGCACATCCTCATCGGTGAGGCCCACATCAGTCACATAATCGGGCCAGCTTTCGCCTTCCAACTGGCGGCAGTCGCCGTAACTCAGCAGAGCCGCAACGGGTGGGGTGTAGTCAGTTTCTGCCATGAAATCGAATTGCGGGAGCAGATGGGTCGGCTTCCATCCTATCTGGATTCTTCACCCCTTGGTACTACATTCTGAGGATTCTTCAATGCTTCCACTGAAGATGCAGTTCCAGGCAGTCATCTAGCGTATAAATGAAAGGAAATTGAAGTGTTAGAAGTTAACCACCTATTGCCCGATAGGTGCGTTATGCTTCGGATGTAGCTCATGGGAGCCTGATAGCAGCTCATGGAACCAGAGCCTAGCCAAGCCTTTCAAGGTCAAAGAACCCTTGCCGCCATCGTCTTTTCCGATGTGGTTAATTTCAGCGGCCGGGTGTCGGCTGACGAAGAACACACCTTGCAACTGGCCCAGCGCGACATGGCTCTGATGACCCGCTATTGCCAGCAATTTGAAGGTCGGGTTTTGAAGACAACCGGAGATGGGTTGTTGATGTACTTCACCAGTGCAGTTCAAGCCGTAGCCTGTGCCCTGGAGATTCAAAAGGCGATCGCCGCCGCCGCTGAAACCCTGCCGGCAAAGGATGTCTTACAACACCGGATTGGCATCCATCTGGGGGATGTATTTGTCAGTGAAAGCGATGTCATGGGAGATGGGGTCAATATTGCCGCGCGATTACAGTCGGAGGCCGATCCGGGCGGCATCTGCATGTCCCAAATTGTCTATGATGTGGTCAAAAAAAGGCTGGCTCTGAAGGCCACCTATCTCGGCCCCAGAGAGCTGAAACATATTCAGGAAGCCATTCCGGTCTATCAGATTTTGCTGGCGGCCCATTCCAAAACAGCGGAATTGGTTGACTTCCTCGAGAACGAGGACAGCAGTATTTCGATGTCCCAAGAGCCGGTTTCCACCTCTTTTTCCCTGCCATCCGGCTCGGTGATCACCCTCTCCGACAGTCACCGCAAGTCTCTGGAACAACTACTAGCAGAGTTTATTGGCCCGATCGCCGCCATCGTCCTGCAGCAAACCCTGAAACAAACCCACACAGCCAAGTCCCTGCTGGAAACCCTGGCGGCCCGTCTGCCAGAGCCCGCCAGAGCCGATTTTCGCGCCAAGGCCAAGCCCCTGTTGCTCATGGCCGCCCAAGCCGAACCCACAGCCCCCATGCCCCCCACCCCAGCGGCGATCGAAGCGGAGCCGACAGTCACCTCCGGGTTTGCTGCTGACCTTGATCCCGACTTTATTCACCGCTGCGAACAGGAACTGGCCAGGGTGATTGGCCCGATCGCCCCTTTGCTGGTGAAACGAACCCTGAGTCAGACGCCCAATCTGTCCCGCAGCGGATTAGTAGAAGCCCTGGCTCAACACCTGCCCGATGCCGCGACTTCCACCACCTTCCGGCAAAGTTTACTTTCCGTCTCCTAACATATTCATGGCCATGACCAGACTGGTCTTCATCCGATTAAAGGCATCGGAGAGTTTGCCAATCTCATCATTCGACTTTTGCTCAAACTCCGCATCCAGGTTGCCCATACTGACATCATTGGCTACCCTAGCGATCTGGTTGAGCGGATTCACCACCGTTTGGCGCAACAACCAGTTAATTAGCAACAAAATCAGGGCCAGCAGGACGATGACAATGCCCATGAAGACCCAGAAGGCCTGGCGAGCCTTGTCGATAATGCCGCTGGCGGGAACAGAAATCACCTGGGCTCCAACAATTTCATTCAACTTCCAGCCAAAGCCAGTGGTGCTGCCGTAGGTAGTCAGTTGACTCTTGGGGGCTTCAGATGGTGTGCTATGGCAGCGCAAACAGCTTTCCTGTTTAATTTGAATCGGACGGGCAATGTAGAATAAATTACCGGCTGACGTCTGACGGTAGCCAGTTTGCTCCTTGAGATTGGCATCGGCCCGAAACTTTTCCACCAATTTCGTCTCAAAGGGGTCTGCTTTGTCCCGCAGGTTGGTCGGGTTGAGGGTGGCTTCCTTATAGAAAAAGTCGGTATAGGCTGGATCTTTGCGTAATCCCTCCATCACCTCTCGGGCTGAGTAGCCAGGAACGGTTTGGGGTAAAAACTCCGGTTCAGTTTCCAGCCGGGGGGCCAGTTCTGGATTGACCTGGGTTAGGGTGTATTGCCGCACAGATAGCATGGTTTGCAGGAGAAGATTAGCTTTGGCAGTGACTTCCTGCTCCGCATTACGGTTCAGCAGCGCTGAAAATGCTAATCCACTCAAGATCACGGCGATCAAAAATACCGTCAGTAATAACAGGTTGAATTTGCGACTGAGTTTCAGATTATTGAGCATTGCCTTCTCCAGAAACCTCATGGGTGAATAATACGGAGAACGCCATCGCGACCGATCAGAAAGTAACGAACCGTTATAGTTAATCAGTTTTATGGGGATTTCGCGTCGTTTTCTACTCCTGCAAACCCTGGCTCTGCTGGCCGCCTGTGCGGCTGGCAAAGAGGAAAAACCGACCTCAATGGGCAAACTCGTGGTCGGGGTGGTTGCCTACGGGGAAGAAGCCCGTTCGCTCGATCAATACCAGCGTTTTATCCAATATCTGGAAACTAAGCTGAAAACCCTGATTGAGCTGGAACCGGCCTACAACGAAGTCAAGGCGATGGAACAAATCCAGCGTCAACGCTGGTCCCTGGTCTTTGCGCCGCCAGGTCTGGCGGCGATCGCCGTTTCCCAAGCCCAATACCTGCCCATTTTCCCGCTACAAGGCGTCAATAATCTCAGCTCGGTGCTGGTTGTTCTCAAAAGCAGTCCAATTCAACAGTTGACCCAGGTGACGGGACAACGGGTAGCGCTGGGACAACCGGGTTCTGCCACTGGCTACTATGTTCCCTTGTATGAATTGTATGGCACCAGTCCCGCCGAGATCCGCTTCGCCCCCACCCCGAAAACAGCCCTGGAATGGGTAGCCCAGGGAGAAGTAGCGGTAGCCGCTGTTTCCAGAAACGAATTCGATCGCTATCGGGGCGACCTGAAACCAGCAGAATTTCGTATCCTCCATGCCAGTCGTCGGATTCCATCAGGATCGGTGCTGATCAGCCCGGAGATTGATCGTAACCAGCAGGAATTGATTCAGACGGTGATGAATGAGGTCGAACCCTCAATCGCAGAAGCGGTTGGCTTCATTCCTAATGCTCCACCACCAGACTATAAGACCCTGATCACCTTTATCGAGAAGGTGAAGCCCATTGAGGCCAATATCCGAAAACAGCCAGCCAACTTATTTGGACCGGGCCAGAAGTCCTGACTGGTCTGCGTCGTAGGCTTTCGCAATGTCGGCAATGCCATCGGTCAGGCGGTCACTTCGTCCTAAGATAAAAGGTTGTTGTCCGGTGAAAAGGCGAAGTCAATGCGGATTTTGATCATGGGGGGGACCCGGTTCATTGGGGTCTACTTGACCCGACTATTAGTCGAGCAGGGTCATGAGGTGGTTCTGTTTAATCGGGGCAACAAGCCGGTGCCAGTAGCCGGTGTGCGCCAGATCCATGGCGATCGCAGTAAGGCCAACGACCTGCAGGAAAAACTGGCCGATCAGCAATTTGATGCCATTTTTGACAACAATGGGCGGGAACTGAGTGACACCCAACCCCTGGCGGACCTGTTTCAGGGCCAGGTGCAGCACTTTGTCTACATGAGTTCGGCGGGCGTTTATCTGAAATCCGATCAGATGCCGCATCTGGAAGGCGATGCCGTGGATCCCAAGAGTCGTCACAAGGGCAAGCATGACACCGAAACCTACTTGAGCCAGCAGGGACTGCCCTTTACCTCCATTCGCCCGACTTATATCTACGGTCCCCAGAACTACAATGACCTGGAAGCCTGGTTTTTCGACCGAATTGTCCGTGATCGGCCGCTCCCCATTCCCGGTCACGGCCAGCATCTGACCCAAATGGGCCATGTAGCCGACCTTGCCGTTGCTATGTCCCGGGTGCTGAGCAATCCCCAGGCCATCGGTCAGATTTACAACGTGTCGGGCGATCGCTACGTCACCTTTGACGGCCTGGCCCGGGCCTGTGCCGTGGCGGCAGGCAAATCAGCGGAGTCCATCCGGATCGTCCACTATGACCCCAAGCAATTTGACTTCGGCAAGCGCAAAGCCTTTCCCCTGCGGCCGCAACACTTTTTTGCCGATATCCACAAAGCAATACAGGAACTGGACTGGCAGCCCCAATTCGATCTGATTAGCGGATTGAAAGATTCCTTTCAGAATGATTACCTGGCTTCCGGTCGAGATAAGATTGAAGTCGATTTTTCCGTCGATGACGAAATCCTGGCGGCCAATTAAATAGGGAAAAGCATTGTGGTGGTTCTACCCGCGATCGGTATCATTCTGGGCACCTTGGTTCTGCTGGTTGTCCTCTATTTACTCGGCCTGGAAGTGCAGTACCGTCGCCGCATGGGGAATGCCCTGAGCATGACTCCCGGCAACTGGCAGTTGGAGGTTTACGAGCCCCGTCGCTATTTGTTGGTGGGCGAAACCGAGTTGGTCAACCGGACGCGCCGTCTGGAAATTATGGTGCCAGAGGTTTGGGCCGAGGTGACGCTGCTGTCGGGCGGTAGTTTAGAGGGAGTGGCCAGCCGCGTCCGTATTGAATCCTGTCACCCCGATGCACCGGCCCGTCCAGATGGCTACTGGTTCGGCTACATCGTCAAAACCGGCAAGCGAACCCAAGTCAAACTTTCGGTTGAGATTCAAGGGCCGGATCTGACTGAGCTGCAGGCGGCCTGGGTGCGGGTCCATTACATCACCTATGGCCCCCAGGGCCGAATTCCCAAAACCCGTCATATCATTGTGCCATTGCGTTTTCCAGAACCGGAGGAGTCGGCCAAAAAGTGGCGTCCGGCAACCAACGCCGATGTACTGCCCATTCGCACCCATCTGCTGACCCATCTGGATGATCCGGTGGAGGTGGTTCGCCGCTATGTTCTGCCCCATGCCCAACCAGGGGATATCGTCACCATTGGGGAAACTCCGGTGGCGCTGATGCAGGGTCGGTTCCGCCATCCTAGCGATATCCGACCGGGCTGGGTGGCGCAGCGTCTCTGTTATCTCTTTCTGCCCACCTCCAGTCTGGCCACCGCCTGCGGCATGCAAGCCTTGGTGGATGTGGTCGGTCCAGTGCGAGTGTTGTTTGCTTTTCTGGTTGGAGCGATCGCCAAAGTCCTGGGCAAACCCGGCGTCTTTTATCAACTGGCCGGCGAGCAAGCCCGCCTGATTGATGATGTCACAGGTACCCTGCCGCCCTACGACCAATTTATTGTTCTGGGCCCGGAAAATCCCCAACAGGTAGTAGACCAGATTCAAAAAGAAACGGGTTTACCCGCTGCCGTAGTGGATGTGAATGATCTACGAGCGGTCAAGGTCTTAGCCATGTCCAATGGCGTTTCCCTGCGGTTTCTGGAACAGGCGCTGCTCCGCAACCCTGCAGGCAATGCAGATGAACAAACGCCGCTGGTCTTAATTCGCCCTGTAGGGCTGAAATAGGAACCTGGCCGCCAAACAGACGGGATTGAACACCGAGCCAAAATAACGACAGGACGAGGCAAACCATTTAGAATGTAGATTGAGGAATATTCTCAGTTCTCTGAAAGCATGTGTTGCTGTGGCCAGGCCAATGAACCAGGTTTTTCCCCCATCTGCCCCGTTGATCATCCGTTCCGCCCAGTATCGAGACCTGGAAGCGGCAGGGGGGTTATTGCAAGAGAACGCCACTAACAACCGTATCTATTACGTCACCGGATCAGACCGCCAGGTCCGACAAATGCAGCGTTGGAAAGGCCTTTGGGGCCTATTAGGGCTGGTTTGCAACCCCTGGAAGACCATTTTCTGTGCAGAACAGGTAGGCAGTGAAGGCACCCAATTCCAGGGCCTAATCCAGGTCTCTCCCTTTAATCACAGCCGCACCACCTGGCGGGTTGATCAAGTATTGGTCGGCGGCGATCGCCCGACCCGGACAGAACCGCCTGCAGACGGTCTGCCACCGTTGGAACCAGCGGTTCACCCCCATCCACGGACAGCCAAGCCCCTACTATCAACAGTTGGGTCGCAATTGTTGCGCTACTGTTTTGAGGTCATCTGGGAAGCCCGCACTTGGCTGCTAGAAGTGGATGTCAATGACGCCGACTTACTGGCTTTATACCGCCAAAACGGCTTTCAACCCCTGGCCCAGATGACCTATTGGGAAATTGGATCGGAGGCATTGCGGGAACTGGCTGAACGGGAACCTGATTTGCCCAATCTGTTGCCGGTCAGCAATGCCGATGCACCCTTGCTCTATCAGTTGGATACAGCGTCCATGCCACCGCTGGTGCGGCAGGTGTTCGATCGCCATCTGTCGGATTTCAAAACCAGTTTGCTGTCGTCCTTAATGAATGGCCTGAAAAACTGGTTCAGCCATACGGAAATGGTGAGTGGGTATGTCTTTGAACCCCAGCGCAAAGCTGCTATTGGCTACTTCCAAATCCAACTCTATCGGGATGGCAGCCAGCCGCACCAGGCCGAAATGACCGTTCACCCAGCCTACACCTGGCTGTATCCGGAGTTGATGGCCCAGATGGCCCGCATCGCCCAGGATTTCCCCTGCCAGTCGCTGCAACTGGCCTCCTCTGACTATCAGCCAGAGCGGGAAGAGTACTTCAATCGGATTGGGGCTGTGCAGATTGCCCACACCTTGATGATGTCGCGGTCAGTTTGGCACAAGTTACGGGAGGCCAAATCCGTTTCCCTGGAAGGGTTACAACTTTCAGACATGCTACAGGGCCTGCAACCGTCCCGCAAGCCGGTGCCGGGACGGATATCGGTGCTTCACTCTTCCCTCCAGCAAGATAGTATTCCCCTCTCCCTACGGCGGTCTCTACGCCAGCAGTTTCACCCCCCTTCCTCCGGCAAAGCAGACCCTAACCCAACCACACCGCCCCGCTCTACGCCTCCAGATTTTTCCGATCCGCCCCAGGAAGGTCCCTGTTGTTAGCAAGCTTTCAGGATGCTCATTTCTGCACTGGGACTGGATATCGGCAAGAAACGGATCGGAGTAGCCGGATGCGACGGCACCGGGTTAATTGCCTCTGGGTTGACCACCATTGAACGCCGGTCCATGCAACAGGTTTTGCAGCAGTTGCAGCAAATTGTGCAGGAACGCCAGGTACAGGTATTGGTGGTCGGTCTACCCTACACCATGGCTGGTCAGTTGGGTTTTCAGGCCCGTCAGGTGCAAAAAACCGCCAACATTCTGGCCCAAGCGCTGCAATTGCCAGTGGAATATGTGGATGAACGTCTGACCTCTTTCCAGGCGGAACAGTTGATGCTGGCTGCTAATATTTCCCCCTCTCGTAACAAGGGGTTGGTGGATCGGAAAGCCGCCGCCCTCATCTTGCAACAGTGGTTAGATGAGCAACGACAGAATTTCCGTCCCAAAATAGCGGAAAATCAGGAGTGACCGACCTTTGCGATCCGAAGCGGACTATCAGGCTCGGAAGTCGGTCGGGAAGAATCAACAGAATCGTGTAGAATCACCGAGTTGGAGCTAAAAACATTGGGCATGGACGAAGACGATCTGGAAATGGAAGAAATAATGGTCACCCTAAGGGATGAAAAAACCGGGCGGACTATTGCTTGTACTGTTGAACACGCCATTGAAGTAGAAGACCAGGAATTTGTATTGCTCCTGCCGGTTGACTATCCGGTTGAGATTGTCTCCTGGCAGGGCGATGAGGAAGAAGAAGAGGCAATTCCGGTCAAGGAAGAAGAAGACATTGCCCAACTGTTTCCCATTGCCAAGGCGGTTTTGGAAGAACAAAACTTGGTGCTGAAATGGACCGCTGTCACCTTGACGGTTGAGGGCGAGTTGCCGGAACTGGAGGATGAGGACGAGATCCTGGAAGCGGGTAATGATTCCAATGGCGCTGGGGAAACCGAGGAACTACAGTTCCTGGCCAGTTTCTACTGTGAAGAGCAGGAGTATGGCATTTATGCTCCCCTGGATCCTTTTTTGATTCTGGCCCGACTGGATGAGAATCAACAGCCCCACTTGCTCTCACCGGAAGAGTTGCAGAAAATTGAACCGATGCTGCCCATGATTGAAGAGCAACTGATGGATCAGTTCGAATAGGAAGTTCAATCAGAGGGTTAGGTTTGGGTAAACGGACAGTGACACACAGTTTGTTGTCAAGGTGTCAGGCAGGAACAATGGCAAGCTGAAGAACCATGACCAGGCTGCAACAATTTTCAAAACGGGTAATTTTGCCAGCAGTCCTTCTGGGCGGGCTGGCAGTTGCAGTCTGGCAAGGCTGGTCCTGGTGGTCCTGGGCGATCGCGCCGCCGGTTAGCGCCCAGAGTGGGGCGTCCCCTAAAGCGATTCAACTAAAAATTCGGGAAGGCGCCTCCGCCCGTGAAATTGGTCAGGATTTACAGACTCTTGGTCTGATTCGTTCAGCCTCGGCCTGGGATATTTGGACCCGCTGGTTGACCTTTCACGAACCGAGTGGGGGGTTCAAGGCCGGAATTTATCGGGTATCCCCCGCGGATTCTCTGCCCGCGATCGCCAGCAAGATCTGGACGGGCGATGTGGTCAACCTGAGCTATACCATCCCGGAAGGCTGGAACTTGCGAGACATGGCAGCTTACTTTGAGCAGCAGGGATTTTTCTCGGCCGACGAGTTTTTACAGGCCGCCACTACCTTCCCAGCGGCCGATTATCCCTGGTTGCCCAAGAGCGATGCTGGAAACTCCCTGCTGGAAGGCTATCTATACCCCGATACCTACCAGCTTAGTGCTGGGGCCATTACCCCTCAGACAGTATTGAAGCAAATGCTAGACCGCTTCCAGGAAATTGCCCTGCCGCTGTATGCCGAGGCGCAGGGTAAAACGTCCCTGAGCTTTGCGGAATGGGTGACCCTGGCCAGCATTGTGGAAAAGGAGGCGGTTGTTCCCAGCGAGCGAGCTGTGATTGCTGGGGTGTTTTTGAACCGGCTGAAACAGAACATGCCGTTGGGCGCCGATCCCACGGTGGAGTATGGCCTGGGAATTAAACAAACCCCCGATCGGCCCCTGACCTATGCCGAAGTCAATACTCCCTCTCCCTATAACACCTACATCAATTCGGGTTTGCCACCCACCCCAATCGCCAGTCCAGGTCAGGCCAGCCTGAAAGCCACCCTGTTTCCAGACAAGACAGACTATCTGTACTTTGTCGCCCGCTATGATGGCACCCATGTTTTTAGCCGCACGCTGGCAGAGCACCAGGCTGCACAGGATGCCATCCATGACCAGCGCGAAGCTCAAAAACCTGCCAGTCCTGCCGCCAACTAATCAGCGGATGATCCGGTCGATCTTTAAAAGAGGCTGATGAACTATGTCCTTGGGACACCTGCTCCAACCCAATCTCATTTTGCACGGGTCAGTCCTGAAGCTGACTCCGGCGATACTTCGCCAACACCATCTCACAGGCTTAGTGCTGGATGTGGATGAGACGCTGGTGCCGATTCGAGCATCAGAAGCCTCGGCTGACTTGGTTCCGTGGGTCAACGACCTGCGCCAGATAGCCCAAATCTGGCTGGTCAGCAATAACATCAGCGATGCCCGGATTCGCCGCATTGCCAAAGTCCTGGATCTGCCCTATATTTCGGGCGCGGCCAAGCCATCCCGCCGCAAGGTCCGACGGGCCGTAGAAGCGATGGCTTTGCCGGTGGAACAGGTGGGCATGGTCGGCGATCGCCTATTTACAGACGTCCTGGCTGGCAACCGTTTGGGTATGTTCACGATCCTGGTGGAACCAATGGTGCACCTGGATCAGACCGTATCTCGATCGCCCATCCACACCTTTGAAGTCTGGCTTTCCCAGGCCCTAGGAGCCTCCATCCTACCCCACCAGTAACCGTTAAGAATCGGTTACAAAACCCCACAAATACTTAGAAAGGAAAACATAAAGAAAAGATTACGGAAATCTGGAAATTTCTCTCCACCTGCGATGCTAGTAGACGAAAGATAAATTGGGGTCGGCCAAATTTATAAAGACCCTAAAGATAAATCCCTGTAGATACTTTAGTAAGGCACCAGACCTCGCCAATAGAGGAACTGGTGCCTTACAGTATGGGGGGATTGATCGCATTCCTGCGCCACCGTCATCAACTGAAGTTCGAACTGCCGCGCCCATGCCATCTACGATCGTTGTCAAAATTGGCACTTCCAGTCTGACTCAGCCAGAAACCGGGATGTTGGCCCTGGCAACCATTGCCAGCCTGGTGGAAACGCTGAGTCGCCTGCGCCAACAAGGCCATCGGGTGGTTCTGGTGTCCTCTGGGGCGGTTGGGGTGGGATGCGCCCGCATCGGTCTGACGGAACGGCCCCGAACCATCGCCCTGAAACAGGCGATCGCTGCCGTTGGTCAGGGACGACTGATTCGAGTTTACGATGACCTGTTTTCTTCCCTGCAACAACCCATTGCCCAGGTGCTGCTGACCCGCGGAGATTTAGTCCAGCGCAGCAGCTACCTGAATGTGGAGCGCACCTTCCATGAACTCCTGAACCTGGGAATTGTGCCCATCGTGAATGAGAACGACACCGTTGCCGTCGATGAATTGAAGTTTGGCGATAACGACACCCTGTCTGCCCTGGTCGCCAGTTTGGTGCAGGCAGATTGGCTGTTTCTGTTAACCGATGTGGATCGGCTCTATTCAGCAGATCCACGGCAAAACCCGGACGCGGAACCGATTCTGCGGGTTGACCGGATTGATCAGCTGAAAGAGCAAGTCCAGGCGGGCGATCGCGGTTCCCGGTGGGGAACAGGTGGCATGCGAACCAAAATCTCCGCTGCTGAAATTGCGGCTGGAGCCGGTGTACGCACCGTCATCACAGAAGGTCGGGCTCCACAAAACATTGAACGCATCCTGAACGGCGAACCACTGGGCACCCACTTTGATCCCTTATTGCACCAAACACCAGCCCGCAAACGCTGGATTGCCCATGGGGTAGTTCCAACCGGCAAACTCTTTCTGGACGATGGCGCGGTTCGGGCCATCCGAGAAGCAGGCAAATCTCTCCTGGCTGCTGGGATTACCCAGATCGAGGGAGAATTTAAGCCCCAGGACGCTGTTCAACTCTGCGATCAAGCAGGTCGGGAAATCGCTAGAGGTTTAGTCAATTACAGCAGCCGAGAACTCCATCGAATTAAGGGTCGCCAGTCAGACGACATCACCGCTATTTTAGGCAAGGAAAAGGCTGAAACAGTAGTTCACCGGGATAACCTGACTTTAAGTAGCTAAGATCGGCCCCTTTCTCCAACTGCCATACGGGTTATCCCATTAGACGTAATGGGTTTGCGGGAAGAATAGTCAGTCAAATGGGTTGGGGGATGGGCGGCGACAACTTCTAAATTAAACCGATAGCCGACATTGCGCACCGTCTGAATTAGATTCGGCTGCCGCGGATCCGTCTCGATTTTCTTGCGCAACGACAGGACATGGGTGTCTACCGTACGCGGATTATCAATTTCATCTGGCCAGGCCCGTCGCAGCAGTTCAGACCGACTCAGCGGCAACCCACTAGCCTGAGCAAGCACATAGAGCAAACTAAATTCCTGCGGCGTCAGATCCACCAGATCCCCTTTAAAGCGAACCCGACGATGCACCAGATCAATTTTCAGATCGCCATAGTCCAGGGAAACCGGAGGCGCCGAAACCTTACTCCTCCGGGTCAGGGCTTCCACCCTGGCCAAAAATTCCTGCATGCCAAATGGCTTCGTCAAATAGTCATCGGCCCCCGCCTTCAGACCCTCCACAATATCTGCTTCAGTGTTACGAGCTGACAACATCAAAATTAAGGTTTGCTGTTGTTGTAACCAGCGGCAAAGTTCCAGACCATCCCGATTCGGTTGATCCGCATCCAGAATGACCAGGGTTGGTTGGCGTTGCAAGAACACATCCCTTGCCTGCTGCAGATCAGAGGATTGATACACCATGTAACTGGACTGCTGCAAGTGCCAGCCTAGCAGCGATCGCAGATGTGGATTCCCTTCAACAATTTGAATACAAAAAGATCCCACGGGGGTCTGCATTCCATATAGTTTGCGAGTTCAGACTAACAAAGCCTGACATATTGGATTGTAATCGCTGCTACTCCAGACAAGCCGCAACTGCGAGAACAGGCCATAAAGTAGGAAACTTAATTAAATTCTCAACATTGGCTCACGGGTACTCATAATGAGCAGTCAGGCTGTCATTTTGAGGTTAGAAAAGCAAGAAGCCAGCAGAATATCGCGATCCGATCAGGATTGTGAAAGGTTTCCGCAGGAAATCCTTCTCACAAAGCCCTTTCACCACCCAGTCGTTCACCAGTCATTTAGGGTTGCTATAGGGGTAAAATAATAGTAACGACTTAAGATTTACTAAGACAAATTTCGCTCAGTTATCTTTTTGTTGCGTGGGTGTTGATTAGCTTCATTGCCTTCAGCTAGCGGAAAACTTGATATAAAGTTATCTTCAACGGCTGAGGCGCTATTCTGACCAATTCTTAACCAGACTATGTTGCAGAATACTCAAACCATTCGCTACTACCAAAAGCTGACTGATTCGCTGGTAGATCTCTGGAATCGAGGTTACCGTTTTGATGACCTGCGGATGTATCTGGATGGCTATCTGGCTGCCCTCCGGCATACCAACGGCATGGAACCCTTCCTCATTCATCGGCTAGAAGAAGAAGTCACGCGTTACCTGTACGACCCCTCCAATTTCGAAAAACCCGAGACAGAACTGGACTATCAGTAAAGTAATGGTCTTGCCAGCTTGTGTCGTCAGTCCCAATTTGCGACTGAGTGAAGCCCATGGGCTGGTCAATCGCAAGAGAGTGTGCCAGATCCAGAGTTGGTCTGGTCTTGCCGTCTCTGTCTGCTTTAAACGGGAAATAGAACGTTTGCTCTCACTTCAATTTTCTCCAGCAGTCTGTCAAGTCTTACTGCGAGATTACCATCCATAAAACCGATCCTCTTCCAGATTGCCATCCTTCTCGGACAACCTGCCTACCCATCAGATTGAGACAGTCCTACAGCCCATAGGCTTCCTAGAAAGGAGAAAGGAGCCTTTGGAGTAACTGCAAGTAGTTGGCTATCAGTTTTGTCGGCTGCCAGACAGATCAGCAGTGGGCCAATCAAAGCCAGGTCATGACGTAATCAAACCACTGCAAGTCTATCGACAGTCGCTCAACTGTTTTTGCAACATTCGTTGATATAGCAA
>CAZBTL010000106.1:0-14073 GCA_964494755.1 uncultured bacterium | reverse complement strand
CCAGCGGCAGCCCGGCAATTGATTGCTCAAATCAGAGCACAATGCAAGACGCTAGTAGTCCGTCAGGATAGATTTGAGGGATAGCTCAAATCTACAAAAACCATTTTTAGGGTGTTTTAAGGAGGCTTTGCCCCTCAAAACAGTCTTGACAGACCACTAGCTGATTTCCCAGAAATGGGACGGTTATGGACAGAACTTGAACCGCCGCTGCGCAGTTTTCCAGTCGGCAATTACTTGATCTTTTACCGCGCAGAGGGGAGCCGAGGGATTGTGGTGATTGCAGTTGTGAGTGGCTATCGGGACATTGAGGCCTTGTTTGCAGAACGACAGTAAGGTTTGGCACGTAAACTCAAACTTCGCCCTGTAGCCCCCGTAAAGCTTCAGAAGACTCAACGCCCTTGCTTTGAATCAGAACCCCAAAGTTGCCCAACCCCATGGGATTCACTAATTGGTGCAGGGCTTCCCGCTGTTGCAGCGTGGTCAGAATGTTTTGCGGATTGCTGGTTGCCGTCTGACTGAGAGCCGCGATGCGATCGCCCAGCCCCAGCGCCATCAAAAATAGACCCTGTTTCGTGAACCCTACCTGTTTCAGACCGCAGGCTTCTCCCTGTCGTTCCAGCGCTGTGAAATTCACATGGGCGGTAATATCCTGTTCTCCTACATAGCAGTAGGGATTGGAGTGATGAGCATGGTGGTAATAACACTGCAACGTTCCCTCCGTCCGGTTGGGATGGTAGTAGCGTTCAGCCGGATAACCATAATCAATGGTCAGGACATATCCCCGATGCAGGCGATCGGCAACAGTTTTCATCCAGTCCAACGCCGCCAGATTAACCTCGCTGCGATAACCATTGGGGTAGACGGAAGATGCGATATCAATTCCCAACCAGGAGAAGTAGTCTGGCAATGCAGAAGTGGAAGGCTCACCCATCACTTCCACAAACTGGAAAGACCCATCTGGCTGCGTTTGGCAGGTAACGTAGATTTCCTTTAGTCGTCCCTGTTCCAGCACAACTTGATGCACCGGCAACGCATCTACTAATTCATTGGAAAAAAAACAGCCCGTAATGGAATCAGGTGGAATGTCTTCCCAGGTTCTCCACTGGATAGAGAGGCCAGATTGACTGAATTCCTGTAACTGCCACTGCTGTTCTGCAATCAAGGCGGCAGCCCGTTCCACAATGATGTATTGCAGAGCGTTGAAAAGCTTAGGATAATGGGTTTGCAGATAGCGGAGAACATCGACGGCTAGCAACCCCTGTCCGGCCCCCATTTCGACCAGCGTGAAAGGTGA
The DNA here is from genome assembly GCA_964494755.1 of uncultured bacterium. Classification (GTDB taxonomy): domain Bacteria; phylum Cyanobacteriota; class Cyanobacteriia; order Leptolyngbyales; family Leptolyngbyaceae; genus CAZBTL01. The sequence goes on along the minus strand of CAZBTL010000106.1, from coordinate 12,779 downwards.
AGGATACTGCAGGATCTGCCACATCTGGGCCAACTGTTCAGCCAGCAGTTCTCCAAAGTCTGGCCCCAGATGGGGGGAGGTGAAAAAATCTCCTTTGACGCCAATTTTCGGTCGGTTGGCGGAATAGTAACCGTGGAGTGGATGGTACAGAGCCAGCTCCATGAACTCGGCAAAAGTCAGCCGTTGGTAAAAACTCTCGGCAATCTGCTGCGCAATCAGACTGCCAAGAGTTGATTGAGTCTTAATTGAATCCAACTGTGTCCCCCTGTCCGCCACCGATTGTGGTTTTCATTGTGACACAGCAGAGAACATTCATCGAAGCATAACAAAACAGCTACGGACAATAGATGGGTTAGGGATTGAAACATGAGCAAGAGATACTGGTACACTCATATTCAGTTTTTCCAACACCACACTCCGCAAATTCAGCACTTTTCACTGGGATAACCCACACTATCCGAAGTGGAAAACATAAACAAGACAATGCTTTCATGCTCGGACTGTGGCAATTTGGCAGGACCATTGCAGGCACCTGACCATTATTCACCTTGACCAACAAGGTTTACATCACTCACATCGAATGAAATGGCAAATTTGACGTGAGGCTGAGTTGCCTGCAAAACTCGCAAATATGCTTCCGCATCGTGACGGCGGCGGAATCGATAAACTGCTAACTGTTTGAGATTGGGTAGCAACTTATGAATCACCCAAGGACTGAGTTTCTGTTGGTAGGTCATAGTTCACGCAATTGGCTAATGGTTTAAGTCATGAGATGGTCTTTACACCCGCCAGGAATTGATACAAGATAGTAATCATCTTGTCAGTCCGGCGGAGATCAAGCCCAGCATTCAATTCAGCGAGGGTTTTCAGGAATCCCTAGTGTTTCGGTTCAGCTCCGGTAACACTATATCTAGTTTCAGGTTTCAGCTTACATACTATATATAGGGTCTAGCCATGAAATCTGCAAACGATTTTACAAAACGAGATGTTTATGGCTGGGCTATCTCTTCATGGTGGTGAAATGAAGCAACCATCTGTCTTTCCTGTTCCATGACCTACTGTCTTGTTCCTGGCTGCGATCGCCCCCATAATCCGGATAACAACCGCATCTGTCAGTCCTGTGGGGCTCAGTTGCTTCTAAAAGAGCGGTATCGGGCGATTCAGCCACTAGGGCGAGGCGGGTTTGGCCGGACATTTTTAGCTGTTGATGAAGATATTCCTTCGCGGCCGAGTTGCGTGATTAAGCAACTCTGCTTGTCGGAACCCAATCCCCAGGCTTACTGCAAAGCCGTAGAGCTATTTCACGAGGAGGCTATGCGGCTAGATCAACTGGGTATCCACCCCCAGATACCGGATTTGTTGGGCCATTTTGAACACAATCGGCTGCTCTATCTGGTGCAGGAGTATATAGAAGGGCAAACCCTGGCAGAGGAGGTCCAAAGTCAGGGGACTTTTAGTGAATTGCAGGTGCAGCAACTCTTGCAGGATCTATTGCCGGTGCTGCAATTTATCCACGATCGCAATGTGATTCATCGGGACATTAAACCAGCTAACATCATTCGCCGTCAGCGCGATCGCAGCTTGGTTTTGATTGATTTTGGAATCGCTAAAATGCTCACTAGTTTGAGCACCATTCGAACTGGCACCATTGTCGGCAGCCCAGAGTATATGGCGCCGGAGCAGAACCGGGGCAAATCGTTGCCAGCCAGTGACCTCTACAGTCTGGGGGTCGTCTGTCTACACCTGCTCACCCATCGGTCTCCGTTTGATCTATTTGATTTGGAACAGGACCGCTGGAACTGGCGGCAATTTCTGCCAGTAGGAACCAGAGTCAGTCGCCATCTAGGATCCATTCTGGATCAACTCTTACAAGCTGCACTAAGCCAACGCTTCCAATCAGCCAATCAGGTGTTACAGGCTCTGCAACACTCAACACTATCTGTAGTGGGTACTCAATCCCAACCTGTATCGATTGCTCCAGAGGCGTCTCCGGACCCTTCGATCAACTTGTCGGCACCCCTGGTGAGTTATCGCGCCCTACGGGATCTGCTGGCTGGGGGTGACTGGCAGGCAGCAGATAGCGAGACCTGGAGTCTGATCCGTCAGTTGCTAAATAAACCGCCCCAGTCCTATGTCTTTAGTAGTGAACTGGCCCGATTATCCTGTGATGACTTACAGACCATTGACCAATTCTGGCAACACTATAGTCAGGGGCGTTTTGGATTCACCGTACAGGCAATTCTCTACTGCGATGAAGAAAAGGATTACGGTCGATTTTGCGATCGCGTCGGTTGGTCCCAGGATAATCGAACCGACTCGCCCAAAAACTGGCGTTTTAAGCTTTCAGCCCCCATGGGGCACCTACCTTCCCGCATTGCGATCGGGGGTCAACAGTGGTGGCGGCACCTAGCTGTCCTAACCGAGAAGCTGGAGAGTTGCCTTGGCAGCCCATTCTAAACGATTGCACTGGGGGAAACTGAAGACGGAGCGATCAAGTACCATAAAGGTGTTCTGCGTTCCTTCATCTCCCTATGCCCTACACCTCCGATCGGGTTTATTGGACAACCGAGGATCTGAAACTCCTACCCGATAGCAGCAATCGGTATGAAATTATTGATGGCAACTTGCTCATGACCCGCGCTCCCCACTGGAAACATCAGAAGGTGATTGTGAAAGTAGCCAGAATTCTAGACATCTGGTCAGAAGGGAGTCAATTGGGGGAAACGGTCGCGACGCCAGGCGTGGTCTTTGATGATGCAGATAATGTGGTTCCAGATGTTGTCTGGATTAGTCATTCCAGATTAGCCGTAGGCGTGGATGAGGAAGGACATTTCACCATTGCACCAGAACTGATTGTTGAGGTTCTGTCCCCTGGGACGCAAAATGAACGCCGCGACCGTGAAACCAAATTAAAACTGTATGCAGAGCGTGGAGTCCAAGAATATTGGATTCTTGATTGGCGCACCCAGCAACTGGAAGTTTACCGACGCCAAGAGGCTCTGTTACGACTTGTGGCTACCTTATTTGCAACCGACAGATTAACTTCTCCGCTCCTGCCAAATTTCAGTTGTGTCGTTGCTGAATTTTTCCGTTAGCCAGTCGCCCCTGCCTCCAACGAAAGCGAGCGCTGAGATATCAGCGCTCGCTTTGTCTGGGAAATCTGCTTCCGTGTGGTCAGTTTAGTTGCCTGTGGCAGTTGTTCTTGGATCAAGAATGTCCAAGCGCACAGGAGCCACTCCAGTCTGAATCAGACCTAGGACTCTAGCCGCCGCCGTTGAGAGATCAATTACCCGATTGCCGTGGAATGGCCCCCGATCGTTAATCCGAACTACAACCGACGCACCATTGTCCAGATTCGTGACCATCACCTGAGTGCCAAATGGCAATGTCCGGTGGGCCGCTGTCAAAGCGTTCTGGTCAAAGCGTTCCCCACTCGCACTCGGATTACCGTGCAGCCCTGGACCATACCAGGAAGCCAAACCACTGAGTTGGAAACGGATAGGCCCCAAAGCAATGGTTTGATTTTGGCGACCAGGTTTGCCACTGACTGACCTCAGGGGCTCAGCATTGCCCAACAGGCGGCGCAAGCGATTGGCTACCTGTAGTGCATCCTGTTCCAGATTACGGGTTGTGTCAGGTAGGAAAGTGTCCTGACTGACGGTGGCTAAAACAGAATCTTCCAGTTTAATAAGGTATCGGGGTTGGCTCCCGGTTGCCTTACTATCCCACTGCACTGTAATCTTGCTGGCATCAATGGTTTCACGAGTCAACTGGTTTAACCTGGCAGCGACTTCCGAAGCCCGCCACACTGGGTCATCTGGGGCTTTTTTGCTGCTGGAATCCTGTGGGATCAACGAACCGGAATTAGTTGGAGCTGAGGCCGACGAGATGACGGTAGATGCAGGGGACTCAGCGGATTGGTTGGGAAGCTTGTTAGCAGAGACAGCGGCATCAAGGGACTTGTTTGAAGTAGCTAGGCTGTCTTTGACTGGTTGCGCCTGGGAACCAATTTTGACATCACTTGGGCGGGATTTAGCTGAGCCGACAAAGGTCAAAATTGGGATGTTCCGGACATAAAGGGTGGCGCTTTTACGCCCCTGAACAAGATGGGAATGGATTTTCGCAATGGTATCTTCCGCATCTTGTGGTTTTGTTTGAGACGACTGTTCGCCAACCTTGATGACTTCATTCGTCAGTTCAACGGCCGGGTCAGTGCCTTGATTGGAGGCTATTTTCAGGTTTGCCTCGGAAACCGGGTCTTCTGCTTGGGTGGGCTTTGCATTTCCCGTTTGGGGGGTGGCAATGGCCGAAAACAACAGGGTCGCAGTCAGACCACTCAAAATTTTTCGATTCATCATCCTATCTATGAAACTCTCTCTACATAACGAGGATTAGATGTGCGAAGGCTGCAAGCGTCATGCAACGCGCATGGACATTTGCAAACTCGCCAAGTAACTCGTAGTCGTTCCGCAATTCCCCTTTGCTTAATGAACTGAAACAGACTATCACGAAGTTTTAGGTTTGGGGATCAGGGATCAGGCAATCCAAGGGGAAAATTCATACTTCCCTCATAATTCCTCAAAACGGTAAAAGTTCTTTTCCGTAAGTGTTACACGCATATTGAACCGTTGGTTGCTTCATCAAAAATTCATACAAACTTTATGTGATTTGTGGAGGGGGCGGACAGGTAAAATACAACCTGCAGCGTTGGCTTCACCACGGTGCACAACCAGCCCCTTCAAGGCGAAGATTCAAGGCCCAGGATTAATGGATTACCGACAAGCAGGTGTAGATGTTGAAGCAGGTCGTGCCTTTGTAGACCGTATTCGCAGTATGGTCGATAGCACCAACCGACCAGGTGTTTTAGGCGGTTTGGGTGGGTTTGGCGGCTGCTTTCAGTTACCAACTGGCTATCAGGAACCGGTGCTGGTGTCCGGTACGGACGGTGTGGGCACTAAGTTGAAACTGGCCCACAGCCTGGATCGTCATGACACAGTGGGCATTGATCTGGTTGCCATGTGCGTGAACGATGTCCTGACCAGTGGAGCTGAACCCCTCTTTTTTCTGGACTATTTGGCTACTGGCAAGCTGAATCCAGAGCAGTTAGCCCAGGTTGTTTCTGGCATTGCCGAGGGTTGTCGTCAGGCTGGCTGTGCCTTGTTGGGAGGTGAAACAGCGGAAATGCCCGGTTTTTACCAACCGGGGGAATATGACCTAGCTGGTTTTTGCGTCGGGATTGCTGAAAAAAGCCGGTTGTTGGACGGATCCCAGGTGCGGGTGGGCGATGTGGCGATTGGGTTAGCCAGTAGTGGAGTCCACAGCAATGGATTTAGCCTGGTGCGGAAAATTGTCAGCGATCGCGGCTTTGCCTGGAGCGATCGCCCAGATCTGCTGGGGGGAAAAACTTTAGGCGAGGTTCTGCTGACTCCGACTCAAATTTATGTCAAACCCATTCTGGCGGCAATCCATGCGGGCCTTTCGATTCATGGCATGGCCCACATTACGGGTGGCGGCCTGCCGGAAAATCTGCCCCGTTGCCTGGGAGCAGGCCAATCGGTGGAAGTAATCCCCAACTCCTGGCCTGTTTTGCCCATTTTTGACTGGTTGGCTCAGGCGGGAGATGTGTCCCCGCGGGAAATGTTTCATACTTTCAATATGGGCCTCGGCATGGTGCTGCTGGCGCCGGAGGAGGAGGTAAGCGCCACCTTGCAGTTTTTCCAGTCTCAGGCAATTTCGGCTTCAGTAATTGGGCGGGTGATTGTTGGAGCCGGTGAGCTAGTCGGTCTACCGGAGTAGTCAGGTGCCCAAAGCCCGGAAACAATTTGGTCAGCATTGGTTGCGGAGCGAAAAAGCCCTCAGCAAGATTGTGGCGGCAGCAGAGTTGTCCAACTGCGATCGCGTTTTGGAAATTGGCCCCGGAACCGGCATTTTGACCCGCCAACTGTTGCCTCTGGCCCAATCGGTGATCGCGATCGAAATTGACCGGGATCTTTGCCAGTTACTGACCCAAAAGTTGGGCAAGATTGAGAACTTTCTGCTGCTACAAGGAGATGTTTTATCTCTGGATCTGGAAACACTGCTGGCTCCTCTGCCCCAGTTTCAACATCCCAACAAAGTGGTGGCCAATATTCCGTACAACATTACCGGTCCCATTCTGGAAAAGCTATTGGGCCGCATCAGCCATCCCGCCGCTCGACCGTTTGATGTTATTGTGCTGCTGGTGCAAAAAGAAGTGGCTTTGCGGCTTCAGGCCCAACCGGGTTCCAGTCATTACGGCGCCCTATCAGTCCGGATTCAATATCTGGCGGACTGTGATTTCATTTGTGATGTTCCGGCCAAAGCCTTTCAGCCTCCGCCCAAGGTGGATTCTGCGGTCATTCGCTTGCGACCTCGGCCCATCGACCATCCACCCCAGCATCCGCGGCACCTGGAAACCCTGATTAAGCTGGGTTTTGCCAGTCGGCGCAAGATGTTGCGCAACAACCTGAAAAGTGTCATTGTTAGCGATCGCCTCTCCGAGGTGCTGGAAACGCTTCAGCTCAATCCCATGGCTCGTGCTGAAGACCTGAGTGTGGCAGACTGGATCAGGCTGAGCGATCACCTGACAACTGATGTGGATTCTGCTAGTCAACTGGTGCAGGAATCAGAAGCTAGCGGTCAGCAGTCAGCGGTCAGCGGTCAGGAGGAATGACGACGATCTGCCCTCTGCCCCACCTGTGTTCTTATGCTTGTCACCATGGCCGATTCAATTACCCTATTTATCAACGGCGAACCCCGTACCTGTGAAGTCCATACCTCCTTGCCTCAGTTATTGGAACAACTGGGCATGAATCCACGCCTGATTGCCGTAGAGTATAACGGTGAAATTTTGCATCGCCAGTTCTGGGAGGCAACCGAAATTCAATCGGGCGATCGCCTGGAAATTGTCACCATCGTCGGTGGGGGTTAGCCAACTCTTCGCCGCCTCACAATTGGTCTACCACTTGCAGCAATTTATCAACACTGGCGTTGTGGTCCAGGAAGGAAAAGACATGCTTGTAGCGCAGCCGTCCCTGCTGATCCAGAACGAACTGAGCGGGCAGAGGCGCGCCTAACGCTTGGCCAGTTTGATAGGCTCGAAATACTTCACAGGGAGAATCCGTCAAGAGCGGCATTTTCAAGCCCAGATCCTGCACGACAATTTTGCTTTGTTCCGAATCGGTGCTAGTGATCATCAACAGTTCTACGTTGCGATCGCAGAACTCCTGATAGCGATCGTTCAGTTCCTTAATGTGGGGAAAACAAAAGGGACAGTACTGTTTCTCGGTAAAAATCCGCGTAAAGGCTAGAATCACCGGCTTCTGATCCCGGTAATCCGCCAACTTAACTGGCCGATTGTGGGTAATGTCCAGCAAGGTGAATCCCGGTGTTCGTTCCCCAAGCCGAAAGTCATTACTGGCTGGAATAGGGAATAAATTGTTAAAAAACCGTTGATTGAACAGTCCGCTAAAATCGGTGGAAGTCAACATAGAGGAAGGCAGAGTCACAATAGGCTGGGCAGGAACGTCCTCCTGCTAGCTTTAGCTTAACGCAGGTTTTGAGCAGACTTGACCGACCCCGATCAGGAGACTGAGGGTGTTGAAGTAGTGGCGCTCACTGGTGCTGTTTCCACTGGCAGCGGGGCAGGTCGGAAGACTTGGATCAACAGCAGCACCGACCCAATCGAGATCGCGCCGTAGATGCCTTGCCTTAGCAACGGACAGGGTAACTGCTGGCGCCAGTCCTGTAACGGTTTCATCAGCTTCCGGCGCTTCAGGAAGTCTGGTCGGGGAACGCCTAGCTTCATCATGGCCCCAAATTCCTTGGGTCAGGACAAGGCAATGAGCGGCGAGGTCTGCAACAGAACAACATCATCGCCCGCATGCCTCGTCTCTAGAATGGAGGTACAGACAGTTGTTCTTCAAGATTCTCGACACGATTGATGCGAATCTTATGAAAAGTTCAGATTCCTTACCACTGGCCGGCTTCGAGGAGGTCGATCACACCGCAGATTGGGCCTATCGCGTCTGGGGCCGAGATATGAGGGAACTGTTTGTGGAAGCGGCGGTGGCCCTGTATGCGATCGCTGGGGTAGCGTTAACCGATGCTGATCCGGTCATACGGACGGTCCAGTTGAACGGCGTGGATTACGAAAGTCTGCTGGTGGCCTGGTTAAACGAACTGCTCTATCTCAACGAAAGCGAGGGGTTGGGGTTTCGGCAGTTTGACATCCAACAATTGGATGCCCACCATCTGCAAGCTCAGATTACCGGCGCACCGGTTCAGCAGTGGACCAAATTCATTAAAGCCATGACCTATCACAACCTGGCCATCAAACCCAGCGATCGGGGCCTGGAAGCCACCCTGGTCATGGACGTTTGAACTAGAGTACGGGCGGATTTAACCAGTTAATGGCCTTAGACGATGTTGAACCCGCCCCTACAGTACGGCCCCCTCACCTCATCTCCCCCTGTAAATCCTATGCTGATTACCAAACAAGATTTTCGCCGCGTGAGTGACTACTTGTGGGAACTGCCCACTTCCTTCCATCCGCAGATGAAAGTCCCCGTCTGGCTATTTGCCGATGACGAGTTGCTAGAAGACGCCCTGGGAGATTTGTCTGTCACGCAAGCGGTTAACGTTGCCTGCCTACCGGGATTAGTAGGGCATGTAGTGGTCATGCCAGATGTGCATCAGGGATATGGCATGCCCATTGGCGGTGTGATGGCGGCCAAAGTTCCTGGCGGCATCATTTCACCGGGGGCCGTCGGCTATGACATCAACTGTGGCGTGCGGGTCCTGGCTTCCCAAATTGATTACCCGTCGGCCAAACCGCACCTGAGCGAACTGGCCAGTGCTCTATACCGCAACTGCCCCAGTGGGGTGGGGGAAAAGGGCAGCGTGCCGCTTTCTCTGGCTGAACTGGATGAAGTCTGCCGCAAAGGAGCAAAATGGGCCCTGGAGCAGGACTATGCTCAGCCAGAGGATCTGGCCCGGACGGAAGAATTTGGCTGTCTAGTGGGGGCCGATCCAGAGCAGGCCAGCAAACGAGCGAAGGACCGAGGTCGGGGTCAGGTGGGCACCCTGGGGGCTGGTAACCACTTTCTGGAAGTGGACGTGGTGGAAGCGGTGGCAGATCCAGACGCAGCAGCCATTATGGGTTTGCAGGAGGGCTGTCTGGCCATCCAGATCCACTGTGGCTCTCGCGGGTTTGGCCACCAGATCTGCACCGACTATGTGCAGGATTTTCAATTGGCCGTGATCAAGTACGGTATCCACCTGCCCGATCGCGAATTGGTCTGCGCCCCTATTGACTCTCCCGAAGGTCAGTCCTATCTGGGAGCCATGAAGGCGGCAGCCAACTATGCCTTTGCCAACCGACAGGTGCTGGCCTGGCATACTCGCCGCAGTTTTGAGGAAGTGTTTGGGGTCAAGCAGGCCCACCTGCGCCAGGTCTACGACATTGCCCATAACATGGCCAAAATTGAGACCCATCAGGTCGATGGCAAAGAAATGACCCTTTGTATACATCGAAAAGGGGCTACCCGAGCCTTTGGTCCTGGCTTTGCTGGCTTACCGGAGGACTACCGGCCCATTGGCCAGCCGGTGCTGGTGCCTGGTTCCATGGGCACCGAAAGCTGGGTGCTGCTGGGCACGGAATTGAGCGATCGCCTTTCCTTTGGCTCCAGTTGCCATGGGGCCGGGCGGGTGATGAGTCGGGCCAGGGCCAAACGGGAAGTGCGGGGCGATCGCCTGCGTCATGAATTAGAGAAAGGGGGCATCAACGTGCGGGCCGGTTCTATGCCGGGACTGGCAGAAGAAGCCCCCCAGGCTTATAAGGATGTCAGCCGGGTGGTGAATGTGGTCAGCCAAGCTGGTATTGCCCGCAAAGTAGCCCGCCTGCGGCCAGTGGCCGTGGTTAAAGGATGAACAACCAAACGGAGCATCAAGCACATGCACTATCGGCAATTGGGAACCAGTGACTTGCGGGTGTCGGAAATCGGTCTGGGCACCATGACCTTCGGTCAGCAAAATACCATTGAAGATGCCCACGAGCAGTTAGATTATGCGGTGGCTCAAGGGGTGAATTTAATTGACACAGCGGAAATGTATCCGGTTCCAGCCCGTGCCGAAACTCAGGGAGCCACGGAAGAATTTCTGGGGGAATGGCTGGTCAAACAACGGCGCGATCGCCTGATTGTGGCGACTAAAATTGCTGGGCCCTCTCGTAACCTGGGCTGGGTGCGCCAGGGCCCCCTGGCAGTGGATCGCCGCAACATCGAACAGGCCGTGAATGATAGCCTGAAGCGACTGCAGACGGACTACATTGACCTGTACCAAATCCACTGGCCCGATCGCTATGTGCCCCTGTTCGGCCAGACGGAATTTGACCCCAATCAAGTCAGGGAAACGGTGCCCATTGCCGAGCAATTGCAGGTGTTTGCTGACCTGATTCAGGCGGGCAAAATTCGCTATATCGGCCTCAGCAACGAAACGCCCTGGGGTGTGAGCCAGTTCTGTCAGGTGGCCCAGCAACTGAACCTGCCCAGAGTCGTGTCGATTCAAAATGCCTACAGTCTGCTGAATCGAACCTTTGAGAATGGCCTGGCTGAAACCTGTTACTACGAGCAGGTGGGACTGTTGGCCTACAGTCCCTTGGGCTTTGGTTGTCTGAGCGGCAAGTACGTCAGGCAACCGGCCGAATCTGGACGGGTCAGTTTGTTTCCTGGCTTCGGCCAGCGGTATCTGAAACCCCACGTGAATGAGGCGGTGGCCGCCTATGTGGCCCTGGCCCAGCGGCAGCATCTCAGTCCCGTTGCCCTGGCGTTGGCCTTTGTCCGGCAACGCTGGTTTGTCACCAGTACCCTGATGGGTGCTACGACTCTGGAGCAATTGCAGGAAAACCTGGCCAGTCTGACGGTGCAGTTGAGCGATGAAGTACTGTTAGAGATTGAAAACATCCACCGTCGTTATCCCAACCCAGCTCCCTAACATCCTGCAGCAAGGGTGAAAGTTCCACCGGCTAATCCCATTCACCTATGACCAAAGACTGGCTATTGCCAACTTTTGGAGCCCTTTTCCTCTGGGGGCTCTGGGGGTTTATCCCCAAACTCACCACTCGCTATCTGGATCCTAAAAGCGCGATCGTCTATGAAGTGATGGGTGGCGTTCTGCTGGCGATCGCCATGCTGTTTGTCCTCAATTTCCGCCTGACGGTCCACCCCACCGGAATTCCCCTGGCCTTATCAACTGGCATGTTGGGTTTTCTGGGAGCCTTTTGCTTTCTATCTGCAGTCAGCAAAGGTCCAGTAACGCTGGTCGCCACGGTTTCTGCTTTGTATCCCGTAGTCAGTGTGCTGTTAGCAGTGTTTTGGCTCCAGGAATCCGTGTCTTTTCGACAGGCAATTGGCATTGTTCTGGCCCTGCTGGCTATGGTACTGGTTGCAGCTTAACGGGTGTTAATTTTCCTGCAAGGGATTGCCATCGCCCCTGTCTGTGACGCCGGTCCCCTGTTGGGTGTGTTTTCCATCAATCTATCTTGCCTGAAATGTCACCACCGACGCGAGGTGCGGTCACCACCACCCTAAGGAACAGCGGGCATGATTGGCTCTGTAAGCTCACACCCTCAGAGAAAGCTCCCATGCAACTTCCAGGCCCTTGCTTTCCGAAGTTCTTAACGCTCTACCACACAACCAATCCAGAAGCCGCAGACTTTATTTTGGAGCATGGATTTGGGGATGATTTGACAACTTCCAAGCCAGGTATCTGGTTGTCTGATTTACCGGCTATCACCTTCGTCGGACTAGAAAGCTGGATGGGCCATCATGAGGACCGCTGGATTGCTATTGATGTCAAGGAAGGGGACTTGCCTCAGGATCCAGGGTTAATTGATAGCGCCTGGCCGTTCGGTCAGTGTTTTGTCCGTGCTGGCTGGATTAACCAATTTCCTATGAGAGAAATTAGTTTTGAAGAAGTTTGCCGGATTAGGGCAGCCCGCCAACTGTTTTTCTACCGTAAGCTACTGGATGCGATCGACACGGTATTTGCTCCAGATAGTGCATTGTTAACCGATGATCACTACATTGCCTGGTTCATCCAGGAATTTGGGGAGGATCTGTTTCACCAACGTCGGCTACAAGCAAGCCTGGATGCTTACGAATACCGATATTGGTTAGAGCGTGTTGCAGATTCACTCGCAGACTCCAACCTCCATCCGCAAGACAAAGCCGAGCAACTGGAATTGGTCCACCGACGATTAGAAGCGTTACAGGCCTATTTCCCAGAACCTGGTTCGTTTCACCAGACTATTAGTCAGTTTCCCATCGGTAGACACCTGGGTTTTAAGTGCTAAACCCCACCAGAGTCACCGACTGACTGCAATATCCTGGCTGACTCGATCTGAAAGGGAACAGGGGAACAGGATTGCCAGTAGACCGAGCAGGAACAAGGATAGACGATACTTCATGGTTGCAAGGTTCTTTCAAGGATAGATTTGGCAGGTTCCACGATCGCCCAGGTATCATTGGCCTGTTTCCGCAGGGTGGCAAATTGCAGCACCGATCCTGAGCCCAGCACTTCTCCCTGGCGGCGATCGCCCAGACGCAGGCTCGCCAGGCCGCAGAGCCGGAAAATGTAGGCTGGCACCTGGGGACTGGAGAAGATCACACAGCGACGTTGGTCCAACTGGGCCTTGCCGTCGAAAGGCGCATAGGCACTGCCACCATTCAGATCAACGGAAATATCACCCAGACTTCCTAGTA
>CAZBTL010000105.1:0-14121 GCA_964494755.1 uncultured bacterium | reverse complement strand
AGCTCAAACCTAATATCTGCAAGATGGAAGATCATCTCGAAAGTTTATAGTGACCTTTCAACTGCTGGCTGCCGCTCGTACCAACAAGCAAGTAGACCGATTGATGAACTATCGAGACCGTATTTTCTATGCAATGCAGTATTTCATGGCACCCTCGATGCTGCTACTCAATCGCTTAGAGCTATGGCGATGCGGTGGAATTTCCATCCCTACTGTCGAAAGTTACAGGCCTTAGAACCCCATTCCATGTCGCCGTTTGAGGATCTCAACCGTTTCCGCTATCACGACCACTGGTTACGAAACCTCTTGATTGCTTCCTCCCTCAATGGGCGAGGCACGGGCAGACCAGTCAAACACAAATTAGAGTAGGATTAGGACTATTTCTCTAATTGCAACAACGTATTTTTAACCCACGCCAAAGCACTCTCTACATCTGCAACCATATCTCCTGGTGGAATGGCTGGGCGCTGAATCATTACAACTGGAATGCCTAGCTCGCGTGCGGCAATGATTTTGGCATAGGTAGCTTCTCCGCCACTGTTTTTACTGACAATCGCCCCAATTTCATACCGTTGCAACAGCGATCGCTCATGGTCCAGGGAGAACGGTCCCCGTTCCAGCAGGAGTTCTCCGGGGGGAATTGCCGCATCCGCCAGGGGAGGATCAATCATTCGCATCAGGAACCAGAGATTTGGTAGATGGGCAAAGACCGCCAGTTCCTGCCGCCCGATCGTCAGAAAGATACGCTGGGCAAGACTTGGTAAGGTTGCGGCGGCGGCTTCATGATCGTCTACATCAATCCAGCGATCGCCCGCTGTGCGCTCCCAGGCTGGACGAATCAGCATCAAATGGGGAGTGCCAATTTCAGCGGCGGCAGCAGCAGCATTGAATGAAATTTGAGCCGCAAAGGGATGGGTCGCATCAATCAGCCCATCAATCTGTTGTTTTCGTAAGTAGTCTGTGAGTCCTGCCACTCCGCCAAACCTGCCAATTCGAGTGCTTTCGGAGGTCAATAGCGGATGCCGAGTTCGACCTGCCAGCGATGTGATGACTTCCACTCCAGGAATTTCGGCAGTTCGAGCCGCTAATGCTGTAGCCTCCCCGGTTCCACCCAGGATTAGCACACGCTTGCGATCGCCCATGTCCCACCCCAAGTTCTCCTCTGTCTCACCTTATCGCCTGAAACTTCAGACCGCAATTGCCATCGCATGCCTGCAAAAACCGGGCAATTGCACGATCTAGAAGTTCTTCGTTGCCGCCTGTTCCGGTAAAAAGGTAAAAGGATGCGATAATCTTTATTTTTCGACCCCAATGGCACGTTCCGGTTACACCCTGCCTGTTTTCGCTGTTGCCGCCGCTAAAGCTGCATTGTCTCATCTCCAATCCAGTAGCCCCCAACCCTTACAAACAGTCGCCCTGGATCTCTTACCCGGTGAAGCAACGATTCCCATTCAGCAGGTCGCTCGTCTGGACATCAACAGTGCCTTGGCAATTACCGTCAGTGACCCTGGCAATAATTTAGACCTGACTCGCAATACACCCATTTGGGCTTGGGTCAAACTTCAGCCCCGCCAATCAGAGCCTCTGATTCTAGAAGCCGGAGAGGGGATTGGCAAAACGACAGCGGGGGAGCCAGCTATATATCGGTATGCTCGCCGTTTGTTTGAGGCAAACCTGCTGCCGTTGATTGCTGCCGATCAAACCGTCACGATAGCTATTGTTATGCCCGAAGGTCGGCAACTGGCTCAACGCACCTCTAATGAAGCCTTTGGCGTCCTGGAAGGTCTTTCCCTGTTGGGCACGAGCGGCATTTCCCAGCCCCTTTCCGCTGAAAATCACCTGGAAGATTTGCGTCAGATTCTCCAAACGAAAGTGAAATTGCACTCCAATTTAGTTTTTTGTATTGGCAGTCATGGTATCCACATTGCCCAACAGATGGGCTTTCCAGAAACTGCGATTGTCCAAACGGGCAATTGGATTGGGGCGTTGCTCGTCGAAGCAGGCTTACGCGGCGCGGAATCTGTGCTGCTGCTGGGCTACCAAGGGAAATTGGTGAAGCTGGCAGGGGGCATTTTCAATACCTCCAGTCACCTTGCCGATGCCAAATTAGAAATCATCGGTGCAGCGGTCGCCCGGACAGGGGGCTGTCTATCCGCTATAGAAGCTGTTTTAGCGGCTGGGACAGCGGATGCGGCTTATAAAAATTTAGTTGAACTCGAATTAGCAGATGTCGTTTTTCAGGCATTAGCCACAACTATTTCCCAAAAAGCACAGGCTTATGTGAAAAAGTATGGGGATGTCGTTCTCACGATCGGGACTAGCTTATTTGACCGTCAGGGACAGGTGATTGCCCAGGATGAGATCGCCGCTCAATTGCTCAATGCCTGGATAGCGAAGTAATCTCTCAACTGCTACTGCTGCCAGCTTGGAAATTTGCAATTTTGTATACGGCGTAATCTCTCTGGCAGCAAAGCTCCCGTCAGATTGTAAGGCGGGAGACCTACTGTTTCTTTTCCGGCAGATTTCGGGGCGGAATTTCCTGGCCTTTGGAAAACTGTTGCTCCAACTGGTGCAACCACAGCCAACCGGTGCCAGCCAGAAGCGCCAGGGCAGTCAACCCCGCCGCCAGCCAGAGAGGCGGCTGACCCAGACCTAGTATCAACAACGGCAGCAAAATCCAGGCGATCGCCCCAGCAATGGCCAGTCCCATCTTGATCCGCCGCACATTGACCAAAGCCCTGCGACAACTGGCGCACTTTTCCGTATGGGAGTGATACCGTTCCAGAATGACATCGGTGGGTTGCAGCGGTGGCAGGGGTTGATTGGGAAACGGATCAGCCTGATAGCGATTGATCCACTGGTGCAAAGCAGAAACAAAGTAGTCTGACCGAGTCGGCAGGTAGCACGATCGAGCAAAATCGGCACTGCCTCCCTTGGCGGCCAGGGTCCGCTCCTGGTAGTACAGAAAAATCTGGTCATCTTCCAGAATGCGGTTTTGGCTAATGTGGGAATACCAACGGGGCGTTAACTGAATCAAGAAGGCGGGCAGTTTGGCGGCAAATTTGAACGGAAACCGGGCAAACAGGCGGCATTCCCCTTTACGGATCGGCGTGGCATAGACAACCGTTAGGGTCCGCCCAAATTGCTTGGAGGTGAGGTCATGCCACATCAGGTTGGGGGCGATGAAACGGGTATCCTGTCGGCCCAGGGTGCCTTTACGGGGACCTTCTGCCCACACCCCTTGAAACCCTTGCTTGCCTGATTCCACGACTTCCAGTTCTACTGGGGCGGCGTTGCTGCGTTTACCGATGGTGCGGTGGTGGGTAAAGGGAACATGGCTGGAGTCCAACACATTTTCCAGGAGGGTGAGGGCGTCGTAGGGCAGATCCCGAAAGGTGTCGAGACAAATCCAGTCCTGGGAGTCTTCTGCCATTGGCTCGATTACCGGAACCTTCACCCTGGTGGCATTTTCCGGTTCACCGGCATAGACAAACAGGAGTCCCTGCTTTTCTACAGCGGGCAAGGAGGCGACACAGGCCCGCGGAGACTGATGGGCGGCGCCACCGGCCACCTGCTGGGGAATGCGATCGCACTGTCCCTCGCCGTTGAAGGCCCAGCCGTGATAGGGACATTCCAGCAAGCCATCTTCGGCAATACGGCCTTCTGAAAGGGGCACCAATCGATGGGGGCACTGGTCATCAAAAACTCGCCAATGGTTAGCTTGTCGATCCCACCAGATCACGAGATCCCGCTCCAACAGGGTAAATCGGGTAGGTCGAGTACGATCCAGATCCCGGACATAGTGAATGGGATACCAGGCTTCCCGACAATCAAATTGAGTTGGATCACTGCCCCCAGCCGGCAGATCGTCAAGGGCACTGGGCTGGATCGGCGCTTCCGTCAACATGCCTGCAACCTGTCCTGTCTGTACGATAGTTCTTTACATATCGTAACAATATCAGAACAAATTCAGGCAGGTCTGATGCCGGAACCCTACCAATTGCGCCACCCTCCCTTCGCTGCCAGGCTTTCCTGGGACTGGATCGGACGGCTTTTCAGCAAGGCTCCATATTCCTGGCTGCTGGCCCAGCGATCGATCTCCCTGGCCCGCAGAACAGGCACCGGATGTGTCAGTTCGGCGGTTCGCATCTGCTTTAGCAATTCTCCCAATTGGGTATTGCTAATGTCGTCGTAGGCCCGCGCCTGGGCCAGAAAGGCATCCAGGTTCAACTGACTGGCCAGACTGGGAGATCCACCCGCCAGCTTCATCAACACGGAAGCTACCACGCGGGGATTTTGGGTGGCCAGCAGAGCCGCCCGATCGCAGCTGAACTCGGCGCAGCGGACCCATTCCAGCAATTGGGCTTGCAGGCCCTGGGCGATCGCCCCGCCCATATTGGGCACCTGTCCGGCTAGCAACACCAACAGATTGACCAGGGTCATGTAGACACTGTGCTCACACTTGAGATGCCCCAGTTCGTGGGCAATCACCGCCTGAACTTCCTCTGGGGTGAGTAAATCAATCAGGGAGGTATGCACCACGATGAACGGCTGTTTACCCCGCATGGCAAAGGTATAGGCGTTGGGCATGGGGTGCTGCCGCACATAGAGTTGGGGGGGATCCAGATCCAGGATGTTGCAGGCTTCTAGCAGCAGGTCGTACAAATGGGGCAACTGTTGCGGGCCTACCTGCACGCTGGAGGCAATATTTTCCAGATAAAACAATTGTTCGGCAATCGGGCCCAACAAAGCGCGAACAGCCAAATCCAGACCCGGCAACTGCTTCAGGTTTGCCGTTGCTTCCAGGTCCAGGGGATGGCGAAAATGGTTGGCTCGCAGGCCTGTCAGAAGAGTTTTCACGCCGGATAGGATCCCACAAATGAACAAAAGCCAGACAACCGACTGATCGTCTGACTTTCAGTATAGCCATAAGCCCTTGCTGTCAGACTTTTAACCAGCCAAGGATCTGTCTCGATTGACCGACTGATGCGCTCACAACAGCAAGTCGGCAACAGCACCAGCCAGCCTTGCGATCGGATCAGGATGCCGGTGTCAACAGTTGGTTTTCATTCACGTCCATGGGGCTAACCTGCTGGCGTTCAATCTGGGCCCCCAGTTTCCGAAGTTTGGCTTCCAGATTTTCGTAGCCCCGATCCATGTGGTTCAGGCCTTGAATAATAGTGGTTCCCTGGGCCGCCAAACCCGCCAGCACCAGCGCCGCCGAAGCCCGTAAATCGGTAGCCACGACTGGAGCACCCGACAGCAGCGGTACACCGCGAATGATGGCATGATTGCCCTTGACCCGGATGTCAGCGCCCATGCGGTTCAGTTCCGCCACATGCTGCAAGCGATTTTCAAACACCGTCTCAGTAATGACACTATTGCCCTCACAGAGGGTTAGCAGGGCCATAAATTGGGCTTGCATATCCGTGGGGAAACCGGGATAGGGCAGGGTTTCAATGTCGATCGCCCGGTTGCAGTAAGCGGGCACCAGCCGCAGCCGATTTGGGGCATCAGCCACAACCTGGGCGCCGATCGCCTGCAGTTTGGCAATGACCGCAGTCAGGTGGTCTGGAATCACCGGAAACAGACTAATTTCTGAATGGGTAATCGCCCCCGCCACCAGAAACGTCCCCGCCTCTACCCGATCGGGAATGATGGCGTAGTCTGTCGTATGCAGACGGGGCACCCCAGAAACCACCAGGGTATTAGTTCCAGCTCCCCGGATGCGGGCTCCCATTGAGCGACAGAAGTTCGCCAGATCAACCACTTCCGGTTCCTGGGCCGCATTCTCAATGATGGTCTCGCCTTCGGCCAGGGTTGCCGCCATCATCAGCGTCTCAGTTGCACCCACACTGGGGTAATCCAGATAAATGCGGGCCCCTTGCAATCGTTTGTTCTGACCCTTGATAGAGGCGTAGACCATGCCATGATCAATTTGCACATCCGCCCCCATGGCTCGCAGGCCCCGAACATGGAGGTCAACCGGACGGGCGCCAATGGCGCAACCACCTGGCAACGGAATGCGCGCAACACCCAGGCGCGCCAACAGGGGGCCAATCACAAAAAAGCTGGCCCGCAGTTGACTGACCAACTCGTAGGGAGCCTTGGAGTGATTCAGATGGGAGGCATCCATGACCAAACAGTCTTGCTGCCGTTCGATCTTGACTCCCAGGGCGGCCAAAATCTCACCCATGCGATTTACGTCAGCCAGCATGGGCACGTTCCGAATCTGACACTCCTGCGGGCAGAGTAAAGCTCCAGCCATAATGACCAGGGCTGAATTCTTGGCCCCGCTAATACGGACATCGCCACTCAGAGGAATACCTCCCCGGATCTGAAGAATTGACTGCTCTTCCTCAACCGAGGGGCGGGTGTTGGATAAATCAGGCGAGAGAATAATGGCCTTTCCTCCGAAATCTGTCTGTGTATTCAATCTGCAAAGTTGGTTTTGATTCTACCGGAAAGAATCGAGATGTCCAGGTTTTTTTGAGCCGGGTGGATGGAGCGATCGCGGAACCTTCTGATTTAAACTGATTGACATGGGCAACTATTTACCCCATCATTAGAAATCGCGACTTCAAACAGCGCACAGGCGGAACTGGCGGAATTGGCAGACGCGCTAGATTCAGGTTCTAGTGGCCGCAAGGCCTTCCGGGTTCAAGTCCCGGGTTCCGCATCCTTAGTTGGATGCTTACTGTTGTTCGGTAACAGCTGCAGTTGATTGGATGGCAATCATTCATTCAATTGTGGCTATTTGCCTATGGAAAGCCGCCTACATTGTAAGTACGGCACAATATTAAAATATCTTAATCATTACGGGAAGATTATTACGTATTTTTAATAAAGTAGCAGGGTAGTGGCTGCGGTCTGCCGTTCCTGCTGGTTGTCCTGTTCTGGTTGCTCCCCTCTCATTGGCTCCCTCTCAATTTTGTTTGTCTGTTGCCATGCTGACGAGTTTGCAAAATCCCCTGGTGAAACAGGTGCGGAAGCTGCACCGAGCCAAAGAGCGGCGCCAGCAAGATGTTTTCCTACTGGAAGGCACCCATCTGCTGGAAGCGGCTTGCGCCACCCAGAACCGACTGACCCTTCTGTGTTATACCGCCGCCTGGCAGGAGCGCTATCCCGACCTATGGCAACGGGCCTGTCAACAAGCAGACCGGATTGAACAGGTCAGTCCGGAGGTTTTGCGATCGCTGGCAACGACCGTCGAACCCGATGGGGTAGTTGCCACCATGGCGCGGGCTGTCCTGCCCCGGCCAGTTTTTAGCCGTTTGGGCCTGGTTCTGGAAACAATTCAGGATCCGGGCAACCTGGGCACTCTAATCCGAACAGTGGCGGCGGCTGGGGCCGAGGGAATTTTGATCAGTCGAGATAGTGTCGATCCCGAACACCCCAAAGTGTTGCGAGCTTCGGCTGGACAGTGGTTCCAGGTGCCGATGGCGGTGAGTGAAGACCTGAAACAAGAGTTGCTGGCCTGTCAACAGCAGGGAATGCAGGTGATTGCCACCCTGCCAACTGCGTCCCAAACCTACTGGCAGGTGGATTTTCGCCAGCCGACCCTCATTCTGCTCGGCAATGAGGGGGCGGGTTTGTCGCCTGAGTTAGCGGAGATTGCCGATCAGCAGGTCAAAATTCCACTTAGCCTAGGGGTTGAATCACTCAATGTGGCGATCGCGGCTGCCCTGATCTTGTACGAAGCCAAACGCCAGAACGTCTCCAGCCCTGGGCAACAAGACAGTCCGTTGGTTGCATCGTCTCAACCGCATTAACCCCTTGGTTGTCGCCGTTGCATAAACTCATCAATATCGGTGACAGCCTGCTCCAGAATATTCAGGTCAATTGGCCGTTCTGCTGCAATGGACTCGTTAAGCAGGGGATCTATCCGACTGTCGGACGAATGGAGGGTTGCCTGAAGTTGGTCAAGTGACTCAAGGAAGGCTCTGTTTGCCGCACGGCGAAGTTCTCGCTGTTGCTGACCCATAAGACGTAACTCCGAAGATATGAGGATCAGAAACTAGATGGCCACTTACTTGGATCATGACACATCCAGCTAGGAATGAGGGGCTGAAGGAACGGAAGATAGCAGACGATGCATTTTCAGGCTGGGGCAACAACTGAATTAACCAAAGGTTGACTCCAGAATGCCCAGGCTTGAACCTTCGCCTTTCATAGAACGGCAGATTTCCTTATTCTTACGGACAAACTGTTTTCCTTAAGTGATCTGGATCAACGAGCTCACTCCTTTGGGTTCATGGAGATTGACTACCCTAAGGGATTTCATTCGAATAGTTGTCCGATCGTCCCTCTGAGACTGAAAATAGGGAGGAATGAACCAGGAGAGTGCTGTGAGTCAGTCATTTGATTACGATTTGTTGATTATCGGCGCAGGGGTTGGCGGACATGGCGCCGCGATCCATGCAGCGGGTTGTGGTCTCAAGACTGCGGTGGTGGAAGCAGCCGACATGGGGGGGACCTGTGTCAACCGGGGCTGTATCCCTTCCAAAGCTCTGCTGGCGGCTTCTGGGCGAGTCCGAGAACTACGGGATGCCCATCACCTCAGGTCTCTGGGCATTCAACTGGGGGGCGTTGCCTTTGATCGACAGGCGATCGCCGACCATGCCAATGCCATTGTCACCAAACAGCGAGATGCGCTGGTGGGCAGCTTCAAACGGCTGGGAATTGAGACAATTCGTGGTTGGGCCCGGATTGCCGCTGCTCAAAAAGTGGCCATTGCCACGCCAGAAGGCGAGAAGGTGGTGACGGCAAAGGACATTATTATTGCCTCGGGGTCCATTCCCTTTGTGCCGCCCGGCATTGAGCTGGATGGCAAAACGGTCTTTACCAGCGATGATGCGGTTCGTCTGGAGTCCTTGCCAGACTGGATTGCCATTGTCGGTAGTGGCTATATCGGCCTGGAATTTGCCGATGTATATTCAGCCCTGGGCTGTGAAGTGACTGTCATTGAGGCCCTGGACCAGTTGATGCCAGGCTTCGATCCCGATATTGCCAAACTAGCCCAGCGGGTTCTCATCACTCCCCGCGACATTGAAACCTATGTCGGTGTGCTGGCCAAGAAAGTGACGCCCGGTTCGCCCGTGGTCATTGAACTAGCTGATGCCAAAACCAAAGAAGTGGTCGAGGTATTGGAAGTGGATGCCTGTTTGGTGGCTACGGGACGGGTTCCCCTGACCAAGGATCTGGGGCTAGCCTCAGTCGGGGTCGAACCCGATCGGCGGGGCTTCATCCCCATTGATGACTACATGGCTGTCCTCAAGGATGGACAGCCAGTTCCCCACCTGTGGGCGATCGGAGATGCCACCGGCAAGATGATGCTGGCCCATACCGCATCCGCCCAGGGCATGGCGGTGGTGGAAACCATCTGTGGTCGGCCCCGCACCGTGGACTATCACAGCATTCCGGCAGCGGCCTTCACCCATCCGGAGATTGGCTTTGTAGGCATGACGGAACCCGCGGCCCAGGAGAAGGCAAAAGCTGAGGGATTTGAGGTTGCCACTGTCCGGACCTACTTTAAGGGCAATGCCAAGGCGATCGCGGAAGGAGAAACTGAAGGGGTAACCAAGGTGATCTACCGCAAAGACACGGGGGAGGTGTTAGGCGTCCATATCTTTGGCCTGCATGCCTCTGATTTGATTGCCGAAGCCGCCAGTGCGATCGCCCAACGACAGAAGATTCAAGATCTTGCCTTCCTGGTCCATACCCACCCCACCCTGTCCGAAGTGCTGGATGAGGCTTACAAACGAGCGATTGGAGCCCACTAGGATAACGGCTTCCAGTCAGATCGACCGACTGTTTTGTCTGCCAACGGTGGCAATTTAGTCTGGAGCCTTTTTTAGCCGGTTTCTTCTTTAGCCGGTTGAATAAGTTACGCTATCAGGAGTAGATCCTCTGGTTATCGATGCAGATTCGTCGTCGTCCTCCTAATCCTGCTGTTGCAGTCCAGGAACTGCGGTATCAAATCAAGGCGCCAGATGCCGAACCTCGCCATATTCTGGAAGAAATCATCTGGCATAAGGAACAGGAAGTGGCCCAGATGCGGGAGGCTGTTCCCCTGATTGCGCTGCAAAAACAAGTGCGTGAGTTGGCAACTTCACCCCGCCCGTTCATTCAGGCTCTGCAACAGGTTCGGAGAAAACCGGCGGTGATTGCCGAGGTGAAGAAGGCTTCTCCCAGTAAGGGAATCATTCGGGAAGACTTTGACCCAGTGGCGATCGCCCATTCCTATGAACAGGGAGGAGCCTCCTGCCTCTCAGTATTGACCGATGAAAAATTCTTCCAGGGCAGTTTTGACTATCTGGCGCGGATTCGAGCCGTGACCCAGTTGCCGCTGTTGTGTAAGGACTTCATTGTCTATCCCTATCAGATGTATCTGGCCAGGGCAAAGGGGGCGGATGCTGTTCTGCTGATTGCGGCGGTGCTGTCCGATAAGGATCTGCAGTATTTCCTCAAAATTGCCCAGGCTCTGGGGTTGGCGGCCCTGGTGGAAGTCCATACCCTGGAAGAACTGGATCGCGTCTTGGCCCTGGAAGGGGTCCAATTGCTGGGGATTAACAACCGGAATTTGCAGACCTTTTCGGTTGACCTGAAAACCACCACCAATCTTTTGGCTGCCCGATGCGCCGATCTGCAGGCTCGCAACATTCTGGTTGTCAGTGAATCAGGTCTCTATACGGCGGCGGATTTACAACAGGTATCCGGTGCAGGGGCTGGGGCTGTTCTGATTGGTGAGTCCCTGATGCGCCAGCCCGATCCTGGCGCTGCCCTGGCTCAATTGTTGGGTGGTAGTTGATGGACGACCGAGCGTCCTACCTGGCTCCTAAGTAGTGGAGCGGCGGCGATCGGTGAACCCTATTGTCGTTGGCTTGTTTGTTCCCTCATAGTTAGGTCAGATTGCATGAAACCGATTGTTCTCCCCTCCCTGATTCACTATGAGTTGTTGCTGCAATTGTTGGAGCGACAGACGATGCCGGCTGTCAGCGGCCAAAAGCCGATGATCCAGGAGGATGTGCATCAGCTGATCATCACTTTGCGAAAGGCCCTGGCCCAGCAAAAACAGTTGGAGGAAACCTGCCAGCGCTGCCAGGTGCCGGTTGAGCATCATTGGTCCCTCAATACGCTAGATACTGAGAAACTGACCGGTTCTTTATCTGGATTACACCAGGAGTAGGGGCGATCGTTGCTAAACGTTAAAGGATCTGTTGGCCTTTTTGCAGATCTCCCCACTTGCCTTTAAAGTAAGTAAAATCGTTCGGTTCGTAATATCGGGGTTCCTGAATCGACATGGGTCTGTGCAAGCAGACAGATTGTTTGGCTGGATCATTGCAAGCCTAGCCAGGTGGCAGTATGGGGCATCAAACCAGTGATGGTCGGGAGGTTCCAAATGTCTGAGTTGAACGCAACTCGGAATTCTCGTCCAGGAGAAAATAAGATCTATGCCGATCCGTCTAGCTTTGCCGAGGTTCTGACGATCGCTCCCCCCATTGTTGAGCAATTGCGGTTGCATTTCGACCTGCCGAGCCCGTCTGGGGAGGGTTCGGGGCCCCGATCCGGGCGTCTCGAGTCTTCCGGCGGTTCCAGGCAAAGCCACAGTCGGCTGTCGTCCGAATTAAAGCAGCAGCGATCGCTGGTGGAGCATCAGGCAGAGCGGATCTGTCAGTTGGAGCAGGCGCTGGATCAGTCCCAGTCGTCCTTAAAGGAACTACAACTGCAGTTAGTTGGTCAGCAGTTCTTGGAAAATCAACTGGCTGCCACCGAATCGATCGCCAATATTCAGCAGCGGGCCATTGTCCAACTGCAACACCAATTAGAGCAGCGGCAACAGCAACTGGAAGCGCAACGGGCTGAAATTGGCGATCGCGATCGCATGCTGACTGAATTGCTGACCACCATGAAGCAGTTGGCCAATACCCAACAGCTAGAGTTAGATCGACTCAAAAACCAGATAGCCCATAACCTGGCCAACGCCCGCATCAATCAAAGTCAACTGCAACAGCAACTACTCCATTGTCAGCAGACGATTAATCACCAACAGCGGCAGCTTCAAGGCTTGGACCTGAACCCCGATCAGGCTAATCCAATCTATGCAGAGGGAGGTCTGGTTGGCGAGGCCGTTGAATTGGCTGTTTGTACGTCAGCCCAGCAAACCCTGGAATTTCAAACAGCGCTAGAACAATTGGAAACTGATCTGCAGATTGCCCAAATCGCCTTGCAAGAACAGCAGCGGGTAATCGAGCATTTTCAACAATATCGCACTGGGGTCATGGCTGAGTTGGCTGACCGGCCAATTGAGGTCAACCGGCCGACCGAAGCTGAACGGGCAATGGGGGCCGAACAGCCCACCGATGTCAAAACCGCCCACTTTCGCATTGAAGAACTGCAAACCCACTGTGATCAGCAGCAAATCCGCATCACAGAACTAGAGCAACAAACGGCTGAAATGCAGGAACAAATTCTGCGCCAGGCGAAGCAGGCCAGTGAGTATGAAACGGCTGTCCAACATTGGAAGGATCGATTTTTCGCTCGTCGCGATCAGATCCTCACCCTTAAGGATCGATTGGAACAAACCTTTGCTGGTTCACCAGACGATCTGGCAGACCTGCTAGCACTGTTGCAAATGGCAACCGCCGAACCGCCCGATCTGGCCAGTCCAGCTTTAATTGCGGCTCCTTCCTTCAACCCTGGTCCCAAGATTGAGGTGCCAGAGTTCCTGATTCGGCGTCGCAGCTACAAAAACCGGCAAGCCTGAGTGTTGCCCGATCCTGAGGGATGAAATCTTCTGGTGCATTACACGAGAAAGATCAAAAAGTATGTAATCTGGATGAATTGCAAACTGTTTAATCTTTCTAGAAGGGTGGGGCAGATCAATGGACGATAAGCTGATGCTGATGATTCCGGGACCAACACCGGTTCCAGAACAGGTATTGCTGGCAATGGCAAAGCACCCGATCGGCCATCGCAGCGGCGACTTCTCCAAAATCATGGCGGAAGTAACACAAGGGCTGAAGTGGCTGCATCAGACCCAAAATGATGTGCTGATTCTGGCTGCCAGTGGCACCGGCGCTATGGAAGCCGGGATCATTAACTTCCTCAGTCCGGGCGATCGGGTTCTGGTCGGTTGTAATGGCAAATTTGGCGATCGCTGGGCGGATCTGGCCCAGGCATTTGGCCTTCAGGTCGAAAAAATTACCGCTGAATGGGGTCAGCCACTGGATCCAGAGCAGTTTCGCCAGAAGTTGGAAGCGGATACTGCCAAAACCTTTAAGGCTGTGATTGTCACCCACAGCGAGACCTCTACCGGCGTCATCAATGACCTGGAAACCATCAACCGTTATGTCAAAGCCCACGGGGCGCTGATCATTGTAGACACAGTGACCAGCCTGGGCGCCTGCAATGTTCCCGTCGATGAGTGGGGACTGGATGTGGTTGCCTCCGGTTCACAAAAGGGTTACATGATCCCACCCGGTTTGGGCTTTGTGGCAGTCAGTCCAAAAGCCTGGGAAGCTTATACCACCGCAAAACTCCCCCGGTTTTATCTGGATTTGGGCAAGTACCGCAAAGATGGAGCCAAAAATACTACCCCATTTACACCACCGATTAACCTGTTCTTTGCCCTGAATGCGGCTCTGAAAATGATGCAGGCTGAGGGTTTAGAAAATATTCTGGCCCGACACCAGCGGTTGACCCAGGCCACTCGGGCTGCTGTGAAAGCGCTGGGATTGCCGCTGTTTGCCCCTGACGCGGCAGCCAGTCCAGCCATTACCGCTGTGGCTCCGGATCGGATTGAAGCCGAACAAATCCGTTCAGTCATGAAAAAACGGTTTGACATTGCCCTGGCTGGCGGGCAAGACCACCTGAAAGGCAAAATCTTCCGCATCGGTCATCTGGGGTTTGTCTGCGATCGCGACATTCTGGCCGCCATCAGCGCCCTGGAAGCATCCCTGCGGGAACTGGGCTATGAGAGCTTTACTCCCGGTGCTGGCATAGCTGCTGCCGCTCAAGTGCTGATCAATTCCTAGACCCAGAAGATCTGCAACTGGGAATTGTAGTAGGAGTTAGAAAACAGGAGCCAGGTTTGGTATTGATTTCTGGCTCCTGCCAGTT
>CAZBTL010000104.1:0-14436 GCA_964494755.1 uncultured bacterium | reverse complement strand
CTTCTGCCTTCTACCCTAACTCAGATCTTGCGCCATTCTCAAGAAGACGTATTTCCAGCATTTCTGACGATAGGCTTGCCCCGCCCTGAACTAAAAGTTCGGGCTAATAGAGGCAAGTCCACTGAAGTAGACTGGAAAACCCAAGTTGTGGATCGTCAGTCCGTTTAAACGGACTTAGTTCTGTTAGCCCGCAATTCATTGCAGGGCGGGTTGTTGCCAGAGGTGCGAGATCTCAGCTAACGAAATGTCCTGCTTTCCATCGGTAGCTATCTGGACACTGCCCCCTGTCTGTTCCAGGGCTGACTATCGAATGAATTCTGAATCACACCGTCTAACTGCCTTGTGCTTGGATTAGGATGATAAAAACATCTATGTCCCTGGATCATCCCCCGCTGTAGATAGATAGATAGATAGAGCTATGACGAGAATGACTTCGATAGTCCTGCAAGCAACTGCTGCCAGTCCTACGGTTGCCCCTACACGGTCGAGTCAGGTGGTCCGTCAGCACTATCCCAATTACAAGGTGATTGTCCTGAATGACGACTTCAATACTTTCGAGCATGTTGCCAAATGCCTGGTGAAGTATATTCCCGGTATGACACCGGATCGGGCATGGGAATTAACCAACCAGGTTCACTTTGAAGGGCAGGCAATTGTTTGGGTTGGTCCCCAGGAGCAAGCGGAACTCTATCACCTGCAATTGAGTCGAGAAGGTTTGACCATGGCTCCCCTGGAAGCGGCGTGAGGGAGACAGGTGTCGGGGGTCGGGAAGGGCGCAGGACTAAACTCCCAAAATCCAAAACCTAAAACCCAGAACCCAAAACCCAATCGATCGCATTCTACTCATGGGTCTATGAGAAACGGGATGAGACTGCTGGAATCGTGAGAATAAGGTCCCTTTTTCCCGTATTCTGGATGCTGGAATCCCTTTCCCTTGGTGTTATGAGTGCTTCTCAAAACGGCAGGCTTGTCTTGAACCATTCCACCCATCTTCCAGGTCTGCTTCCAATCTTGGAACGTTTAAGTCAGAGTTCTGGAGTTCAGACTGTTACGCCGGGTGTAATTGCCAATGTGCGGGCCCATAGTCCGAATATGGTAGTTAAAGTTTCTGTTCCCATCCGGGGTGGCTTCAAGCTAATCGCCCGCCGCGGAAAAACAGTTCAGGAAGTGTTTGTGCTAACGACCCTTAATCCTGAGCAACTCCAGGCGGCGATCGCCCAGGCCATGCATCCCTGATTGCCTCGATTTTCCTGTCTGAAGGTGTTTTATGGCTGCCCAGTCCCCTAAAAATCGTGACCAGGCTGTTTACCGAGAATTTGGCGATCGGGCTAAGCCGGATGCTCTGGAACGGGCTGTTCCCGATTTGCCGCCTCAGCAGCAAAGTCTGCGCGTGGAAACCTCCAGGGCTGGCCGGAAAGGCAAGACGGTAACGATTATTCGTGGGTTTCAGACTAAACCAGAAACCCTGACTGCCTTGTTGAAACAGCTTAAAGCTCAATGTGGAGCCGGTGGAACGGTCAAAGACAACGAAATTGAGCTTCAGGGAGATCACAAACAAAAAATCCTGGAGTTCTTGACCAAGCAGGGCTACAAGGCCAAGGCCAGCGGCGGTTGATGTAGCCGTTGCCAAACTTGCTCCAACAAATCGGGGGCATCGGCCTCAAACCATTCAATCTGGGGGTCGGCCCGAAACCAGGTGCGCTGCCGTTTGGCAAATTGTCGGGTGTGCAGGGCAGTCAGGGCGATCGCCTGCTCCAGCGAATGGTCACCCGCCAGATACTGCCGGAACTCAGCATAGCCCAGGGTATTCAGCAGCGGCAGGTCAGGGCCATATTTTCGGCAAAGAGATTCTACTTCTGCCACTAACCCCTGTTCCACCATTTGTTGGATGCGTCGTTCAATTCGCCGCTGCAGGGCGCTCCGCTCGCCACAGTCCAGGCCAATTTGCCAGATGGGATAGGGGGGGGGAGCTTCTCCCTGCTGCTGTGACATGGGGCAACCCGTGACATAAAACACCTCTAGCGCCCGCAGCGTTCTCACCTGATCATGGGGATGGATTTTCCCAGCAGATGCCGGATCTACCTGTTGCAGTAGGGCATAACAGTAGACCTGTCCTAACCCTTGCAACTGCGATCGCAAGGCTGGCTGGGGTGACACACGCGGGATCTTCAGTCCCCTGGTAATTGAACGGATGTAGAGTCCAGTGCCGCCGACCAGCAGATAGGGAGGGGAGGAGAAGGGGGGAAGAGGGGGGAGGGAGGCGGAAGGAGGGAGGGGGTGATTCTGAGGGGTTACCTGAGAGAGTAGGATGTCGGCCAAGGGCGGGCGGCCTTCAATCAGAGCTTGGGCTTTTTCCTGGTAGTCGGCCAGGGTAAGAGTTTCGGTGGGGTCGCAAATATCGATTAAATAATGGGGCGCCTGTTGTTGCTCGGCGGCGGTTGGCTTGGCAGTGCCAATGTTAAATTCTCGATACACCTGGCGCGAATCGGCGCTGATGATGGCAGAATTCAACCGCTGCGCCAGGGCGATCGCCAATCCCGACTTGCCAGTGGCAGTCGGCCCACAGATTACAATTAATCCTGGTACGGACGTATTGGGCAAGGCTATAATGGAGTTTAAAGCAGACATTAAGAAGACTGATATTCCATCCCTGCAGTAAATATCACAGGAGAGGCTTCTAAAATCGCTTATAAGGCTTTTATGTTAAAATTTTGGACAGTTTTGGTCTTTTTGATGGGGAAAGGCTTTAGAAAGCCGGATCGCGGGAGCGCAAATTCATGACGAATAGTAACTACGGGGCAGAGCAGATTCAAGTTTTAGAAGGGCTTGAAGCCGTTCGTCGGCGTCCGGGCATGTACATTGGCAGTACCGGACCACGAGGGCTTCACCATCTAGTCTACGAGGTCGTAGACAACTCGGTTGATGAAGCGCTGGCTGGTTACTGTAAGGAAATTCAGGTGACACTGAATCCCGACAATTCCGTTACTGTGGTGGACGATGGTCGGGGGATTCCAACCGACATTCACCCCCGCACGGGTAAGTCAGCCCTGGAGACCGTCCTAACAGTATTGCATGCGGGTGGCAAGTTTGGCGGCGGTGGTTATAAGGTTTCCGGTGGTTTGCACGGGGTGGGGATTTCGGTTGTCAATGCCCTATCCGAGTGGGTCGAGGTCACTGTCTGGCGCGAGGGTCGGGTGCATACTCAACGCTATGAGCGGGGGGTGCCCGTTACCGACTTGCAGATTCAGCCCTATGCCGATGCCAAACGAACCGGAACAGCGGTTACCTTTCGGCCCGATGCGGTTATTTTTACAACTGGGACAACCTTTGACTATGCCACTCTGGCTGGACGTTTGCGGGAGCTGGCCTATCTCAATGGCGGGGTCAAAATTGTTTTTACTGATAACCGCACCGAACTCCTGAAGGATGGTGAATCCTATACGGAAACCTACTATTACGAAGGCGGCATTCGGGAATATGTCGCCTACATGAATCGGGAGAAGCAGGCACTCCACGAGGAAATTATCTATATTCAGGGCGATCGCAATAATGTGCAAGTAGAAGTAGCCCTGCAATGGTGCGTGGATGCCTACACGGACAACCTGTTGGGGTTTGCCAATAATATTCGGACAATTGATGGCGGTACTCACCTGGAAGGACTCAAAGCCGTCCTGACCCGCACGCTGAACAATGTGGCCCGCAAGCGCGGCAAGCTGAAAGAGAGTAGCGCTAATTTGGGTGGCGAGAATATTCGGGAAGGGCTGACCTGTGTGATTTCGGTCAAGGTGCCGGAACCAGAATTTGAGGGACAGACCAAGACCAAGCTGGGCAATACGGAAGTCCGAGGCATTGTGGACTCCCTGGTGGGAGAAGTCTTGACCGAGTATCTGGAGTTTCGGCCAGCCATTGCCGACGCTATTTTGGATAAGGCAATTCAGGCCTTTAATGCCGCCGAAGCCGCCCGTAAAGCCCGGGAGTTGGTGCGGCGTAAATCAGTTCTGGAGTCTTCTACTCTGCCGGGTAAGCTAGCCGATTGTAGTTCCCGCGATCCAGGTGAGTCGGAAATTTTCATTGTGGAAGGAGACTCGGCTGGCGGCAGTGCCAAGCAGGGGCGCGATCGCCGCTTTCAGGCAATTTTGCCGTTGCGAGGCAAAATCCTCAATATTGAAAAAACCGATGATGCCAAGATCTATAAGAATACGGAGATCCAGGCATTAATCACCGCTCTGGGGCTAGGCATCAAAGGGGAAGAGTTTGATCCGTCTCAATTGCGCTATCACCGCATCATCATCATGACCGATGCGGACGTCGATGGGGCCCACATTCGCACCCTGTTGTTGACCTTCTTTTACCGCTATCAGCGGTCCATGGTGGATCAGGGTTTTGTTTACATTGCCTGCCCGCCCCTCTATAAAGTAGAGCGGGGTCGGCAGCACTATTACTGCTACAACGAACGAGAACGGAATCAGGTAATTGCGGGCTTCGGTGAAAATGCCAAGTACGAGATCCAGCGCTTTAAGGGGTTGGGTGAAATGATGCCGGAGCAACTCTGGGAAACCACCATGAACCCGGAAAGCCGCACCCTAAAGCAGGTGGAAATCGAAGATGCAGCTGAAGCCGACCGGGTGTTTACGGTGCTGATGGGCGATCGGGTGGCCCCCCGACGGGAGTTCATTGAAACCTACGGCCCCAAATTGAATCTGACAGACCTGGATATTTGATCGATCTCCACAGTCTCCCTTCTCCCTAGAGCAATGCCTGAATGAGCCGTTTTGACCCTGACGTTTCCCCAGTTTCCTGGCTTGCAGACTGTTTCATTGGAACAATTTGTTGTGATCCAGCTAGAATTGCGATGTCATCGTTCCATCCTTGCAGATCATTTCCCTTTCTGCCATGACAATCTCCCGGGCTTCTGATGTGAATGTAGAGCAGGTCAGAGACAGATTAGTCAAAGCCTATCGCCAGCTTACCAAACTGGAACAGGAGATCATCCAGCTATCGTCAGTCATTTATGGGCCGGTTAACCGGACAGTCTTGCTGGATTGCTTGAATCAAACCGGGACGCGGGATAGCTCTGGGAAACCCTTCACTGGCAGTTCTCTCAGGCCCTATCTTGAGCGATTGTTGCAGGCTGAATTGCTGACGCAGGAACGGAACCAGGGACCTCAATGCCATCCACTGCTGGTGGAAATTGCCACCCGGGATGCGATCCGATTGGGACGGTTTGATCGATTGGTGCAGGCGATTGAGGCAAAAATTCCGATCCACACCAGTTGGAAGGGCGGTCCTCGTTATTTCAGCAGTGAAGCTCAATTGATCCGGGAAGTACGGATTGGTCTATACCGTCAGGATTTGCCTTTTATCAGTAAACAACTGGAAGACTTTCACCGCTATGGCTATCGCAAACAACCAATCAGTCTGACTGAGATTCTGCACCAGGTCTGTACCAACCCGTTTGACTCGGATTGGTTTCGCACGCTGAAGCCGGAGATCTTCGAGATAGGCATTTCCAGCATCTTGATGGATGGGGTGTTAAGTCTATCTCCAAAGGCGGGTGCCTTTGCTCTGCTTCAGGAAAGTTGCTCTCAAACGGACAAGCCATGCTCTCATTTTCTGCGCCTGCTGTTGGCGGAGCAACTGGTTTTGCGGGGACAACTTCAAGCTGCAGAACACCAGGTCGAACAAGTGGCCCAGGAATATAGCTGCGATCGCCAGATTTTTCTGGGATGGATTAACGTCCTTAGGGGGAATTATCAACAAGCGATCGCGGACTATACCGAAGCCCTGAAAGTCCTCAAGAAAGAATCGGGCAAGCGTAAAGTTTACTTCAACACCCTGGGGGGAGTGTTCTTCATTCTGGCGCTGTTAAAAGAGGGCTCCGGCAGTAGTTTGCAGCAGGCAGAGGAATACACCAGTGTGATGACCAAGCAGTCTGGCCACTGGTTAGCTGCCATTTATTCCCGGTTACAGAAAGTAGTCCAGATCCAACAGGGAGATCTGTCCCAAAAAGAGGCGCTGGTTCGGCTGCCAATTGCCTTCTATAGCATGGGTAACAGCCTGGAAACCTGGATCCATTGCCTCTGCCTGTATTGGGCCGACTCAGAAGTGGCGGCAAAACATCTGCCCCGCCTGCTGGAGCCCTACTACCAGGCAGCAGAAAGTGCTGGCTATGCCTGGCTGGCAATGGAAGCAGGCACCTTGCTTGCCCGCATCAAGCCGCGCCATGCCGCCGCCAAGCAGTCTGCGGCACTCTGTCAAAGCAGCGGCATGCAACCGCTGGTAGATGTAATCCAGCCTCAGGAATCCTGGGAAATCTGCCTGAAGGCGCTGACTAACTTACATAAAGAACCGTCAACTCAGACAGCTAGTCCGTCGGCTACGGATCAGCGGTTAGCCTGGTTTGTCACTTACTCTTCGATGGGGTTGGTTCTGCAACCACGGGAGCAAAAAGTCAATACCAAAGGCATCTGGAGTGCTGGTCGGCCAATTGCCCTGAAACGGCTGGTCGGCTCTTCCGAAACCCTTGACTATTTAACCCCCCAGGACCGTCAGGTTTGTTCCTACATTGAGGCGGAGTACTACGGCTATCGGGGGCAGAAATCCTATTACTTTAACGAACGGGCGATCGCGGCTTTGGTGGGTCACCCTCTGGTCTTTTGGGAGGATGCTCCCACCACCCGAGTCGAAGTAGTTAAAGGAGAACCGGAGCTAATCGTCA
Organism: uncultured bacterium; assembly: GCA_964494755.1. GTDB lineage: Bacteria > Cyanobacteriota > Cyanobacteriia > Leptolyngbyales > Leptolyngbyaceae > CAZBTL01. The sequence continues at coordinate 7,718 of CAZBTL010000104.1, read as the reverse complement.
AGAAGAATCAACAGGACCGCCTGGTGCTGGAGCTGTCGCCTCGGCTGAAAGAAAATCGAGATATTCTGGTGGTGAAAGAAACCCCCACCCGGCTCAAGGTGGTGGAGATTACCTCTGATCACCGCCGAATTGCCGAGATCCTGGGGTCGCAGAACCAGTTGGAAGTTCCAGAGATGGCCAAGGATCAGGTCTTAGGAGCCATCAATGCTGTCTCCGGTTTTGTCACCGTCCATTCTGACATTGGCGGTGGCGTGGCCAGTGCGGAAACCGTCCCAGCAGATGCCCAACCCCACTTTCATCTACTGCCCGCTGGGACTGGTCTCAAGGTAGCCTTATTGTCTCGCCCGTTTGCCCAGGGAGGACCCTATTACCGGCCGGGGAAAGGAGGCGAAACTGTGATTGCGGAAATCGATGGTAAACGCCTGCAAACCAGTCGCAACCTAAAACAGGAGAAAAAACTGGCCAATGCAGCCCTGGCAGCCTGTCCCACCCTACAGCGGCAGGAAGAAATTGATGGCGAGTGGTTGGTACCCGATCCGGAGGATTGTCTGGAAATACTGCTGGAACTGCACAACCTGGGCAACACGGTAATTGTGGAATGGCCGGAAGGCGAAAAAATGCGGGTCAGTCACCAGGTCGGGTTGAATCAGTTTCGATTAAACATTCAACAACAGCGGGACTGGTTTGCTGCGAGCGGTGAATTGCAACTGGATGATAACCAGGTACTGGACATGCAACGGCTGCTGGAGTTGTTGGAGCAAACCCCAGGAAGATTTGTGCCCCTGGGCAATGGGGAGTTTCTGGCTCTGACCCAGGAGTTTCGCAAACGACTCGATGAACTACGGGCCTTTTCAGAGAAACACGGCAAAGGCACCCGCTTCCATCCCCTGGCAGCATTGGCCATGGAAGACTGGCTGGATGAGGTGGGAGAACTGAAAGCCGACAAACACTGGAAAGCCCATATCCAGCGGCTGAAGGAAATGCAAAATCTGCAACCGGAACTGCCTTCCACCCTGCAGGCCGAGTTGCGGGATTACCAGATCGATGGCTTCCGCTGGTTATTCCGGTTGGCCCATTGGGGGGTGGGGGCCTGTCTGGCGGATGATATGGGCTTGGGTAAAACCTTGCAGGCACTGGCGGTTATCCTGACCCGGGCAACGGAGGGCCCAACCTTAGTAGTAGCGCCGACATCTGTGGGGATGAATTGGATTGCTGAGGCCGAGCGGTTTGCCCCTACCCTGAATGTGATCCAGTTTGGCAGTGGCGATCGCCAAAAGGTGTTGGACCAATTACAACCCTTTGACCTACTGGTCTGTAGCTATGGGTTGCTGCAACAGGCGGAGGTGGCTGAGATGCTGTCCAAGGTTGAGTGGCAAACCATCGTGCTGGATGAGGCCCAGGCCATCAAGAACATTGCCACCAAGCGATCGCAGGCGGCGATGAACCTAAAAGGCGGCTTCAAGCTGATTACCACCGGCACCCCGATCGAAAATCACCTGGGCGAACTGTGGAATCTATTTCGCTTCATCAATCCTGGCCTCTTGGGATCGCTGGAAAACTTTAACCAGCGGTTTGCTTACCCGATCGAACGCTATCAGGACAAGGCAGCTCGCCAGCAATTGAAAAAGTTAGTGCAACCGTTTCTGCTGCGCCGAACTAAAAGCCAAGTATTGGCAGAACTCCCACCCCGCACTGAAATTTTGCTGCATGTGGAGTTGAGTCAGGAGGAGATGGCCTTTTATGAAGCGCTGCGGCGGGAGGCGATCGCCAAACTAGCCAGCAGTGATGCCGCCGCTGGCCAGAAGCACCTGCAAGTCCTGGCCGAAATCATGAGACTGCGCCGGGCTTGTTGCAATGCTCGTCTGGTGTTACCTGGCAGCACCCTCCCCAGTTCCAAGTTGCAACTGTTTGGTGAAGTGCTGACTGAGTTGCTGGACAACCGTCACAAGGTGCTGGTGTTCAGTCAGTTTGTAGACCATTTGCAAATTATCCGGGACTACCTGGATCAGCAACAGGTGCGCTATCAATATCTGGATGGCAGTACGCCAGTGGCCGAGCGGAAAAAGCGAGTGAATGCTTTCCAGGCAGGCGAGGGAGAGGTCTTTTTGATCAGCCTCAAGGCCGGTGGAACGGGGCTTAACCTCACTGCGGCGGATTACGTCATCCACATGGATCCCTGGTGGAACCCGGCAGTAGAAGACCAGGCGTCCGACCGGGCCCACCGGATTGGTCAACAGCGGCCAGTGACGATTTACCGATTGGTGGCAAAGAACACCATCGAGGACAAGATTGTGGATCTGCACCAGCACAAGCGAGATCTGGCCGATAGCCTGCTGGAAGGAGCGGATATCAGCGGCAAGATGTCAACCGACGAGTTGCTGCAATTTATCCAGGAAGGCTAAACAGTCAATTCCCCCAGAGGGGCTTGTTTGAACTGTCAACTTTTGTTACTACTGAAACTAGGCTAGTGCAGCGTCAACTCTAGAAATTAGGGTTTGTAGTCAGCGCTTCAGCGCTAAAGCGCCGACTACGAGCCAATGGGTTCACCTTAAAATTAGGGTTTGACAGAACACTAGCTGTTGTTCGCAAGACAAAGTTACATGGAGGATGACTCTGCGATCACAGCGGCTGAAGATGAAAGACAATTAAAGAAAGTTATTTCGCTCTGATATGGTAATTGTTGGCTGATTTTGCATGGACCTCCGTCCGTTTCTTCTCTTTCGCCCCCCTGTTTGCCCCCCGGATTGGAAAGTTCCGCTCAGACTAGTTTTAGTCGTGCCCATTGTGTTGCAATCTTTGGCAGCCGTTGGGCTTACCAGTGTCCTTTGTCAGCACAATGGGGAGCAAGCGCTGGTGGAATTAGCCAATGACCTGCTGGCGGAAAAGGGCGATCGCATCCAACTGTACCTGGAAAACCAGCTCAAAGTTCCGCACCTGATCAATCGCCTGAATGCCGATGCCATTCGGCAAAGTCAACTGCCTGGATTTGTCCCTCAAAATCCCCGATCGCTGGAAAAACATTTCTGGCTCCAACTAAAGAACTTTCCCCAGATCAGCACCATTGCCATTGCCAACCGTCAGGGAGGCATGATCGGCTCAGGTCGCCTGCCAGATGGACAGCTCATTACCTATAGCACGACCAACTTTTTGCCAGGCAGGCTAACCGGGTTTCAAACCGATGCGCAAGGCAATCCCATTCGAAGCAGAGAGGTTGCCTCCAGCTACAACGCCAGTGTCCGCCCCTGGTTTACCAAGCCTGCTAGACAAGGGCAGGCCGTCTGGAGTGATATTTATCAATTCACCAATAGTCCAACGGTGTGGGGGATTTCTGCTGGCCTGCCTTACTATGACGGGCAGCGCCAGTTCCAGGGTGTTTTGGCAGTCGATATTACCCTGGAAAGCCTCAGTTCCTATTTGAAGCAGGCCACGGGCAATCGGCAGGAAGGAATCTTTATTATGGAACCTTCTGGGTTCCTGGTTGCAACTTCCAGTAACGAACGACTCTTTTTGCAGCAGGGGCAATTCACTCAGCGGCGACGGGCGAGTGAGAGCCAAAATGACTGGATCAGTACGGTTGCGGACAACCTGGAACCCCGCCTTGCCGAGTTGGGTCGTCTGTCGGGGGCTGAAAGTTTCATCTTTGGTGAAAACGATGGGCAGCAATTTGTTCGGGTCATTCCCCTGAAAGATGCCTATGGTCTGAATTGGCTAATCGTGGTTGCCATGCCCAGAGCCGCCTTCATGACTGAAATTGATCAGTTTGATCGCAGTACCCGCTGGTTGACGCTGGCAGCTCTGGCTGGGTCTCTGTGTTTGGGCCTGTTGATTGCCCGGTGGTTGGCCCGGCCGATTCAGCAGTTGAGTCAGGCAAGTCGTAATCTGATGCTGGGGCAGTGGCCAGAGACTCCACCGGAACAGAACCGGATTACGGAATTGGAAGTGTTGGCCCATTCCTTTAATGAGATGACCCGGCACCTGCAACAGTCGTTTACCCAGGTGAAAACTGCATTACAGGAGTCGGAGGAGAAATTTAGCAAAATCTTTCGTACCAGCCCAGATGCGATCGCGATTAACAGTCTGGAGACCGGTCGCTATCTGGAGGTCAACGACAGTTTTGTGGCCTTGACGGGTTATTCCCGACAAGAGGTACTCGGTCAAACTGCCGACTCGTTAAATTTGCTGGCTGATTTGGATCAGGCCCGACGGGCCCATGACCTGCTGCAACACCAGTCAAGCTTCCACAACCATGAACAGGCTATCCGTACTCGCTCTGGAGAGGTGCGAACGGTGTTGATTTCAGCCGAAGTGATTGAATTGGAAGGCAAATCCTGCCTACTCAGTGTGACCAGAGACATTACGGAACGCAAGCAGATTGAGGAAGCCCTGCGCCTGTCGGAATCTAAATTTGCTGCAGCTTTCCAGGCGAGCCCTGACCCAATGGTGATCTCAACCCTGTCGGATGGCCGAATTATTGAAGTCAATTCCAGTCTTTGCCGAGTGTCCGGCTACCGTCGTGAGGCCTTGATTGGTCAGAGTTCCTTCAAATTGAATACCTGGGTTAATCCAGAAGAGCGAAACCGCATCATTCAGCTTATGAAACGTCAGGGGAGAGTCTGCAATCAGGAGGTTGAATTGCGGAATCGTACTGGCGAGCGCCATCACATCTTGTTTTCAGCTGAAATCCTGCCGATTAACGGAGAGGACTGTATGCTGGCGGTAATCAAGGATATCACCGAACGCAAACACTTAGAATTGGCACTGCAAGCTTCCCAGGCGAAACTGAGTGATATTTTAGAAAGTTGTGTTGCAGCCATTTCCTACTTTCGACTCTGGGCCGACGGGCGCGAGGTTTTTGACTATCTTTCCCAGAATCATGAAGTTCTGCTGGGGTATACCGCAGAGGAATTCATGGCCGATCCAACCCTCTGGAAAGCGCGTATCTATCCAGAGGATCTGCAGCAGTCGGTCTATGGCATCCCTTTCCATGCCATCCAAGACGGATCTGTCGTAACCGAGTATCGTTTCTGCCGCCGAGATGGTCAGTTAATCTGGCTGCAAGATCATCTCAAGTTCCGCTGGGATGCCGTCGCAGATTGCTGGCTGGTAACGGGTGTCGCCATTGATATCACAATTCGTAAACAAGCGGAAGCCGCTTTGCAGAAACAGGAACGGCAATTGCGGCAAATGACCGATGCCCTGCCAGTTTATATTTCCTACCTGGATAGGAACCTACAATACCGCTTTGTGAACCGCCTGTATGAGCGGCGGTTTGGTTGTTCGCGAGAGGAGTTATACGGCAAGTACATTTGGGAGGTGTTGGGTGAAACTGCCTATCAGGATATCCAGCCACATCTGGAAAAAGCCCTGGCCGGTCAGTCGGTGACCTACGAAGTCAGTCAGGTGGGCCAGGATGGTTGGCTACGCCATTTTATTAGCACACTGGTTCCAGATATTGCTGTGAATGGAACCGTGCAGGGGTGCTACTGCCTGGTGACCGATATCAGCGATCGCAAACAGGCGGAATTGTTCCAATTCAAGCGGCAGAACTGAGGGTAGGCATTCCCCAACGTCTGTTCACCCTGGTGACCAATATCAGCTCACAGGGGTTATCAGGATGTCCTTTCTGTCAGAACCCCAGATCGGTGCCAGTGCCAGCATGCACCCGGGCTAACTTTTCATAGCGGCAGGCATGTTCGATCAGGTGGGCGGCTTCTTCATCTGATACAGGACGCACCACCTTCCCTGGCATGCCTACGACCAGCGATCGGGGCGGCACATCCTTGGTGACGACCGCCCCAGCCCCGATGATGCTGCCGCTGCCTACCCGTACCCGATCCAGAACAATGGAGCCAATGCCAATCAGACTCCCCCGTTCGATGTGGGCACTGTGGATCACTGCTCGATGTCCCACGGTAACATGGTCTTCCAGAACCGTTATGGTTCCAGGATCGCCGTGCAAGATAGCACCATCCTGAATATTGCTGCGCTCGCCAATCACAATCCGTTCGATATCGCCCCGCACCACAGCGCCGTACCAGATACTAGCGCCAGCGGCCACTTCCACCAACCCCAGCACCGTGGCGGTAGGAGCTACAAATGCCGCTTGGGACAGATCGGGCAGTGGCCAAAAAGCAGGCAATGACATCGGGCGATCGCTGAAGTAATCCACAACTAGAACCTGATTCAATGGCTGGTTCACTCCACCTGATCTAGGGGTTGGAATTTCCAGAGACCATCAAAAGGTTACCAGGGTCTAGGCAGTATAATAAAGCCACTGGCACTGATGCATAAAGAAAAGGCAGATTGCCCTTAATGATGAATCCCGCCTTGCAATATCCTATTTTTGGACCCGAAATTCAGTGCCCCCACTGTCGGCAGACAATTCCAGCACTGACGTTGACGGATACCTATCTGTGTCAGCGTCACGGAGCCTTTGAAGCCAATCCTAAGACAGGTGAGCTGGTGCACTTGCAATCCGGTCGGCATTGGCGGCAGTGGGAAAATGAGTGGTATCGCCAGCATACCCATCCCGATGGCATTCGGTTTGAGATCCACGAAGCCCTGGATCGACTGTATACTCAGGGCTACCGGGCTACCCGGGTGATCATTGCCAGACGGTATAAGGATCTGATTAGTTCCTATTTGGAGCGCAGCACCCCCTGGAAAGGACAGTTGGATTCGCCTCGACCCCGACTGTATGGGTTGCCGGTGGAATTCAGTCCTGATCCGCTGGAAGATCCCTGTTGGGAAGTGATCAACTTTGATTTGGAGAAGGAACCCGGTGCTCCGGTGCGCTATCCCTACTTTCGATTATTTGAATAAATCCTGAAGCTGAGTTAGCCTCACTCAGGCTTGTGGTTGGCGGAAACGATAGATGTTGCGAATCACCTGTAGCCAGCTTTCAGTCAGGGACTCCAGAATGCGATCGCCCTTCTCCTGGGATGCTGTGGTGGGATCACCCAACACCCCACTGCGACTGAGTTCATGGGTTGACCAGGCAAAGGGCAGTTTCCCCTCCATACTCAGCAGACTCTGTTCCGGCAAGCCCTGGGGATACTCGGTCACCGCCTGCTTCATCCGCACCTGATCTGGCAAGAGCGCCAGCATCAGACTGGTTTCCGCATCGCCAGCATGGATACCCAACTCTAACTCCTGGGCTGAGATCAGGTCAGCCGCCACATTGGGGGCTCGCCAGACAAATAAAGGGAAAACCATGAGGTCGGGATACACCTGGTGCAGATCTCGCGCCACGATTTCCAGTACTTGCGGTTGACCACCGTGGGCATTCAGGAAAACCAGTTTGCGAAATCCCGCCCGGTAGACACTTTCACCGATTTCTAGCAGTAGAGACATCAAGGTTTTGGCACTGAGGGTGATGGTGCCAGGAAAGCGCCAGTGTTCATTGGACTTGCCGTAATACAGCAGCGGCAGAGCATAGGCTGGAATTGTGGACTCTAGACGTTGCAGCGTCTGGCCTGTAATCGCCGCCGCGATCGCTGCATCCACGGCCAGCGGTAAATGGGGACCGTGCTGCTCAATGGCCCCAATCGGTTGGATCAGGACGACATTTTGTTTGTCTGGCATAGCCTGAATGTCAGTCCAGGTCAGGTAGGGGAAATACCGCTGCGCTGGAATCCATCCGTGCATCATAGTGACGCCTCCTCAAGGCTAGTGTTCTGTCAAACCCTAATTTTAAGGTGAACCCATTGGCTCGTAGT
>CAZBTL010000103.1:11686-14749 GCA_964494755.1 uncultured bacterium | reverse complement strand
CTAGTCTTGGGTCGAGGCCCCTCAACCTGGAGTGTTAGACTGACGTTTCAGGCCCGATGCGGAGTTCTGTCAGCCACTGTATTCTGGAACAAATTTTTCTTGGCCGGAACTGATCGACAATAAAGTTCTTCAAAAATAAGAAACGTACACTATATATGGTTCCTAAAATCCGGTTTTTTGGCTTTAAGACGCTTTGGGTGGTGTGGCTGCCTTATTCTTGAAGATGTCTAATGCAAATGCAGGACAGTCCTGACTGATCAGGCGTCGTTAAACTTACGGGCACCTCGATTAATTCAATTTTATTGAGAATACGGCCGCACTATTGAGAATTGGTTACGAGATTTCAAGGGTTTCAGCTATCGGCAAATCTATTTTTCGAGGTGCCCTTACAAAAATCTAGTCATCTAGTACCAAACCGTTCGTCCACCTGAATATCAGCGTTGAGTGCAGCTAAGTTTGCTTACAAAAATCTAGTCATCTAGTACCAAACCGTTCCCGTGCATATAATGTATGCATGGAAGTCGAATGGGATCCCAATAAAGCGGCTATTAATCTGAAAAAGCACGGTGTGAGCTTTTCTGATGCTGAGGCAGTTTTGTATGATCCAAATGCGCTTTCTTTTGAAGATATAACTGCTCAAGGAGAACAGCGATTTGTCGTGATTGGAATGGATCATCTCTGGCGCTTGCTAGTTGTGGTTTATACAGATCGAGGAAATCGTGTTCGCTTGATTTCAGCCCGTCCTGCAACACGTTCTGAGAAAAGACAATATGAAAGCGGAATATGATTTTAGTCAAGCTAAACGAGGGGCTGTTATTCCCCAAAAAGGTAAAACACGCATCACAATTTATATCGATGATGAGGTGCTAAAGACCTTTCGAGAGCGGAGTGAAGCTGCTGGAAAAGGTTATCAAACTATGATGAATGAGGCTTTACGACAGTATTTAGAAAACGTGAAGCAGCCCTTAGATGAAGAAACACTACGCCGAGTTCTTCAAGAAGAACTTAAAGAACTTCGTGCAGCAAAATAAGTGAGTTTGCAGCAAGTCCTTGCAGTGTCTAACCAGGGTTTGCAGCGGAACAGAGCGTTAGTCTATGGGTGTGCTTCAAAATGGATTTGCGTCTGCTGAAACCCAAGCCGTTGGGCTGAATCTGGTGTTGCGACCTCATGGGATTTTCTTCCGGCGTGTGGATCTATTTGTTCAAACGGTTACTGGGTCTGATTCCAGTCTTGTTGGGGATTACGCTGCTAGTCTTTAGCTTTTTACACCTGATTCCGGGCGATCCGGCGGTGGTGTTGTTGGGCGAACGGGCGACCCCGGACCAATTGGCGGCCCTGCGATCGCAACTGGGGTTAGATCAGCCCCTGCCGTTGCAGTATCTGGCCTTTCTGCGCAACCTGTTGCATCTGCACCTGGGCACCAGCATCATCAGTGGCATTCCAGTTGGAGATGAATTGCGCAGCCGCTTTCCCGCCACCTTTGAGCTATCCTTGGCGGCCATGCTGGTGGCTCTGATGGTAGGGATTCCGGCGGGCGTGCTGGCCGCTGTTCGCAAACAGAGTTGGCTCGATCATCTGGCTATGACGGGTTCCTTATTGGGGGTCTCGTTGCCGGTCTACTGGCTGGGACTGCTGCTGATCTACCTGTTTGCAGTCAATTTGCAATGGTTGCCCCCCAGTGGTCGCATGAGTGTCGATGCGGGCTTAAACTTTACTCCCATCACCGGCTTTTATGTGCTGGATGCATTGCTGCAAGGCAATGGCCCAGTTTTAGGCGACGTCCTGCTCCATCTGGTGTTGCCTGCGCTGACCCTTGGCACCATTCCCCTGGCGATTCTGGCCCGCATTACCCGCAGCGCTCTGCTGGAAACAATTAGCCAGGACTACATCCGCACGGCTCGGGCCAAGGGGGTCAGCGAGTTCTGGGTGATCGGTCGGCATGCGCTGAAAAATGCACTCCTACCCATTAGCACCATCATTGGGCTGCAATTTGGCACCCTGCTGGGAGGGGCAATTCTGACCGAAACCATTTTTTCCTGGCCCGGTGTGGGGGCCTGGATCTATGAGGGCATCCTGGCTCGGGACTACCCAGTGGTGCAGGGGGGCGTCCTGTTTGTGGCGATCGCCTTTGTTCTGATCAACAGTCTGGTCGATCTGTCCTATGTCCTGATTGATCCGCGCATTCGCCATCGCTGAGGGGGGCTGGTCCATGTCGCAATCGATGCAACAGCTCTGGCAACGGTTCTGGCGATCGCCCGCTGGACGAATCGGCCTGGGGCTGACCATTACCCTGCTGCTGCTGGCTCTGTTAGCCCCGCTGTTACATCCCTATGACCCCGCCACTGAGCAGGATTTGACGGCCCGCTTGCAACCTCCCAACAGCACCCATTGGTTCGGTACCGATGGCCGCGGGCGGGATATGCTGACCCTGGTCTGGTACGGCATCCGCACATCGCTGTTGATTAGTCTGCTGTCGGTGGGTCTGGGTCTGGTGATTGGCGTTTTGCTGGGGCTGTTGGCTGGCTATCTGCGGGGCTGGGTGGATACCCTGATTAGCTGGCTGACCGATATTTTGCTGGCCTTTCCCTCCATTCTGCTGGCGATCGCCATCGTCACCGTTACCGGCCCCAGTTTGCAGAGCGCATTGATTGCGATCGCCATTGTGCAGATCCCGATTTATATCCGACTGACCCGGTCGATGGTGCTGTCCTTACGCGAACAGGAGTTTGTCCTGGCGGTGCGGGCTTTAGGTGCGACCCCGACCCGCATCGTCTGGCGCCATATTCTGCCCGCCAGCCTGGCCCCCATCATTGTTCAGGCCACTCTGTCGATTGGCACGGCCACCCTGGAAGCCGCCGGTCTGGGCTTTTTAGGCCTGGGCGCCCAACCCCCGACCCCCGAATTGGGCACCCTGCTGGCCGATGCCTTTAAGGGCGGCTACTCCCTCACCGCTCCCTGGACCACCCTGTTTCCCGGTCTGTTCATCACCCTGAATGTGCTGGCCTTCAACCTGCTGGGCGACGGTCTGCGTGACAGCAGCGATCCGCGCTAATCGACTTTGG
>CAZBTL010000103.1:0-11586 GCA_964494755.1 uncultured bacterium | reverse complement strand
GAACAGGAATTTCTGGCAGCTTCAGACACTTTCACGCCTGGCATAGAGCTTGAATCGGTTTTTGCTAGCTGGTCTGAAACCAGGGGACGGCAGGGGACGGCGTCGGCCTGGGCCCAATTAGTAGACCCAATTTGCCGGTCTACTCATCCAATCTTCAGGTAGCTTACGTACTCTATTCAGATTGAAAGGCAGGTTAACGTAAGGATGGTTCCAGTCTGTGGTCTGGCAGTTCCCCCCTGGGGGGATTCTTCATTTCTCGACTCATGAAGGTTCTGTTGTCCTGAGAGGAGCATTATGGCTGTGTCCCGAACGGAACGTCGTACTTGGAAACGCTTGAAGTGGAAAGGATTGCAGCCAGGATTGGCCTTACTGGCTCTGGTTGGAGTGGCTTTGGTGGCTGGGGCGATCGCGATCGCCTGGTTCGCCAGCAATGGCTACCTACAGCCCATCCTGGAAGCGGTTCTGGCTTTGCAGCAGTATCCTCCCCTCTGGCTAGAGGTGCCCATGGTGGCCTGGAAGTATCTGCTGGCGCCAACCGTGATTTTGCTGGTGGCGGCTCTGATTGTGATGGGGATTTCGCCCCTGCCCCAGCGCTGGTCGCGGACCATTGTGGTTAGTATCCTGCTGGCGCTGACGCTGCGTTATCTGGTCTGGCGATCGCTGTCAACTTTGAACCTGAGCAGTCCCCTCAATGCCAGCTTCAGCCTTGGCCTGTTTGGGCTGGAAATGTTGATGCTGAGTAGTGGTGTGATTCAACTGGTGCTGATGCTACGGTTTCGCGATCGCCGCCAGGCCGCTGATCGCTATGCAGAAGCCGTCGTGACAGGCCAGTTTACCCCCACGGTGGACGTGCTGATTCCCACCTACAACGAACCCCCTGAGATTTTAAGACGGACGGTGATCGGCTGTCAGGCGATGGACTATCCCCACCAGCGGGTCTATTTGTTGGATGACACCAACCGGCCAGAAGTTCGGGCGTTGGCGACGGAGTTGGGCTGTGACTATCTGGCCCGACCGGACAACCGCTATGCCAAGGCCGGCAACCTGAATTACGCCGTTGCCCATAGCCAGGGTGAATTGATTGTGGTCTTTGATGCGGACTTTGTGCCCACCCGCAATTTTCTGACGCGCACCGTTGGTTTTTTTCAGGATCCAACCATGGCGCTGGTGCAAACACCCCAAAGCTTCTACAATTCCGATCCGATCGCCCGCAATTTAGGACTGGAAAATATCCTGACGCCAGAGGAAGAAGTGTTCTATCGCCAGATTCAACCGATTCGGGATAGCGCCGGTAGTGTGATTTGTGCCGGGACGTCTTTTGTGGTGCGGCGCAGTGCGTTGGAAGAGACAGGGGGCTTCTTCACCGGCTCTCTCAGCGAAGATTACTTTACGGGCATCAAGCTCTCAGCCAGAGGCTATCAACTCATTTACCTGGATGAGAAGCTGAGTGCTGGCCTGGCGGCCGAAAGTATGGCAGACCATGCTGTCCAACGCCTCCGCTGGGCTCGCGGTACATTGCAAGCCTTTTTCATTGAGGCCAATCCCCTGACGATTCCTGGCCTCACTCCTTTACAGCGGCTGGCCCATCTGGAAGGACTGTTGCACTGGTTCACCAGTCTATCCCGAGTCGGCTACCTGCTGATTCCACTGGCTTTTTCTTTTCTCGGCGTCATCCCAGTTGTGGCGTCAACCGCAGAGATTCTCTACTTTTTCCTGCCCTACTATGTGGTGCAGTTGTCGGTTTTTTCCTGGCTCAACTACCGCTCTCGGTCGGCCCTGCTGGCCGATATCTACTCCCTGGTGCTGGCCTTTCCCCTGGCTCTGACCGTGATTCAGGTCATGCTGCGTCCCTTTGCCAAGGGTTTTCAGGTTACCCCGAAGGGCACCGTCCGCGATCGCTACTCCTTTAACTGGCATCTGGCTTTGCCGTTGCTCATCCTGTTCATCCTGACCGCCATCAGCCTTTGGTTGAATTTGGGAATGTGTATGATGCATGGCGGCTGGGGGACCGAACTGGCCCCAGAGTGGAAGGGCTTAAATTTGGGTTGGCTGTGGAGTAGCTATAACCTGCTGATGCTGGGCATTGCCCTCTTGATTCTGCTGGATGTGCCCAACCCGGACCCTTATAACTGGTTTGATCTGCGCCGAACCGTGCGTCTCAGCCTACGGCATCAGGAGGCGGAACTGATGCACAGGCAAGGCTTCCCCCCACTGACTCCCCTGGCAGTGGCTGATGCGGTTCAGCCGCTGACGGGCAAATCGGCCCTTTGGCAACCGTCTGCCTCTGATGTGCCTCCAGCGGTCAGTTCAACCTTTTGGGGGATGACTACTATGATTTCCGAAGGGGGAGCGGAAATTGCCCTGACCCAGGCTGGCTTCCCTCCCCTGGCCCCTGACCAAACCCTGCCAGTGACACTGGAAATTCTGGAGGAGCAGCTTACCCTGTTGGCTGTGGTGACCCAGTTGGGGATGAAGGAGGAACTGCCAGTGGTGCGGCTTCTGTTTGAACCACTGCCCCTCTGGCAGCAACGCCAGTTAGTCACGATGTTGTTCTGCCGCCCTGGTCAATGGAAACGGTTTAATTCACCGGGAGAATTTCAATCCCTGCTGCTGCTGTTCCAAATCCTGCTACTGCCCAGAGTCCTGTTTGATCGGAAACGAGCGGTGCGGGCGATCGCCGTGGCCCAGGGCTAAATCAAACAGCCTGACTCAACCAGGCGATCGCCTGACGGATCCATTCCTCGGCATCGGCGTTCTTGGACAGGGTCGTGCTTTTGCCGACAGCCTGCAGGGCTTTGGCAATCTCACTGCTGGTATAGCCCAGGGCCAGCAGGGTCATTTCCACATCTTCCTGGATGGCGATTGCGGGACCACCGACTGGAGCCATCACCAAACCGGCCTCCTGCCGCCACTCAGCCAGTTTGGTTTTGAGTTCCAGGGCAATCCGTTCCGCCGTTTTGTTGCCCACCCCCGGTGTGCGGGATAGGGCGCGCGTGTTGCCGACCACGATTGCCTGCACCAACTCGGCCAGACCCAGCGTATCCAGCAGGGCCATTGCCACCTGGGGACCGACGCCATTGACGGTAATCAACTGGCGAAACAAATCTCGTTCGGCCAGGGAGCCGAAGCCAAACAGCGTCACCTGATCTTCCCGCACCGTCAGGTGGGTGAAGATCTGCACAACTTCTCCCAGGGCTGGCAACTGCTGGATCAGACGGGGCACAATTTGCAGATCGTAGCCAACCTGGTTCACTTCCAGAGTCAGAATCACCCGGTTGCCGATTTTCTGAACCGTCGCCACGGTTCCCTTCAGAAAGCCAATCATGGTCACCTAACCCAGCTCTTTTTGTAAGGCTTGTTGGGCATTACGAACCGCTGTTGCGGCTTGTTGCCAGATGGCCCAAATGCTGAAGTTCAAGGAGACGTGCTTGCCGTCGACCAGAGGCTTGACCTGATAGGTTTGGATCAGGCGTTGCAGGTCAGCTGCGTCTGGACTAAAGATTTGGTAGGTGGAGGCATTGGGCCAGTAGGTTGTTTCAGGTTGGGTGGTGCGGTAGGCCTGCCACAGGCGCAGGGCATACTGGTATTCCGAGATTGCTTTCCTTAAGCCTGGATACACTGGGTGTTTGTCAGTTTTGGGCAGTTTGGCGAAGTCTTGAAAGCTGGTTTCTAGCTGCTTGACAATATCCGTGTAGTCTTCGTAGGTGATGCCAACCGGATCGGTCGCCTGCTGACTGAGGACGGTGGTCGGCAGTTGATTGAACTGCACCGCCACCTCGGAAAATTGCTTCAAAGCCATTAATGCCTGGGTTTCGATCGCGACATGCTGATTGATGATGGCATGATTCTGGCGATAGGTCGCCAGCTTTTGCTGACTTTCTTTGAAGCCCGAGGCAGTTGGCGGCACGTTTTCCAGGTGTGCGATCGCCTCCTGCCACTTTTGGCTGGCCCGTTGCCAGACCTGCAGTTGATGGGGGGCGCCCTGCACGGTCACAGCAGCCTGCCAGGCCAGTGCCTTGGCATTGGCCAGTTGTTCCGTTGCCTGTTCTTCCACCCGCAGGCGATTGTCAATGGCGTCGTAATTTTTGCGATAAACGGCTAACCGGTCTTTGGCAACGCCGGAGATAGCACTGTCCGGTGGAATGGCTTCCAGAAGTTGGATGGCTTTTCGCCATTTCACCCGGGCCTCCTGCCAGACCATTGCTGGGTGGGGCGGATGTTGCACCATAACGGCTGCATCCCAGGCCAGACGGCGAGCCAGATCCAGTTCCTTTTGCGGATCAACCGACCGGGTTTCGATCACCGGTGGACTGCGATCAGCCGACGTAGCTTGCTGCATCGTGGAACAACCTGCCACCAGTATGAGACCAACCGACAATACGCTAACCGGAGAAAACCGTTTCATGGGGCGCCCTGAAACAATAGAAACGATGATGCATCAAGCTCTTCCTACAGAACCCACAAAACTAGGGTAACCGCCATGCCATAGTATGAGTTAAACTTCTCTATTTGATCACGACTCCGGTGTTCGATCCACTGGAAAGGGGTGGTTCAGCTGACCGGCTGGCAGCCCCAATCTCTTTGAGGGATCTGCATCTCTACTCACCACCATAAAGTTCTCCATGACTGTTCGTCAAAAGCTCTACGAAGGCAAAGCCAAAATTATTTATGAAACGGATGATCCGGACATCCTGATTACATATTTCAAGGATGACGCCACGGCTTTTAATGCCCAAAAGCGAGGCAGTATTCGGGACAAGGGAATGGTTAACTGCGCCATTTCCAGCCATTTGTTTCAATTGCTGGAGCAGCAAGGAATTGCCACCCATTTCATCGAGCAAATCAGCCCCACTGAAATGCGCGTCCGCGCCGTTAAAATTGTGCCTCTGGAAGTGGTGGTCAGAAACATTGCGGCGGGAAGTCTCTGCAAACAAACCGGCCTGGCTTTAGGGACGGTTTTGAAGGCGCCCCTGGTTGAGTTCTATTACAAAAATGACGCCCTGGGGGATCCGCTGTTGACCCGCGATCGCCTGTTGCTGATGGAACTTGCCACTCCCCAGCAAGTGAACCAACTCCAGCAGTTGGCACTCCAAATCAACGATCGGTTAACCCAGTTCTTTCTGGAATGTGGTATCACCCTGGTTGATTTCAAACTGGAGTTTGGCCTGGACCGCCATCAGAACCTCCTGCTGGCGGATGAAATTAGCCCCGACACCTGCCGTCTCTGGAAACTGGGAGAGACCGATCCGGAGCGGCGCATTCTGGACAAGGACCGCTTCCGCCTGGATTTAGGTGAGGTTGAGTCAGCCTACCAGCAGGTGATGGACCGAGTATTGTCACATACTTAAATATTGGTGCCCATGAATGCGGTAAGATCTCACCGTTTGTCGTAATCAATCTTCATTAAAGTTGATTGCCTTGCAATCAGGCCGCACCAGGTGGAGTGTGGGATGTGAGCGTAACCTGTGGACGTAACGAAGAGTCTGAACATCATGCGTTTTTCTCCGGTTTTACTGGCCTTCTTCTCTGCATCAGCTAGTCTCAGCTTGGCTCAGGCGGCTCAGGCGCAGAAGGTTGATTTGACTGTGCTGGCAACTACGTCAGCCCCAGATCACTCAACTCCAGCGGTCCCCCGTCCACGCCCGACTGATCGATTGGCTGCTTTGAGGCAGGCCAGCGGATTTGACCAGTCGGAGCAACCGAACAACACCGGACCCGTCAATCTATCCCCCGGCGCTTCCCATCTGTTAACGCCGTTGCTGGTGGCTCAGTTAGGCAACAGTCCTGTGGGTGTGCGGCTGGCCCAAACTGGGCAGGATACGCCGGATCAGATCCGCCTTGGGCCGCCAGCCAAGCCCGAACAACCAACCACACCCTCTGTTCCCGCTGAAACGCCTTCAGCCCAGCCCACGACCACCCCTGCGACGGCCTCGCCGTCCATGCCAACGCCCCCTGGTGAGAGCAAACCAGCCGGCTCGGAAGCCCAGCCATCTACTCCTTCGGAAGGCGCTCCAGCACCGGCAGCCCCTGGTCAACCTGGAACCACGCTGCCAACGGAACAGCCTGCTCCGTCAGAGCAAACAACGGAACCGGAACCCCAGGTGTTGGTGGCTGAAGTGGCTGTTCAAGGCGCGGAAGGCTCCCTGTTGGATGAGGTCTACCGGGTTATTCGCACCACTCCTGGTCGGACAACAACACGGTCCCAATTGCAAGAAGACATTAATGCAATCTTCGCCACGGGCTACTTCTCAGATGTGAAGGCAGTGCCGGAGGACACCCCTCTGGGGGTGCGGGTCACCTTTGAGGTTAAGGTCAACCCGACTTTGTCTCAGGTCAAAGTTGAAGGCACCAAAGTCCTGCCACCGGAGGTGGTCGATGCAGCCTTCAAAGAAATGTATGGCAAGACATTGAATCTGGTTGAGTTGCAGGACGGCATCAAGCAGCTCAATAAGTGGTATCAGGACAATGGCTATGTCCTGGCTCAAGTGGTCGGTTCTCCCCAGGTTTCGCCGGATGGGGTGGTCACCCTGGATATTGCTGAGGGTGTTGTTGAGAATATTCAGGTTCGTTTCCTCAACAAAGATGGGGACGATACGGATGATAAGGGCAATCCGATTCGGGGTCGGACTCGAGATTTTATTATCACCCGAGAATTTCAATTGAAACCGGGGGATGTGTTCAACCGCAAGATGGTCGAGCGGGACTTACAACGGGTCTTTGGCTTGGGCATTTTTGATGATGTGCGCCTATCGCTGAATCCCGGTCAGGATCCGCGCCAAGTCATTGTAGTTGCCAATGTGGTTGAGAAAAATACTGGCTCGATCGCTGCTGGGGCTGGGATCAGCTCAGCTAGCGGTCTGTTTGGTACCGTTAGTTATCAACAGCAAAACTTTGGCGGCAATAACCAGCGGCTGGGGGCTGAAATTCAGATTGGTCAGCGGGAATTGCTGTTCGACCTCAGCTTCACGGATCCGTGGATTGGCGGCGATCCCTTCCGCACCTCCTACACATTGAACTTTTTCCGTCGTCGGACCATTTCCCTGATTTTTGATGGGGGTCCCAATGATGTGGATCTGCCCAACGGCGATACGCCACGGGTTAACCGCACCGGGGGCGGCATCAATTTCACTCGTCCTTTGAACGGCAACCCCTACGTCCGGCCGCAATGGGTCGCTTCGCTGGGTTTGCAATTTCAAGCGATCGCGATTACCGATGCGGATGGCGATATCAGCCCTTATGCGGTTTACGGACCCGGGAACAGAAACCGGGAACCTCTGAGTTGGAGTGGCACTGGACGGGATGATCTGTTCAGCATCCTGTTCGGCATCGTGCAGGATTTGCGCAATGATCCCCTGCGTCCCACCCAGGGATCGCTCTTCCGAATTGGCACCGAGCAGTGGATTCCGGTTGGGGAAGGCAGCATTTTTGGCAACCGACTGCGGGCCGGTTACAGCTATTTCATTCCGACCCGATTGATTCGGTTTACGAAGGGCTGTCTAGCGGCCAATCCCAGCCCTTCAGACTGTCCCCAAACCTTTGCTTTTAATCTCCAGGCTGGGACGGTGATTGGCGACTTGCCGCCCTATGAGGCATTTGCCCTGGGTGGTAGCAACTCGGTGCGGGGGTATGAGGATGGCGATCTGGGTTCGGCCCGCAGCTTTGTTCAGGCCACTATTGAATATCGCTTCCCCATCATCAATATCTTTTCGGGGGTATTGTTCTTTGATGCCGCCACAGACTTTGGCACGCAGAGTGCCGTCTTGGGGGATCCGGGCGGTATTCGGGGCAAACCAGGGAGTGGCTTTGGCTATGGGATTGGTGTCCGTGTCCAATCGCCGTTAGGTCCCCTGCGGGTTGATTACGGTATCAATGATCAAGGTGATAGCCAGGTGAACTTTGGTATAGGAGAGCGATTCTAATGGAATCAGCAATCCGTTCTCAGGCTGCCTCAGCGATCGCCGATGCAGTTGGAGGAGTTCAGAATACCCTGGCAGGAGAAATTTCTGCTCAGGGCGTTGGGTTACACAGCGGTTTAGAGGTTCAGGTGCGGGTTTTGCCTGCTCCGGTTGACCGAGGTCGCTATTTCGTCCGGGTTGATTTGCCAGGTCGCCCTGAAGTGGAGGCCTCAATCGCCGCTGTCAGTCAAACCCAACTGTCAACCGAGTTGAGTCAGGGGGCGGCTCAAGTCCGCACAGTTGAGCACCTGTTAGCCGCCCTGGCTGGTATGGGGGTGGATAATGCTCGGATTGAGCTGAATGGACCGGAGGTGCCGTTGTTGGATGGGTCGGCTGGCGAGTGGGTTGCTGCTATTGGCCAGGTGGGAACCGTCAGCCAGGCAGTTCCCCGTCCTGTCTGGTCAGTGCTGGAACCAATCTGGATTCAAGAGGGGGATGCGTTTGTGGCTGCCCTGCCTGCCCCAACAACTCGCTTTACCTACGGGATCGATTTTGACCAGCCGGCGATCGGTAACCAGTGGCATAGCTGGGCCCCCACCCAGGGATACCTGAGTCCGATGTCCGGGTTCGCGGTGGAAATTGCCCCAGCTCGTACCTTCGGTTTAGCCCACCAGGTGGAATATTTAAGGGCGCGGGGGCTGATCAAAGGTGGCAGCCTGGAAAATGCTCTGGTCTGTGATGGCGACAGTTGGCTGAACCCACCCTTGAGATTTGCAAATGAACCGGTGCGTCATAAACTTTTAGATCTAGTGGGAGATTTGAGTCTGGTGGGCACGATTCCAACCGCTCACTTTTTAGCCTACAAAGCCAGTCACCAGTTGCATACCCAACTCGTGCGATCGCTAATTGTGGGGCGCCCCTGCCACGCAGGTCTTTGTTGATGGCTATTTGGCTACCGCTAACCCTTTTATCGCTGACCTCTACCCAACCCTTCTGACCATGTCGATATTGACTGACGGCAATCCCTCCGGTACCGTTGCCCACCCGACCGATGACAAGTCTGCTGTCCAACCCATAGGGTCGCTCGCTGTGGCTTCTACTCAGGCGACTGTGTTGACCGTCGAGGATATTCAAAAATTGTTGCCGCATCGGTATCCCTTTGCCCTGGTTGATCGAATTATTGAATATGTGCCAGGCAAACGGGCAGTTGGATTGAAAAATGTCACGCTGAACGAACCCCACTTTCAAGGCCATTTCCCCGGTAGACCAATCATGCCAGGGGTCTTGATTGTGGAAGCAATGGCACAGGTAGGAGGAATTGTTCTGACCCAAATGGCAGACATTGAGCAGGGGTTATTTTTGTTTGCTGGTATCGACAAGGTTCGATTTCGGCGGCCAGTCGTACCAGGCGATCAGCTAATCATGACATTGGAGCTTCTCTGCGTAAAGCGTCGCCGTTTTGGCAAAATGCATGGGCGGGCTGAGGTCGATGGTCATCTGGTGTCGGAAGGTGAACTGATGTTTTCTCTGGTCGGCTAATTTTGGTTTGAGTTTTGAGGATTGAGTTTGGGTGCTTGGCTCATCGCTTGAACAAACTCATCATCGGTAACTCATAACTCATCATTCATAACTCATAACTCTATGGAACCCTTGATTCATCCAACCGCCATTATTCATCCTGGGGCTGAGCTGCATCCAACGGTGCGGGTTGGTGCCTATGCGGTGATTGGCGAACGGGTAACAATTGGTCCTGAAACCGTCATCGGACACCATGCGGTGCTAGATGGTTGGACGGAAATTGGGGCGCGGAACCGGATCTTTCCTGGGGCTGCGATTGGCCTGGAACCGCAGGATTTGAAATATGATGGCTCGGTTAGCCTGGTCAAGATTGGAGATGATAATTACATCCGCGAGTTTGTCACTATTAACCGACCCACCTTTGCGGGAGAAGTCACTTCTTTGGGAAATGGCAACCTCCTGATGGCCTATGCCCATGTGGGGCACAATTGTGAAATTGAAGATCAGGTGATTATTGCCAATTCAGTGGCTCTATCAGGCCATGTCCGAATTGAGTCTAAAGCTCGCATCAGTGGTGTTCTGGGGGTCCACCAGTTTGTCCATATTGGCCGTCTGGCAATGGTGGGGGGGATGAGCCGAATCAATCGGGATGTTCCACCCTTTATGATTGTGGAAGGCAACCCAGCCCGGGTGCGATCGCTGAATTTGGTGGGTCTCAAGCGAGCGGGTGTCCTGGATGAAGCCAGCGGCCAGGGCCTACAACTCCTGAAGAAAGCCTTTCGCATCCTCTACCGCTCTGGCTTGTCGTTGAATGAAGCCCTGGAAAAGTTAGAAATTCTGCCAGATAACGAACACGTCCAGCATCTGCAGCAGTTCCTCTGGCTGTCTCAACAGGAAGGCCGACGGGGCCCTACGCCAGGCCGACGGTCAGGAGCCCGCGAGGATGATGACTAATTCCACCTCTAGCAGCGCCCTGTCTATCCCTAACCGTCCCATCCGTATCTTTATCAGCACCGGCGAAGTTTCCGGCGACTTGCAGGGATCGTTACTAATTACTGCCCTGCACCGCCAGGCTGAAGCAATGGGGCTGCAACTGGAGATTGTGGCCCTGGGGGGCGATCGCATGGCCGCCGCCGGAGCCCATCTCCTTGGTAACACCAGTGCCATTGGTTCTATTGGTCTAGTCGAATCCTTACCCTTTATCATTCCAACCCTGTTGCTGCAGCGTCAGGCGAAGCAATTTCTCAACCAGCAGGTGCCCGATGGGGTGGTGCTGATCGACTACATGAGTCCCAATGTGGAGTTTTGCGGCTATTTTGCCAAGCATTTGCCGCAGGTGCCCGTGGTCTACTACATTGCCCCGCAGGAGTGGGTCTGGTCTCTGAGTGCTTACAACACCAAACGCATTGTCCAGGCCACCCGGCGCATCCTGGCCATTTTCCCTGAAGAAGCCCGCTATTTTGAGCAGAAGGGGGCCAATGTTTGTTGGGTGGGGCATCCCCTGGTGGACCGGATGCAAACCGCTCCTTCCCGTGAGCAGGCCAGAACTGCTTTGGGCATTGCCCCCGATCAGATCGCAATTGTCTTAATGCCAGCTTCCCGTCAACAGGAAGTGAAGTATCTGTGGCCAGTCGTTGCTGAAGCGGCCCGGCAACTCCAGGAAAAACTGCCCCAGGTCCATTTCTGGATCCCACTCTCACTGGAGCGCTATCGTCACCCAATTGAACGATCGATTCAGACCCTAGGGCTACGGGCTACCATCCTGTCCAATCCGAGTCAAAGTACCCTGGCCGAGGTTCCCCTGTCGGTGCAGGCGATCGCTGCCGCTGACCTGGCCCTCACTAAATCAGGGACAGTCAACTTAGAACTGGCCCTGTTGAATGTGCCTCAGGTCGTCCTTTACAAAGTCAATCCAGTTACAGCCTGGATTGCAAGCCGACTGCTGAACTTCTCAGTTCCCTACATTTCGCCGGTCAATCTGGTGCAGATGAAACCTGTCGTGCGGGAATTTTTGCAGGATGCCGCAACCTCGGAAAATTTGGTGCAAGAGGCTCTAGACCTGCTGCTGAACCCAGAGCGCCGCCAGCAAATCCTGGCAGACTATCGGACCATGCAAGAGGCATTGGGCGCCCCCGGTGTTTGCGATCGCGCCGCCAAAGAGATTTTGACTCTT
>CAZBTL010000102.1:0-14828 GCA_964494755.1 uncultured bacterium | reverse complement strand
CTAGTTGCCGGAACAGTTATCGGAAGGATGAATACCCCGGCAGGTGATTGCACTTGAGGCGTAAAACACTGATCCGAAAAATCCGAAGAATAGAATTTTTCTGATGAACTTGCGCTTTTTCCCGCGTTACCCCCTAAACTGCTTGTCATCAGTGATTTTCACCCGCACGAACTGTAACAATGACTACAATTGACCACATCCTGCAGGAAGAAGCAACTCGCGTTCGGGTTCTGAGTGAGGCATTACCTTACATTCAGCAACTATCTGGGAAAACAATTGTTGTGAAATATGGGGGAGCTGCCATGAAAGACAGCAACCTCAAAGACAAAGTGATTCGGGATGTGGTCCTAATGGCCTGTGTTGGACTGCGGCCAGTGCTGGTTCATGGGGGGGGACCAGAAATTAATACATGGTTGGACAAATTGGGCATTGAACCCCAGTTCAAAGACGGCCTACGGGTAACAGATGCAGCCACCATGGATGTCGTTGAGATGGTCTTGGTTGGGCGGGTCAATAAAGAACTCGTCTCTTTGATTAACCAGGCGGGTGGAGATGCCCTGGGGCTGTGTGGCAAGGATGCTAACCTGATTAAGGCCCGACCCACCGACCAGACAGGAATTGGCTTTGTTGGGGAAGTAACCAGTGTGAATACCCACATTCTGGATACGCTGGTTAAGTCTGGTTACATTCCCGTAGTTTCCAGTGTGGCAACGGATGAAGAGGGCCAGGCCTATAACATCAATGCAGATACAGTCGCTGGTGAAATTGCTGCAGCCCTGGGAGCTGAAAAGCTGATTCTGCTGACCGACACCGCCGGAATTCTGCAGGACTACAAGGATCGTTCCACCTTGATCCCGAAGTTAGACATCCAGGAAGCTCGGAAGCTAATTGAATCAGGAGTTGTTTCTGGCGGCATGATTCCCAAGGTAACTTGCTGTGTGCGATCGCTGGCTCAAGGCGTGCGTGCGGCACATATTATCGATGGCCGGGTTCCCCACGCGCTTCTCTTGGAAATTTTTACCGACTCTGGCATTGGTTCCATGATTCTGGCTTCAGAGTTCACAGCAGCCTACAGTTAAGGAGTTAGGTCAGCCGACCAATCAAGAATGGAGATCAACCAGGGAATAACACTCCAAAGGTTGCCATCCCCAATCTTCAGCCCAAAATTCAGTGCTTTCAAACTTGACAAACGTCACAATTTGTTACGTTTTGCGCTGTCTCTGAAACGGAAGGCTAGGGTGAAGCTGCATCTACTGATTGGTAAATTCCTATGGCTACTTATTCCGAAACCATTGCCGCGATCGCCGAAGCAGCCCGCAGCCGAGAAAACGCCCTGCCCCTCCTGGCGGAGTGCTGCCGTTCTCGCTTCTTCTTCCATGAACAACCCACCGATCGGGTCTGTTTATTTTTCCATGGCTTCACATCTGGACCGTTCCAGTTTGAGCCAATGGGGACTGCCCTTTTTAAGGCCGGGTATAACGTTCTAGTACCACTGATGCCAGGGCATGGGCAGGCGGGAAACTGGAACCGAGATCAGCCCCCGCCCCTGCCAACAGAGATAGAGACCTACCAGAAATTCGCCCTACATTGGTTGGAGCAAGCCCAGGCGTTAGGTCAGCAAGTCATTGTGGGAGGCTTGTCCGGCGGTGGAACAATCGCTGCCTGGTTGGCATTCCAACAATCTCGGACGATTGATCGGGCCGTGTTGTTTGCCCCCTATTTCAGTAGCAGCAGCCGACTGATTGATTTATTCGTCAGAAATTCTAGCTCCTACTTTGAATGGTTCAGTGCTGAAGTCGCAGCCAAATTTCCAGCCAGAGGCTACAACGGATTTGCGGTGCCAGCTTTGCGGACATTTCTTGATCTCGGCAATCAAGTTAAGGATCTAGCTCAGCACCAACCATCGGCCCCCCTGTTTGTCATCTCCAGCGAAGCTGACATTGCAGTTGATCGGGCGGATCATCGAACCTTGTTTGAAGCAGCGCTGGCAAACCAACCAGTTAGTTGGTATCACTGCTTTAACCGGGTGCTGGAAGTTCCACACAACATGATGACAACCTTGGAAGGCAACCGCTGGCAAGATCTACTGTATGTCATGACCAAGGCGTTTGTGGAAAGCAACTTAACCTGGGCCGAGGTGGAGGAAATTGCCTACCGAATGACAGAGGGAAAAACCTTCGATCAAGTCGTGCAGGAACTGGGTCTGCAAGCCAAGTGCTCACCAGATATGCCTGCCATGATAACGATGGTGGACAAGCGGGAGATCGCTGATCGACGGAATCCTTGCAGCGTAGCAACAGCATGAATCCTATAGCAGTCCTAAATGACTTGTGAACGACTCGATGGTGAAAGGGCTTTGTGAGAAGGATTTCCTGCGGAAACCTTTCACAATCCTGATCGGATCGCTATATTGCCAGCAGCAACACTGGGCTGACTGCTGGATCTAGGCTGGTCATGGGAGGGTTGTGACACATCCAGCGTAGCCATTGGCATCGGTTGGCTGGTTTCCAGGTAAAAATAACGCAGCGATCGCGGTTCTGGAATTCAATCGCAATCGCCGGTTTGGTTGGCGGTCGGCATTGTCGCCTACCACCCTGGTTTAATCAACTGCTTTATTCAACTGCTGCGGCTTCACGAGCGGCAGTCGCCTCATCGGGATGGATCCCCAAACGGGTCAGGTTAATCCGGCCGCGGCTATCAATTTCCCGCACCTTAACAATCACCTCATCTCCCACAGCCACCTCATCCTCCACCTTGCCGACCCGATAGTCCGCCAGTTGGGAGATATGGATCATTCCTTCCTTGCCAGGCAAGAATTCCACGAAAGCACCAATGGGAATAATACGAGTGACCCGACCGGCATACACATCGCCCGCACTGAGTTTGCGGGTCATCCCCTGAATAATGGCTCGGGCCCGCTTCGCCTGTTCTCCATCCGTTGACGAGATGGTAACCGTTCCATCATCCTCAATGTCGATCTTGGCGCCAGTTTCTTCGGTAATACCCTTGATGGTTTTCCCGCCTGGCCCAATTACCATGCCAATCATGTCTGGATCAATCTTAAGCGTTAGGAGGCGCGGCGCATAGGGCGACATTTCCTTGCGGGGTTGATTAATTGCCTCCAGCATCTTGCTGAGGATATGCAGACGGGCCGGTCTGGCCTGATTGATGGCCTGGGCCACCACAGCCATCGGCAGACCTGTAATTTTCATATCCAGTTGCAGGGCAGTAATGCCAACATCCGTGCCTGCCACTTTGAAGTCCATATCTCCCAGAAAGTCCTCAATGCCCTGAATGTCAGTCAGGATGCGAACTTCTTCCCCTTCCTTAATTAAGCCCATGGCTGCGCCACTAACTGGCTTAGAAATGGGAACACCGGCATCCATCAGGGCCAGGGTGGATCCACACACCGAACCCATTGAGGTCGAACCATTGGAAGACAGAACCTCCGAGACAACCCGAATCACATAGGGAAACTCTTCTTTCTTAGGCAACACTGGTAGTAATGCCCGTTCAGCCAGAGCCCCGTGACCCACCTCCCGGCGACCTGGCGATCGCATCGGACGGGTTTCCCCAACCGAGTAGGGGGGCATATTGTAGTGATGCAGGTAGCGCTTTTGCTCATCAGGATGCAGATCATCCAGTTCCTGGGCATCACCTGGAGTTCCCAGCGTCACCACAGACATCACCTGGGTTAAGCCCCGGTTGAAGATGGCGCTGCCATGTACCCGTCGGGGCAACACCTGGGTTCGGCAAGAAATGGGACGGACTTCATCCAACTTGCGGCCATCCACTCGAACCAAGTCTTCAATAATCTGACGACGCATTAGTTTTTTAGTGACGTCTTTGAAGACATTGTCCAACGCCTTACCGTCAACCGTTGCCGCTACCTTCACCGGGTTTTCATCCGGCAACTCCGCAATTTCTGCTGCGATGGATTCTTTAACGACATCCAAAGCCGCATCCCGAACCTTCTTATCCTTCTCAAAACGGCCCAAGATTTCTTTCACCGGAGCCTTCGCCCGATCTCGAATAAATGTTTCCAGCGTGTTATCAATGGCGGGTGGCTCCTCCCGCACCAGTTCAATTCCCAATTCGCTCATGAGGTCGCGTTGAGCCTGAATCAGATCCCGAACAGCTTCATAGCCGAAGTCAATTGCTTCGATAATGTCCTGCTCTGGCAACTGACTGGCTCCCGCCTCAACCATAATCACCCCATCGGGAGAACCGGCCACCACCAGATCCAGATCGCCGGATTCAATCTCGTTGTAGGTGGGATTGATGACAAAATCATCGCCAACCAGACCGACCCGAACCGCCGCCATGGGTCCATTGAATGGTATCTTGGCCAACAATACGGCAATTGATGCCCCGGTCACCGCCAGCACATCTGGTGGTACTCGCTCATCCATCGACAACGTCGTTGCCACCACTTGAATGTCGTCGCGTAGCCAGTTTGGAAACAATGGCCGCAGCGGGCGGTCAATTAAACGACTGGTCAAGGTTGCTCTTTCGGGGGGACGTCCTTCCCGACGCAAAAAGCCTCCCGGAATTCGTCCGGCTGCATACATCCGCTCTTCGTAATCAACCAATAAGGGGAGAAAATCAATCCCTTCTCTCGCCGATGCCCGGGTTGCGGTGACTAAAACCGCCGTATCCCCCGATTGAATCAGAACTGCTCCGCCTGCTTGAGGAGCGAACAAACCTACTTTAAGCCGAATATCCCTACCATCAAAGGATATCGACTTCTCGAACTCTTCCATGTAGTGTGGTATCCTTTCTCTTTTCTCTTTTGTTTCCTGTGGCAATCCTAACATCGATACATGGATCATGCCCGGAAGGATTGGGACAGCCCGCCCAGCAGGAGATTGCGATCGCTACCAGGCGCAGGAATCCCCGATCCACTCAAGCCAGAGTTGCCATGAACTTGGCCCCGGAGCCAATCCGAATGGGTCAAAACATGCCATCTTGATTAGGGGGGAGCAAACCTCACCCAGACTGTTCTCTATCCATGAATTCGTAATTTGTAAATGTTGCTTCAGGCATGACCATTATTTGGGAACTGGATTTTTATTCCCGTCCGATTTTTGATGAAACTAACAAGAAAGTGTGGGAGATTCTGATCTGTGAGAGTCCGTTGCAGATCGACAGCCAACCGGAATCCCTGTTTCGCTATGCAGAATTTTGTCCCAGCACGGAAATTAACTCAGCCCGGTTAAAGCAGGTCTTACAAACAGCGATAGGTCAGGCGCCCCAACCGCCTGACCGCATCCGCTTCTTCCGCCAGGCCATGACCAACATGATCACCCGCGCCTGTCAGGATTTGGGCCTTCCCACCCAACTCAGCCGACGGACACTGGCACTCAACCAATGGCTACAGCAACGACAGGCAGAGGTCTATCCAACCATGCCGGGTTTCCAGGCAGGCGCCAATCCCACAGTTAGCTTTGCTGTTACCCCGCCCCAACCTTTGCCAGACGCCCTACGGGGACAAAAGTGGGCTTTCGTCAGTCTGGAGGCAACTGCGTTTGCGGAAATGAATGAGTGGGAGATCGACTTTCAGGAGGTTTTCCCGCTTAGTCTGGCCGGACTTTCACCAAATACCCAAATTCCCGGCCTGGTAATCTTTTCTTCACGGGCAACACCGCTGGCCGCCTGGATGTCCGGTCTTGATCTGGCCTGCCTCAAGTTTGATGCTGGTCCGCCCGCCCGATTGCTGCTGGAAACGGGGGTAAGCGATCGCTGGGTGCTGGCTGCTTTAAACAACTCAAAACTGCAGGCAGAAGCCAGTCAGTTTGAAATCGCCAAACAGCAAGCCCAACAGGTTCACTTTTTAGCCGTGCAGACCTCACCGGATAGCAACTCCTTTGCTGGGTTCTGGTTATTACAGGAGGTCGTTTTAGCGTAAAGTGATTTTAAGTTGTTGGCAGTCAGGGGTTTGCCGTCCTGGCCACCCGTTGCGAAGAATGAATGAATAACTGGTTGTTATTCGCAATGCTTCCATCGGTTACCGTTTCGGCCTTGCTGAAATCCAACAACGGATCGCTGATCGCCGGAAAGATATATGGTTTCCAACAAGTTGCAACACGCAACCCTGGCAGAGCAACTGCTGGATCTGGCGGCTAAGTCCGGAGCTGAAGCAGCAGAGGTATTCCAATCCTATTCCCTAGCCCGTCCAGTTTTTTTCGAAGCAAACCGCTTAAAGCAACTTGAAAGTGCCCAGGCCGAAGGAACAGCCCTGCGGCTATGGCGAAATAATTGTCCTGGCCTGGCAGTAGCCTATGGGCCCGTTGAGCCGCAAGCCTTAGTGGACCGGGCCATTGCCCTGAGTGATTTGAACGATCCGGAAACCATTGAACTGACAGACAACTCCCAGGTGTTTTATCCCGATTTGGGGGAGGCGGTGGCGGTTGAGCAACTGGTGAACTGGGGCAAGGAGGCGATCGCGCTAATTCGAGAAGTCTATCCGGATGTCCTGTGTAATGCGGAGTGGGAATGCGACGCCGAAACCACCCGCCTGATCAACTCCCGCGGCTTGGATTGTGGTTACACCGATACCACCCTCAGTTGCTATGTTTCAGGCGAGTGGGTGCGAGGTGATGATTTTCTTAGTGTGTCCGATGGCCAGACCGAACGAGGCAAACTCGACCCCGTCAAACTAGCCCAGCAAATCTTACTCCGTCTGGACTGGGCCAGGGACAACACCCTCCCCCCACAGGGACGGGTGCCCATTTTGTTTACCTCCAAAGCAGCCGATATGCTTTGGGGCACGGTGCAGGCGGCTTTGAATGGCAAACAGGTGATTGAAGGGGCGTCTCCCTGGAGCGATCGCCTGAACCAGTTAGTAACCGCCGAAGGACTAACCATTTCCCAACAACCGAGTCATGGTCCCTTTAGCTGCCCCTTTGACGACGAAGGCACCCCAACTCGCCCCATTACCTTTATTGATCGGGGCGTACTGAAACTGTTCTATGCCGATCGCACCACTGGTCGAGTCCTAGGCAGCGGCACCACCGGCAACGGCTTCCGTCCAGGTCTGGGTAGCTATCCCACCCCCGGCTTGTTCAACCTCCTGATTGAACAGGGCAATAAATCTCTGCCCGAATTAATTGCCAGCTTGGAAGATGGACTGGTCATCGATCAAATGTTGGGTGGTGGCGCTGGCATCTCCGGCGAGTTCTCCATTAACGTGGATCTGGGCTATCGGGTGAAAGATGGACAGATTGTAGGCCGGGTGAAGGACACAATGGTCTTCGGCAATGTGTACACAGCCCTGAAGCAGTTAATTGAATTGGGGGGAGATGCAGACTGGAATGGATCCTGCTACACCCCCTCCTTAATTGTGGATGGCCTGTCCGTAACTGGGCGTAGCTGAGGTCGAAGGCGAATCACATCCCTTGGCTAGCAAAACTTCAATTTCGGTGGCTCGCAAGGGTTTGGCAAACAAAAAGCCCTGCCCATATTCACAACCCAAGGCTTGCAAAAATTCTAGCTGTCGAGGCGTTTCAATTCCTTCTGCGATCGCCTCCATCCCTAGCCCGTGGGCCAATCGAACGATGGTCTGAATCACTTCCAGGTTTTTGCTCTGCTCCTCAATGTGCATCACAAACGATCGGTCCACTTTCAGCATATCGATCGGGAAGGAGTGCAAATAGCTGAGCGAGGAGTACCCAGTACCGAAATCATCAATACTAAGCCGGATCCGACGGGCCTTCAACTGCTCCAGAATACTGATCATCCGCTGAGCATTCTCCATCGCGGCCGATTCCGTAATTTCCAACTTTAATTGATCAGGCGGTAATCCGGTTTCCTCCAGCACCAGATCAATTTGTTTCAACAAATCCGCCTGCCCCAGTTGGATGACCGATAAATTAACGCTGACAAACAATCGGGGATGATCTGGAAACTGGTTCTGCCAATCCATTAACTGGCGACAGGCTTGCCGCAACACCCAATTGCCCAGCGGTATAATCAGGCCAGTTTCTTCCGCTAATGGAATAAATTCCACGGGAGAAACCATGCCCCGCTCCGGATGCTGCCAGCGAACCAGTGCTTCTACCCCCACAATATGACTGCTATTGAGTGCAAGGATCGGTTGATAATAAACCTGGAATTCATGCCGATGTAATGCCCGACGCAAATCCGCATCCAGCCGCAATCGCTGCACCGCTTGGGTCTGCATGCTGTTGTCAAACACGACGCATCGTCCCGAAGCGGTTGTTTTGGCTTGATGCATGGCAATATCCGCAGCCTGCAAAAAGTCCTTAGCAGCTTGATAGCCAGCGTGACTGTAGACAATCCCCACACTGGCATCCGTAAAGACATGATGCCCACCCAAATTAAACGGCGACGTCAGTTTCTTCTGGATATGGCGGGCAAACCGCAACACCCTATCCGTCCCTTGCATTTGTGGCAACAGGATCGCAAACTCATCCGACTCAATGCGGGCCATAACTGCGTCAGCAGGTAAGCAGGTGCTTAACCGATGCGTTGCGGCCAGAAGTAGTTGCTCCCCGACGGAGTGTCCAAAACTATACTTTACGGCTTCAAACCGATGCAAATTAAACACGAGCAATGCAAACGGTTTGTCTGCCGCGGTTTGGATGGCTTCTTCCAATCGCTCCATCAGTAGGGTGCGATTGGGTAGGCGGGTCAGACCATCGTAAAAGGCAAACTGCCGCAACTGCTCCCGGGTTCTTTCCCGTTCACTGGTGTCCCGCCCCAGAACAACAATCAATCGGGTACCAGCCAGATCAATGGCACTCAGGCGCATTTCCACTGGAAAGGTGTAACCATCTTTATGCTGGTGCAGACTGTTGACTGAGATGGGATGGGATGGTTCCAACTGCTGCCAGGCACCTGGCAGGGAGGAATCCTGATCAATGTCCTGAATCGACAGCGTAAGTAATTCTTCTCGGGTGTAGCCCAGACTATCGCAGGCCCACTGGTTGACATCAATAATTTGCCCTTCCAAATCGTGCAGGAAAAAGGCATCCCCTGCTCCCTCTACTAAACAGCGGAAGCGCTCTTCACTTTCTGTCAGGGCGCTCTGTGCTAGGCGCTGCTCTAGGATGTCGTTAACAAAAGCACAACCAATTGCGTAGCCATTAAATTGCAGGTAGTTCAGGCTCACTTCCACCGGCAGTAAGCCGCCATTGCGGGTGAGATGACGGGACTCGAAGCTCATTGAATGCTGCTGTTGCAGTGCTTGCCAGCAATGCGACCATTTCTCCGTCGATAAACTGGGATCAATGTCATGCAATGTCATGTCCATGAACTCTTCCTTCGAGTATCCCAGGAAGCGGCAAGCTGCCTCATTGACATACAAAAACTGTGCCCCTTCTCCGATCCAGAAAATGGCATTGGTTGCACTATTCAATGAGATTTGAGCAAGTTGGATGGCTTCTGCCACCGGCTCAGAACCGATGAGCTTTTTCGTCATGGTTTCCACACCCATCTAAATTGGTTGCTCCTGGTCGCGATCGCCAATAGGATTGAAAACAAACTAACTGAGTCCGCTCCCTGTGCGGAGGGTTTTGCAACACTTCTGAAGTTGCCGTTGCATTTTGTTATCATCCGAATTCCGCCAAATTGCTCTTTGAAAAATGAGTTTAATTGGAATGTCCATAGCATTCCCAGTCAGGCTGAAAGTTGAACACCCCTAGAATGCCCCAGCCAACAGAGTAATCAGCCATGATGCACTTGACAGGCTGAAAAATCGGCAAAAAAGATAGCTGCCAGCCACCCACCACAGGGAATCAGACCCTATTAGTTAGGCTACTCCTTTGTCTGGAAGCCGTTCTATTCAGATGCGCAGGACAGACCTGCCATCGGGTATCGAACGCTAGCCAGATCCAGTAGCACTAGGAACGTTTGTAATTTTCAAAGTAGTCTGACACAACAGCATCGCGAAAGTACAGCCTGCCAACCGTCCTAACTTATTTACAGTCATCCAGTGAAGAGGCCCTTGTTCCTACCGGAGAAATTAGCTGTTATGCCCAACAGGGCCACGGGCACTCTTAACCTGAATTGAGCGATCGCAATCCCTCTGTTGCCTTGAACGGGACAAGCGCTGCAGTCTTCGCCAGCCAGAAATTTTCCATTCCCGTCTACTACCTAATGGATTGGGATCGGCCTGCTATCAGGAGAACAACCTAGGCTGCTCTTCATCCCAGCCACGGATGATAGCGACCAAGGTTCCAGTTCGAATCTAGACAGATGGCAGGATCCAACTATCGGAGCAGATTGATGCAAATAAAATTGATCCGAGTTGCCCAATCGGAACAACCACCATCGGCCAAAGGCTTTACACTGCTGGAAACGCTGGTTGTAGTAACAGGTGTCGGCATTCTAGCCACACTTTTGGCCCCTGGATGGGTCGGTTTACTCAATACCCAACGCCTGAATACAGGTATGGATGAAGTCTTACAAGCAATTCGGCTGGCCCAAAGTGAAGCCAAACGCCACCATTTGATCTGGCAATTTAGCATTCGGGAACAAAATGGCACGGTTCAATGGGCTACTCACAGCGCGAGCATTCCACCCGCCAGTGCCACCTGGAATAACCTGAATCCAGCCATTCAACTGGATCCAGAAACCAGCTTGCAAGCAGCGAGCGGCATCCACCGGGTTCGGTTTAACGAAAATGGACAGGTCAACGGGCAATTAGGTCGCGTAACCCTGCGGCCCCGCTCCTCTGCCCGTCCCCAGCGCTGCGTCATTGTTTCAACCTTGTTAGGTGCGATCCGAACTGGCAAAGACCACAAGACCCAACAAGACGGAAAGTACTGCTATTAAGTACCTAGCGATTTACTAAAGCAGCGACTCTCCCCGACGGAAAATCTCCCGAGCATAGTCGGTCCAGGTGCCCTGACCCCAATAGCGGAAACAACTGGTTTGGAGCACCAGATTGTAGAGCAGTGCTTGTTGATAGTCATCTCGTTGGGTGACAGAGGGATCCTGCGCCACCAGGGAATCATATTTTTGGTGGAAGGCTGCGCTCAACTGATTCATCGGCTCTAACACGTTTTCGTAGCCCTGCACCCAACTCATATTGTTGGTCCAGGAAGCCCCATCCATGTGAAACCGATGGTCCGTTTGTTTGAGTTCCGCGATCGCCCGTTCCACCGCTTCCGTCGTAGCCTTATCCGGATCCACTTTCTGCCAGATTTTGTGTTGCTCGACCGCTTGAATTTCGGGATAGTTCTGGGGATCGACACCCGCTGCCTCAATTAACTCGATATACTCGGTGCCGTTCAGACCGACCACCCCTGACACACTCCGGCCATTATCCTTAATGTCATACCAGAGGGGTTGGAAATCGCGGGGAAACTCATTCATCATGACGCCGCCATTTTCCCCATCAGCAATCTGAGTCACACAGGAGGGAACCGTATGGGCCCCAATTGATTGCCTACCCCGACCCTTGGCTTCGTGGTAGGGTTGCATCTGGGCCACCAGTTTGGTGTCCGATCCCTGGGTTTTAATCAAGGCCGTAATACTGACCGTCTCGCCGCGAGAATTACGAGCCACCAGACGGTTAGGAATATATTTCTGATCTTGCCAAAGTCCAGAGCCATCTAGTCGCTCAACCGAATGCTCCTGCACCATGAGCCAGCGATAGCCACACTCTTTGAGGGCTTTGACATACTCATATAACGTGTCAGGGTGATTCGGCAGGTGCATTTCCGGCGGTGAAAAGCCCTTGACTCGCCGCAGGGCATCGTAGCCAAAGATAGCAGCAAAGTGATGCTGCCAGGCCTGAATCTGCAATTTGATATCCGGAATCGGGGTGGAGGGCACAACAGCATGGCTCCACATGGTTCCCAGCCATTCCACATAAGGCTGGTAATGGGGATCGCAGGCCAGACGCTTGAGGTTGTTCAGGATATCATCCCGGCCCATTTGGCGCAGCCCCCACAGCAGATTACCGGAGTAATCCAGCATGATTCGGGGATTACAACCGTTGGCAACCAGTTCGGGAATAAAGTCGCCCATGCGGCTGTAACACCAGGCAAACACGCTGGCGTTATGGTTATCGCCTTCTCCTGCATGCTCGAACATATGCTGCAGGTTGCAAATGAGTTCTCCATTAGCGCCAGCCGGAATCGTGGGCTGGTGCATATGCAACGCACAGGCAAATCCGGCGGTGATATTTTCGATGCGGAGATTGGTGGTGGGTAAAAAGATGGGATCGCTGTGGTTAACGATAGACTGAATAGTTGCTTCCCAGCCGCAGAGATTGGGCAGTCCCGATTTCAGCTCGGTTAAGGCAGTTTGATTGGCAGATGGTGCGGTTGCAATCATGTGATAGGTCCTAAAGATTTCGACAGGACAAACACTCCTCAGCCCACGCTGAGTCAATTCTCTGTCGAATCATAGATCACATCTCCAAAGTAGAATCTTTAAACACTGTGGATGATTAGGCTAGCTATATAAAGCGAGACATTTGGTTGGGGCAGTCGTCAGAGTTCTGGCTTCTGACTCCTGAATCCAGGACTCAGAACTCATTAACTTGGCCAGCTTCTGACGACTGGTTCCTGAATTCCTGATAGACCGGTGTGTCCCGACTTGTATTAATAGCTGACGATTGAGTGGGTTTAGACATCCGGTCAGGTTGGCAAGTGGAACACCCTCAAACTGAGGGTAATCATGGACAGGAAGAGAATAAAGCCGATGGTGTCCAGCATGGTCGTTACCAGTGGGCCGCTGATTAAAGCCGGATCAACTTTTAGCCGCTTCATGGCCATCGGTAACAGAGTGCCTAGGGTGACCGCAACCAGACTATTGGTAGCCATGACTGCGCCAGCTACTAAGCAAACCCAGCGTTCCTCCGGACGGGTCCAGATCAAGGACAATAGAATCATGGTGCTGCCCAGAGCCAGCGCGGTTCCCAGGCCAGCGGTCAGTTCTTTGCGCAGAATGGCCCAGGTGTCCTCTGGGGTGACTTCACCAACGCCGAGGGAGCGGATAGTGACGGTCAGGGCTTGAATGCCAACCGTTCCCCCTGTGTTGGAAAACAGCGGCATGATTACTGCCAGCACTGGAACCAGGGCAATGGTGGACTGGAAGGGAGCGATCGCACTGGAGGCGCCAATGTAAAGCCCCATGATGGCCAACAACCAGGGCAGCCGGTTGCGCAGTTTGGCGATCGGGTGCGATAAGGAGGACTCATCCCCCTTACTGACAGCAGCTAATTTCTGAATATCTTCCGTGGCCTCTTCTTCCAGGACATCAACAATGTCGTCAATGGTGACAATGCCCACCAGCCGATCTTCCCGATCCACCACCGGCAAAGCCAGCAGGTCATAGCGCTTCATGAGTTGGGCTGCTTCTTCCTGAGGCGTTTCGGTGCGAACTTTCAGGACGCGATCGCTGGCGATATCTTTGATCAGGGCATCCGGCAAAGAGAACAACAACTGCCGCAGGGAAACCACCTGCATTAATTTACGATTATCGTCCGTGACGTAGGCGTAGTAGATGGTTTCCTTATCCTGGTCATTCATGCGAATTTTGCTCAGGGCCTGGGAGACCGTTAGTCCCTGGCGCAACCGCACGTATTCCGTGGTCATGATCCGGCCAGTGGTGCCTTCTGCATAGCCTAGAATGGTGGCGGTCGCCTGTCGTTCCGCCGGACTCAACTGCTGAATCAGCCGCCGTACCACGCCAGCAGGCAATTCATCAAACAGTTCAGCCCGATCGTCCGGACTCATCGACTCCACCAGTTGACAGACCTGGGCATCGTGCAACGATCCAATCAGGGATTCCCGCACGTCCGGATCTAAATATTCAAACACGCCGGTGGCATGATCCTTCTTCAACAACCGAAATGCGATCGCCCGTTGTTCGGGTGGCAAATCGGCAATATAGTCCCCCACATCAACCGGGGGAAGTTGGTTTAACTCAGACTTTAGTCGGTTCAAGTCGGCAATTGCCAACAGTGAAGAACGTCCTTCCTGTGTGAGCATACTTTCTCCTCAATCTCCCCCGCGCCAGGAGATTGAGACTCACCGGGCTAGGGGAGGATTCTACTGTAAGGTGATGGACCGTTGTCCATGGAATTCACAAAATTCGACATCGTTGCCCAAATGGTGGGCCTCGCTAGCAACTATGCTAACCTCAGTAGACACCATTCCACAATCTGTCTGGGCAAATTTTGGCAACTGCTAGCAACCGATCCCATTCCCAGATGGCATTTTTTCCTATGCCTCACCTTGCTGTTGAACTGATTGGATTAACCAGTGCTGGGTTGCTGGGCCTGACAGGCTGTTTTGCGGTTGCCCCCGAACGGAGTCCAAGCCGCTCTCCCCAAGCCCAGGCTTCTTCCCCTGACCTGGTTAGTAGTAGCCCCCCAGCAACGCCCAATATCGCCGCCTCTACGCCATCACCCTCCCAACCGCCCACACCCACGGTTACGGTCAACCTGTTTCAAGTGGATGACCAGTGCGCCAATCTGATCCCCACGCCGGTGGTGGTTTCGGCCCAGCGATCGCTGGAGGAGGCGATCGAGAAGCTCCTGGCAAGCCAGGACAGCGGGGACTTCAGCCTGTCGGGGTTTCGTGTCAAAGTGGAAGGCGGAACCGCCACCGTGGACCTAAGAACCGCTGCCGCCTCTCCCCGATCTCTGCATTCCCTCTCCATGTGTGAGCAACTGGCGCTGTTTGGCGGTCTCCGCCAAACCTTGACATCCAATCCCCAATGGGGCGTTCAGTCCGTCCGCTTTACCGAACATGGGCAGGAGATCGAGCTTTAGCAGCCGGTAGCGCGTTAGCCCCCCAAAGCACACCTGATAGCTATAGGCAAATCTGCCATTTTGTAGGGGACTGACT
>CAZBTL010000101.1:0-14849 GCA_964494755.1 uncultured bacterium | reverse complement strand
GGCAGTTCATCACGGAGGCCTTTCCCCAGGGGGAAAACTATTGTATAAGGAGATTTGTCGGTTCAGTCGTTCTTGCCTGGGGTTAGAACGATGCGGGGTTTGGGTTTGGTGCAGCCGTTGAACTCTATGCCATCTGGCGAACTGACGATTGACTTGAGGAGCGGAACAGAACTTGCCTTATCGCCAATCTGAGGTGATGTATGGCCGTTGATCAAATGTTTGTGCAGGAGTCTGCTGCACGGGCTGAGTTAATTGAGCAACTATTGGCGATCGGGACGGCGCTGTCCAGCACTAATGATCTGGATGATTTGTTAACCCTGATCCTGCAAAAATGCCGGGAGATTACCTGTAGTGATGCGGGCAGTGTCTATCTAGTAGACCGGACGGAGGAGCGATCGGCGCTTTGGTTCAAGGTGGCCCAGAACTTTTCCTGCCCGTCGGCTTCCTTTCAGGAATTTGCCATGCCACTGACCCCCAATAGTCTGGCTGGGTATGTGGCCTTAACCGGGGAAAGTCTGAATATTCCCGATGCTTATCACTTACCAGCGGAGGTTCCCTATCACCTTGATCGCAGCTTTGATCAGACTATTGGCTATCGCACCCGCTCTGTGCTGGTGTTGCCCATGCAGAACCAACAACAGGAAACGATTGGGGTTCTGCAACTGATCAACCGCAAGGTTGACCCCCACCTGGTGGTGACACCGGAAAATGCTGAAACGGTGACCCGACCTTACTCCCATTGGGAAGAGCGCATCCTGCGATCACTGGCCAGTCAGGCTGCCATTTCCATCGAACGTAACCAGTTGCAGGAAAGTATTGAGAACCTGTTTGAAGGCTTTGTCCGGGCCTCGGTTCAGATTATTGAAGCCAGAGACCCTTGCACCTATGGGCATTCCGAGCGGGTGGCCGAGTTGACGGTGCGGCTGGGTGAGGAAGCCAGTCAGATCACGGTCGGCCCTCTGCGAGACATCTGGTTTAACCAGCGGCAAATTCAAGAAATCCGTTATGCAGCTCTGTTGCACGATTTCGGCAAAGTTGGGGTGCCGGAGGCGATTCTGGGCAAGCAGAAAAAGCTGTATCCCTTGCAAATGGAGGTGGTGCAGCATCGCTTCAGCCTGGCCCAGCGCACCCTGGAAATGGAATGCGCCCAGGCCAAGTATCGCTACCTGGTGGAACATCCCCGCTATATAGCCGAGCATGCAGGAGAAGAAACGGAATCCTGTCCCCACTGTCAGGCGATCGCGCAACTGGACACTCATCTGACCGATGAAATTGCTCGCTTGCAGCACTACTGGCAAATCCTCCAGGAGGCCAATGAACCACGGATTCTGGCTGAAGAACCCCTGGCGCAGTTACGGGAATTAGCTGAATATACCTACCGGGATGTGAATGGCCAGTTACAGCCGCTGATCACCCAGGAGGAACTGTTGCAGTTAATGGTCTATCGCGGCAACCTGACGGAACTGGAGCGGTTGGCTATCCAGTCCCACGTCACCCATACCTATGAGTTTTTGCGACAAATTCCCTGGACCAAACAATTACAGGACGTGCCGACCATTGCCTACGGCCACCATGAAAAGTTGGACGGCAGTGGCTATCCCCGTGGGCTGAAACAACCGGACATTCCCATCCAGTCCCAAATGATGACCATTGCTGATATTTACGACGCACTGACAGCGGGCGATCGCCCCTACAAGCGGGGAGTTCCGGTGTCGATTGCTCTGAAAATCCTGCGCCAGGAAGCCGGACAAAACAAACTCAACCAGGAACTAGTCGATTTGTTTGAACATCGTCAGGTATTCGATGTGTTGGGCCACCAGTACCATCCTGAAAGCTGAACTGTGTTCAAGACTTGAAAGACCTAACGTAGAGTTCAGGGGATGTCAGGGCTAACGATTATCGGACTTCTGCCAGACTGCGGGCATTGACCAGCACTCCCGGTTCGCGCTGAATTGGCAGGGTGTCCAGGCTGTCCGTTTGGGCGCAATATCTCAGATCTTCATCGCAGTTCAGCCGCAAGAGCCGTTGGCCGTGGCTGGCTAGGCGCAATAAATCCACCAATTGGTATTGCCATTGGCGATAGAGGGCAATGGCCGCTACTACTTCATCATTTCCGGCCAGTTGATCCAGGGAAACGCCCAAGTCAGTCAGCAGACTGTCGGCGATCGCACCGGCACAAACCGTATCTTCCAGAGAGAAACTCCCTTCCCAACCGGATCCGACAATCCAAACGGTTTCAGGTTGACGGGCCAGCAGGTGCTGAACCACCGCTTTTCGGTTGATCAACGCTGCGGCCAGAACCATTGGACATTGCTGCACCCGTTGTAAGGTGCGAGTGCCATTGGTAGTACTGATAAATAGCCGACACCCTTTGACTCTTTCAGGGGTGCAATCTAACGGCGAGTTGCCAAAATCAAACCCTTCCACCTTTGCTCCGCCCCGTTCCCCGGCCCGGATGCGCTTGTCGGCAGCCCAACTGTCGCTGGCATGCATCAGCTTATCCAGATCGCTAAAGACCTGAACCGCCTCCGCTCCAGCAGACAGAGCCGTGACCATGGTGCTGGTAGCCCGCAAGACATCCACTGCGATCGCGCAGTCAGCGGTAGCGTCTGTCGGAACGAGCTCGGGAGTATGGAATACAAACAGTTTCATAAGTTAGAAGGGCGCGTCGTGCTGAAATGGACAAACTACAAAGGCAATGCACAATATAGCGGTTTTCGCTGGTGTGAGGTACATGGTGATGCCTGTAAAGCTTGTCTAGCAAGGCTTCCGGTGTACCTTGTTCGACCAGGAACCGCTATCGTTACAAATTCTGTGCAAATCGTTGGCATTACCGACATGGAGATGAAAGGCTTAACCCATGGAGTTTTCTCCTCAGAGGAATAGCCTTGACCCGGTCAGGATCCAGCAGTAATTCCAACCAATATTGATTGGAAGTGTCTAAACAGACCAGCACTACGATCCAGCCAGAGTCAGCGCGAGTCAGCGCTAAAGATTGCGTCCCTTCCTGTTTCCTTCTTAAAATAAACCAATTCGGTGTCCATTGCTTGGACAAGTTTGCGTCCCCGGAGGAACCATGACTCATCGGCCCATCATTCTCGGTATCGTTGGTGACAGCGCTGCAGGTAAAACCACGTTGACGCGGGGCATTGCCCAGATATTGGGGCCGGAGAATGTCACCACCATTTGTACCGATGATTACCATCGCTACGATCGCAAACAGCGGGCCGAACTGGGGATTACTGCTCTCCACCCAGATTGCAACCATCTGGACATCATGCAGCAGCACCTTTCCCTGCTGCGGACAGGACAGCCCATCCTGAAACCAATCTATAGCCACCACAGCGGCACCTTTGCAGCCCCGGAGTACATCAAACCAGCTAAATTTGTCATCGTGGAGGGACTACTAGGTTATTCCACCCGGGCTGCCCGGGATTGCTATGACGTGAAAGTCTATCTGGCACCGCCAGAAGATTTGCGGACCAAATGGAAGGTGAAGCGGGATACCCAGAAACGGGGTTACACCGAGGAACAGGTGCTGGAGGAGATGAAAAAGCGGGAACCGGACTCGGAACAGTTTATCCGGCCCCAACGCCAATGGGCCGACATTGTGGTCATCTTCTATCCTCCCAAGGACAATG
Source organism: uncultured bacterium (assembly GCA_964494755.1). Classification (GTDB taxonomy): domain Bacteria; phylum Cyanobacteriota; class Cyanobacteriia; order Leptolyngbyales; family Leptolyngbyaceae; genus CAZBTL01. The sequence goes on along the minus strand of CAZBTL010000101.1, from coordinate 11,208 downwards.
CCCAGGAAACCAGCGGCCACCTGAATGTGCGACTGGTGTTGCGGCCCACCATTCCCCATCCCGATTTGAGTCAGGTGGTGGGCTACGACACCTATTCCAAAGCGGCGATTCGTTTGGGCTTAGACCGGGACATGGGCAAGCCGGTGGATGTGCTGGAGGTAGACGGCCATGCCACCAGTGACCAGGTGATGGAACTGGAGCACTTTATCTGTGGCGATATGCCCCACTTGATGAATGTCTGCGATCGCGAGATCAATCCGGAGCTAGGCAAAGTCACCGGCACCACCGGCGAATCCCTCCAGAGCTACCCCCTGGCCATCACCCAGATCCTGGTCACCTATCACATGCTGAAAGCCCTGCATGTGTATTAGAGAAAGGTTATAAACCCTTCAAGCACAAGCCCTATCAACTGTTTATGGACAGGCTGCTACATTGGTAAATACACCTGCAAAGCTTCCACTCCCCCCGGCCAGGTATGTATTGCTAAAAAATACTTCAACTGGCGTCCCCACCAGGGCAAAAGTATGAGCTGGGATATTCAGTGCGTTGGCAAATTGCAGGTTACTGAAATTAGTAAAGGTATTCCCATTCAGGTTAAGACACAGGGTTTGGGATACGCCCGGACTGGCCGTTGTGGCAGCCTGCACCACAGGAGCCGTAGGCCCTTGAGTAATCGTATTCCCTCGGACATTGGCGGAGAGATTTGGAGATCCTAAACCGCTCAGACTAGCAGTACTGAGATCAACCCCGCGCAGTCCATTGTTGGTGATCGTATTGTTATCGATCGCGACTCTTGCGACTGTACTCCCTCTGACCTGGACCTGAACACCGTTCTGTCCATTGTTGGCGATCGTGTTATTGCGAATCGTGCCAGTCAACCGGGCTGTCGTTGGGTTCACGATGGGTATGGCTTGCAGACCCAGACGAATGTCAATTCCCTCGTCGCCGTTGTTGCGAATGATGTTGTTCTCAATTAACAGGTTATTAACAACCGCATTTTGCTCCAGGCCAATGGCAATCCCATCGCCCCGAACGGCTGGAACTGCGCCGCCGTTATTTTCCAAGGTGTTGCCCGAAATGGTGATATTGGCCGTAGCAGGGGTGGTGGTGCCAGCCAACCCAATCAAAATCCCATCATTGAAGTTGTTCCGCACCTGGTTGTTGGTCAGGTTGAGATCGATCTGTCCAGCAAAGTTGGCGATGGCAATGCCCTGACCGCTGTCAGGTACAGGAGGAGTAGGGGAAAAGGCCCCTTGCACCCGTTCGATCGTGTTGCTGGTAATGTTGACCGTGCCGGTTGAATTCAACAATAGCAATCCCTGGCCGGTGGGAAGGGTCAGCACAGCGGGACCAATGCCAGTGGGATTGACAAAAGTCACGTTGCGGGTGGCAACATCGCTGATCTGGTTGTTGGCGATGGTGATACTGCCAGTGGTGCCACCAACCACCAGCCCCTGATCCACTGTATTTCGCACCGTATTATTAGCGATGGTAGTGCTGCCGTTTTGAATCCCGGCCACTGCAATACCCTGTCCCCGCACGTTCGTGACCGTGTTACGACTAATCTCCAGGTTGCCGTTCACTCCAGCCACCACCAGCCCCTGCCCCGTCGGCAGAGTCAGGTTGCCGACGGGCGGCACATTGGCTGTGAAGTCGGCACCCACTGTATTGGCAACGGCGTTGTCATTAATGCGAACCGGGCCAGTGGCGTTGAGTAAAACAATCCCCTGGGTTCCTGTACCAGAAACGGTATTCCGGGCAATCTCGGCTTGACCATTCACCGTGGCAATCACAATGCCCTGACCGCTAGGCAGGGGAATAATGCTGCCGGGATTGGGAATGGTGATGGGGCCGAGGGTGATATCGCCCGTGATCGGATTGCTGACCAGCGTTGTACCGGCAAGGGTATTGCTGACAACGTTATCCGTAACAGTCGCAATGCCAGCATTCTGGATATAGACCCCCTGATTCCGGGCCGCGGTAATCTGGTTGCGGAGCAGATTGACCACGGCGGCTCCATTGCCTAAAACGCCTGCGTCAGCGGTATTGCGAATGATATTATCGCGAATCTCAACCCGATTCACATTGGCAAAGGTTACTCCAGCCCCGGTGGTACTGGTGATATTGAAGCCTGATAAAACCGTATCGCTTCCCATGGTGACCGTGCCGGTGACATTGGGCAGGATGCCGGATCCCGACAGGGGAAGCTGTAGGGCTGGTAGGGCTTGTCCTTGCAAGCTGGCGTTGATGAATTGGCGTGGGCCAGTGGAAAGCACTTGGACCCGATTGGGAATGGTGAAGGCTGGGATGCCGGGATTGCTGCCTGCCTGCACATACACGATGTCATTGCCATCGGAACGGGTAGCGCTGAGGGCTGGTTGCACTTGCCCAAAGGGCCGCTCAAATGTACCATCTCCAGGGCTGGCTCCCAGGGTGACGTGCTGGAAGAAGTAAGGCTGTCCAGTCTCTGGATTAGTGGCCTTGATGGTGAACTCGTTCTGGATCTCCTCTAGCTCCTGTCGCTGATCCACGACGATCGCATTGTTCCGGTAGGGCGATTCGCCCATACGGGCTAGCACTGACTCAGGGTTAGCTCCCTTGGGTCGAATTCCGGGAAAGGTCAATCCCAGGGTGGCAAACACATTGGTGCCAAACAGTCCGTCATGCTGGACCGCCACTCCCAGGGTCAAGCCGTTGGTGGGACGGGCCTCTATTCTGGCCCGGAAACCCAGATAGTTCGGTCCTGACGGCACATCGTAGTAATACAGACCAGCATAGCCGCGCAGATCGCCGCCATTGGCAAATCGCAATAACCTGCCCCCTGATTCGACATCAAAGCCAGCTAACGCCGCTTCCAGATCTCGCAGAATTTTCTGCTGTTGGGAACCCGATACCTGCAGGAAGTGATCTTGAAAGGTCAGGTCGCTGACCTGTAAATCGGTATCAAATATTTGCTCTCGGATGGTTTGCCGATTCTTGCCCACCGGAATATAACCATTGGCTCGGACATCCCAGGTTTCGCCTAATGCCTCCAGGCCAATGCCGATTTGGGAAAAGATGTTGTTGCCAGTATTGCGATTGTCGTAGCCCAGGTAGCCCCCAAAGATGCGGTTGGCCGTGGGGTCATAGCGCCGATAACCCAACAAAACATTGCCGCCCGGATTGCCGTCGTTATCCACCAGGAAAGCCCCCTGCAGGAACATCAGGTCTTTGCCAGGGGTTTGGCGCAGGGGAAAGAAGCCATTGAAGCTGCCAAAGCCATCGTAGCCGCCACCCGATGAACTGTAGCCCGCTCCGGCGCGCGGGGTAATGACGAACGTGGATAAATCGGCGGCCTCAGTACTGACGGGTGTTACAGATTCAGTGCCAGATGGGGAAGGGGGTTGAGCGTTAACTGGGGCAGCCAGCAGGATTGTGACGAGCCCCCAAATCGACCGACCCCCAAATTTTGCTATCACTGACACCGTCTCCAACAACGAACACACTAATGCTCTTGCTTGTACTCAACTTGCAAGTTAATGTCAATAACCCCTAACCGATATTCACCCTTTCCTTCTGAAAGCCAATGAAAGGTGAAGGATGAATGAAGTATTTCTGACAAGAAATAGAGATCGAGTTAGGAGAACCGGTTGACCGCTATTCGCGTAGCGACTCCACAGGCGTTTAGCTGACCACTACCTAATACACCTGCGGCACGAAGAATTGTTCATTGCGGGGTGGGCGGACATAACCTTTGGCAGGGCTGCGAGGCGGTAACTCAAAGGCATCCGGAGTGATGTCTTCGTAGGGAATCTTGCGCAGGATGTGGTGAATGCAGTTGAGCCGCGATCGCCGTTTATCGTCTGCTTCCACTGTGAACCAGGGAGCTTCCGGGATATTGGTATGGGCAAACATTTCGTCCTTGGCTTTGGAATACTCTTCCCAGCGGTTGCGGGACTCAATATCCATGGGGCTGAGTTTCCAGCGTTTGGTTGGGTCTAGCATGCGGGCCTGGAAGCGACGTTCCTGTTCATCATCCGACACCGAAAACCAGTATTTCAGCAGAATAATGCCCGATCGCACCAGCATGCGCTCAAACTCTGGACAGGATTGCAGAAACTCGCGATATTGTTCGTCACTGCAAAAGCCCATCACCTTTTCTACACCAGAGCGGTTATACCAACTGCGGTCAAACAGGACAATTTCCCCAGCGCTGGGCAGGTGGGCCACATAGCGCTGGAAATACCACTGGGTCTTTTCATGGTCAGAGGGCACCCCCAGAGCCACCACCCGACAGCCACGGGGATTCAGACAATCCACAATCCGCTTGATGGTGCTGCCTTTGCCGGCCGCATCCCGACCCTCAAAAATAATCACAATGCGCAAGCCCTGGTGTTTCACCCAGTATTGCAACTTGACCAGCTCAGCCTGCAGGTTGGCCAATTCGGTTTCATAAACCTGACGGTTCAACTTTTTGACGGAACTAGCCGCGGTGTTTACTTGTTGTTTGGCTTTTTTCGGCTGCTTTTCCTGCTCAGTGGCTTTCTTTTTCTTCTTGCTTTTCTTCCGCTTTTCCGATTCGGACCCATTTTCAGGAATACTGTTCTCTAACTGAAAACTGCTGTGTTGTCCGACGTCCACTTCCATAGTGTTCATTTGATAATTGTCGCAATTCCCCAGCCAGCAGACCATCCACCCCTGAACCCAGCTAGCGGCTCTTAGCATCTACCCATTATCACCGATGGCGCTGAATCGGCCCCAGCATTTTTATCTTCTTTCAACCTTCGAGGGCGTTTCCCTTCTGGCTGGACTTAGATATTGCCGTAGACCGGCACCGCTGCGCCCCGGATATCCTGGGCCGCTTCGGAGGCTAGAAAACAAATCACCTGAGCTAGAGATTCTGGCTTCACCCATTGACCGGCATTCTCCACGCCCATGGCGGCCCGATTGGCTGGAGTGTCAATCACACTGGGTAGGACCACATTGGCAGTGATGTTGCTTCCTTTGGTCTCATCCGCGATCGCCTGGGTCAGAGCTACAACTCCGGCTTTGGAAGCGCAATAGGCTGCTAACTGTCCAGCCGGTTGGAGGGCCCCCCGAGAACCGACGGTGACGATCCGCCCATACCCATGTTGGCGCATCTGCCGTAGGCAATGTTTGCAGACCAGGAAGGTGGTGGTCAGGTTGAGGTCAAAGTCCTGCCGCCACTGTTCCAGGTCATACTCGTGGGTGGGTCCCATGGAAAATCCCCCCACCAGATGAATCAGTACATCCACCCGGCCCATGTCACCCACTAATTGGGCTACCGCCGATTCATTGAGCAGGTCCACCGGCAACAATTGCAGACGGGCAAAATCCGCTGGCGACATAAATCCCTTCAGTCGCTCCACTTCCTGGGCATTGTTGTAGGTCAGGGTGAGGTCTGCGCCCTGGGCCAGGAGCGTCGGCGTGACCCCCAGCCCTAAACCGCCGGTTCCGCCTGTGAGTAAGACCTTTTTGCCTTTCATGGTTTAAGCAGGAAAAAATAGATTGGCAGATTTGCAGGAGGAAAGAGAACCTGCGAAGTTTTTTCCCTATGGCGGCGAAGCATTTGAGCCAGCATGTTTTGTTGTATTCAGAGATTGACGACCCAAGGCTTCGCCCGTACATGAGTAATTTTTTCTCAGAAATATCCTTAGTGTTGGGTCAGGCCATGTTCCAGGGCAAACCGCACTAGCTCGGTGCGACTATTGGTGCCAGTTTTGTTGAACAGACGGCTGACGTACTTCTCCACATTGCGTACACTGGTGTCCAACCGACGGGCAATTTCCTTATTCATCAAGCCATCCACCACCAGTTCCAGGACGCTTTGCTCCCGTGGGGTGAAGTCGATTTTGACGGGAGTGCTGGACTGGGGAATGGCCCCCCGCTGCATCAGCATGGCCTTAATTTCTGAAATCTGGCGGGCCATATCGGCAATGTTATGGCCCTCATCGTCTGCCAGAGAGGCGCGCAGCTTAATTTGCTTTTCCAGCAAGTTGGTGACGATCGCCACCAGTTCATCCGGGTCAAAGGGTTTGGACAGATAGGCGTCACAGCCAGCATTGTAGCCCTGAATGCGATCGGCGGTCATCCCTCGGGCGGTTAGAAAAACAACCGGCAGGGTTTGGAATTGGGGTTCTTCTCGCAGTTGCTTGAGGAACTGATAGCCATCCACCTGGGGCATCATGATATCGGTAATCACCAGGTCTGGCAGCTTTTGTCGGGCCAAGTCCAGACCATCTTTGGCATTGCTGGCGACTTCAACCGTAAAGCCACTATCTTCCAGATAGGCTTGCACTGCTTCTCGCAGACCCGGTTCGTCATCGACTAACAACAGGTTCCCCGCCATCTGGATTTTCTCTCTCTTAAGCGCATTCACTCTCACTTTAGCGAATTCTGGACCCGTTTTATGGCTTCTTACCCAGCCAGCAGCGGAACTAGGACTGGCCCAAGGCAACTTATCGGCGACGTTCCTGCAATTTCTGATAAACCGCACTCAGATCCACCTGGTGATAGGCCAGGGCTACCAGGGTGTGGTAAAACAGGTCCGCCACTTCGCCCGCGATCGCCTCTGGGTCGTCATCCTTACAGGCCATCACCACTTCCGCCCCCTCTTCGCCAATTTTTTTCAGGATTTTGTTGTCCCCACCGGCCAATAACTGGCAGGTATAGGAGGTTTCGACTGGATGGTCGCGGCGATCGCGAATCACGGCAAACACCTGGGAGAGCATATCTGCCGGTGGTGGGGCAATGCTGTGATCGACCTGATGGAAACAACTGCGTTCCCCGGTGTGGCAGGCGATTCCACCCACCTGTTCCACCCCAAACAGCAGGGCATCGCTGTCGCAGTCGTAGCGGACCGATTTGACCTTTTGGATGTGGCCGGAGGTGGCTCCTTTGTGCCAGAGTTCCTGTCGCGAGCGGCTCCAGAACCAAGTCTCGCCGGTTTCCAGGGTTTTGTACAGCGACTCTTGGTTCATCCAGGCCAGCATCAACACGGTGCCATCCAGGTGGTCCTGCACGATGGCCGGCACCAAGCCGCGATCGTCATAGCGGATTGCATCGAGGGGAATTGCCTGGGAAAGTTGCATCGTCAATTGGCCTGAGTCAAAGATGGGTCTCTTTGTTGAGCTTAAACGATTTTGGCTGCTGCATTTTGTCAGGGCGAGAGTACCATATCGAAGTTCTGTGCGGTTGGCTGCGATCGCCCCTTTTTGTTATGCCTGTGCTGCCCCGATCCTTACAGCGGGTGAGAGTTCCACCCATTAAATGCCAGGGCATCAAAACCAAACTGGTGCCATTTTTGCTGGCCAATCTCCACTGGCCGGAACAGTCTGCCAGTCGCTGGGTGGAGCCCTTTCTGGGGTCTGGGGTGGTGGCCTTTAACCTCCAGCCAGAGCGAGCCCTGCTGGCCGACAGTAATCAGCATATTGTGCGGTTTTATCAGGCGATTCAGCAGGGACAAATTGATCGGGAGGTGGTGCGAGAGTTCTTGACCCAGGAAGGTCAGCGTCTGGTCCAGGAAGGAACGGGCTATTACTATGAGGTGCGCGATCGCTTCAACCAAACTGGTTCTCCTTTAGATTTTTTATTTCTAAACCGGGCCTGTTTCAATGGCCTGATGCGGTTCAACCGACGGGGAGAGTTTAATGTGCCCTTTTGTCACAAACCGCAGCGGTTTTCCCAGGCATATATTACTAAAATTGCTAATCAGGTCGATTGGGTGGCCCGGCAAATGGCTGGTCGGGACTGGCAATTGCGGGTGGCCCATTGGACGGATAGCTTGTCCGAGGTCAGGGCGGGGGATTTTGTCTATCTGGATCCACCCTATATTGGGCGCCACACGGATTACTACAACTGTTGGACGATCGCGGAAGCGGAGCAATTGGCGGCCCAAACCCAGGCATTGCCCTGTGGCTTTGCGGTGTCTATGTGGCTGGAAAATCAACACCGACGCAATGACCATATTGCTCAGTGCTGGTCGAGTTTAGAACGGCGAATCTGTGATCATTTCTATCATGTTGGTTCCCGAGAAACCTGGCGGGGGGCGATCGCGGAAGCCCTGCTGATCAAACCGGGATTTGCCGCTCCAGCAGAAATTCCCCCAACCCATCGGGATGTGGGCTAGCGACTTTTGCCTGTGTCCCGGACTGGGTGGACTGAGCTTCTGACTCCTTGGGCCGATGCCCCGATAGGAGTACCCTGATTACAGGAGGGAGCGCTGACTCCTGGAGTCAGAAATCATACCTGGGAGAATGGGGAATGATCGATGGGACGGTAAGCCCAACCCTGGAGGCTGTGGTTGGCGGTGCCAGTGTTGTAGCCTGGGACGCAATGGAGCCTGCCTGGCAGCGGCGGATTGGGCGGGCTGTTTTTCCCGCTACCCCAATCGGAGAACTGGTTTTTCCCAATAATCAGGCGGAATTGGCGGCGGTTGTGGGCTGGGCCAACCACACGCGATCGCCCCTGTTGCCCTGTGGTCGGGGCAGTAAGCTGGACTGGGGGGGGCTGGTAAAGCCGAACCAGGCAATGCCCTTAGTCGCTGTTAGCAGCCAGCGGATAAACCGACTGATTGAGCATGCGGTGGGGGATTTGACGGTAACCGTGGAAGCGGGTATGGGATTTGCGGAATTGCAACAAATCTTGGGTCAGGTCGGCCAATTTCTGGCGATTGACCCGGCCTATCCGGAGGAAGCTACTATTGGCGGCATTGTGGCCACAGGGGACACCGGCTCCCTGCGCCAGCGCTACAATAGCGTGCGGGATATGCTGCTGGGGCTGTCCTTTGTCCGGGCCGATGGTCGAGTGGCCAAAGCGGGCGGCCGGGTGGTGAAAAATGTGGCTGGTTACGACTTGATGAAGTTACTGACCGGCTCCTACGGCACACTGGGCTTCATCTCCCAGGTGACGTTTCGGGTCTATCCGTTGCCGGAAGCATCTCAAACCGTGGTGTTGTCAGGGGCGATCGCTGACCTGGAAGCGGTTGCCCGCACGGTGCTCAGTTCATCCCTGACCCCGACCCAAGTGGACTGGCTGTCCGTGGCAGTGATGCGATCGCTGGCGATTTCGGCAACAGCCGGGCTGGCCCTGCGCTTTCAAAGCATAGCGGAGAGTGTGGCGGAACAGTCTGGCCGCCTGGTTGAGATGGGACAGGCCCTGGGGCTAGACATCAGTTTTTATCAAGGGGCTGATGAAACCGATCTATGGCAACGATTACAAGCAGAAATGCTGCCTCCGTCCTCGGATCAAACTCTGACCGGCAAAATAGGGATACGGCCCTCCCAGGCCGGATGGCTGTTGCAGCAGTTAGAAGGGCTGTCGTTGCCCCATGCCTGCATCCAGATTCACGCGGCCAGTGGTCTGGGGCGTTTGGTGGTTGGGTCACCGCTACTGGCTCCAGAGGTACTCCTGCAACTGCGGCAGTGCTGTCAGAGGCACAGTGGCTTTCTGTCTGTCTTGCAGGCTCCGGTTGCGCTGAAGCAGCAGATAGATGTTTGGGGCTATAGCGGCAACGCCCTGCATCTGATGCAGGCACTGAAGCAGCAATTTGATCCTGCTTCCCTTTTGAGTCCACACCGTTTTGTCGGCGGCATTTGACCCGTAAGAACCATGTCTCCCAACCCACAATTAGAATCCTCTGAATTGGCATCGATGACGGTTGCAGCCAAGCCAGCCGTTGCACTAGAGCCGTTGGCTGGTCTTGCCTTCGATCGCCAGAATCCCCCCGATCCCAAGCTGATCGATGCCTGTGTCCACTGCGGCTTTTGTCTGTCCACCTGTCCTAGCTATCGGGTAATCGGCAAGGAAACAGACTCGCCACGGGGCCGAATTTATCTGATGGACGGCGTTAATCAAGGTGAAATCCCGCTGTCGGCCACAACGGTGCAGCATTTTGACTCCTGCCTGGGCTGTCTGGCCTGTGTTACCACCTGTCCCTCCGGAGTGCGCTATGACCAACTGATTGAGGCAACCCGTCAGCAGGTGGCTCGCAACCATCCCCGATCGCTACCGGAAAAATTGCTGCGCCAGCTGATCTTTTCCCTGTTTCCCTACCCCAATCGCATGCGCCTGTTATTGCGACCGCTGGGATTGTATCAGGCGTCGGGATTACAAAAACTGGTGCGATCGCTAGGCTGGTTGCCCCAGATCTCGCCCCAACTGGCGGCGATGGAATCGATGTTGCCGAAAATTTCTGCCGATGCCTTTCGGGATACCATCCCAGCTCTGATTCCAGCTCAGGGAAAGAAACGTTATCGAGTGGGGATGCTGCTGGGTTGTGTGCAGCGCTTGTTTAATCCAGCGGTAAACGATGCGACGGTGCGGGTTTTGACAGCCAATGGTTGCGAAATTGTAGTGCCGCCCAGCCAGGGATGTTGCGGCGCTCTCAGTCATCACCAGGGCGAAGCAGCCCAGGCCCAAGCCCTGGCCCGTCAGATGATTGATGCCTTTGCCGGTGCAGACGTGGATGCGGTGCTGATCAATGCCTCTGGCTGTGGCCATACCCTGAAAGAATATGGCAGCATCCTCAAAGAGGATCCCGACTATGCCACAGTTGCCAAAGTCTTTGCCGCCAAGGTCAAAGATGTACAGGAATTTCTGGCGGAGGTTGGTCTGACCGCGCCCCTTTCGCCTCTGCAGGACGAGCCACTGACGCTGGTATATCAGGATGCCTGCCACATGTTGCATGGTCAGAAGATCAGCGTTCAGCCCCGCCAACTCCTACGGCAGATTCCAGGGGTTACCCTGCGGGAGCCAGTGGATGCAGCCCTTTGTTGTGGCAGTTCCGGTGTTTACAACATCCTGCAGCCAGAAGTGGCAGAGGAACTGGGCCAGCAGAAAGTCCAGAACCTGCTGAATACGGGCGCCAGTGTGATTGCTTCGGCCAATATCGGCTGTTTTGTCCAGATCAGCAAACATCTACACTTGAAAGGCAAAGCTGTTCCTGTTCTACATCCCATGCAACTTCTGGACTATTCCATTCGAGGGGTTCAATTGGGCTCAGAGGAAATGGGGGCCGGTGGGGAGTGAAGCGGTGCTAGGTGTCGAGGAGAGAAAGTAGGGAGTAGGCTTCCGCCGTGAGCGCGGTTCGGCTGAGCTCACCGTCGAAGCCTCAGCCGAACGGGAGTGGGGAAATAGGGGAGAGGTCAAGAGTAGAAAACGAAGCGCTGACCGCTGTTCGCGTAGCGACTCCGCAGGAGTTTAGCTGAT
>CAZBTL010000100.1:0-14974 GCA_964494755.1 uncultured bacterium | reverse complement strand
CCTGCCAGCCGATCTAACCGTTCTCGAATAGCCAGGGTAATCAACCCACGAATGAGCGCCACTCCCCCCAAGGCTGCTAGCACAAACGCCGCGATCGCCCAATTGGGATAACCGCCCACCCAGAAAACAGCCCCAGCCAGAAAAGTGAAACTGGAGAAACAGGCGTAGGCCAGAGTCCGTAGGGCCAGGTGAATGGTTTTTAGCGCCCGGTCTGTTTCCATTGATCGGGCCCGCAATTGCCGCTCCCCCTGTTCAATCCGCTCTTCCAGTCGTTGCACTAATCGTTCGGCCGAGCTGGGCTGCTTCAGCCTTTGCACCAGCAACTCTCGGGTTTGCTTGGCAACTTCTCCCAGTGCGCCCCCCTTCACCTGGCTGGTGGCCAGACTGGCTACAAATGGTTTCGCTGCAGCCAACAAGTTGTATTGCGGATCCAGCGCCCTGGCCACTCCATCCAGCGTTGTCAAAGCCTTCAGGATAAAGGTCATTTTGGCTGGCAGGCGGAATGGCTGCTGCTCAAACAGCGCATAGATCTCGCTCCGCATTTGCTTGAAGGCCTGAATTTCGATGGGTCTGTCTGTAAACCGTTCCAGAATAAATTGCAGCAGACGACGCACCGGCGTCATATCCGGTACTGGTTCCAGCAACCCCATATCAGTCAAGGTGTTGATCACCTGATCAGTGTCTTTGCGGATGACTGCAAAGAACGTTTTCACCATCTGATCGCGGTTGATCGCCTGTACCTCAGCCATCATGCCGAAGTCATAGAAAATCAGGCTGCCGTCCTGACTAACAGCCATGTTGCCCGGATGGGGATCAGCCTGGAAGAAGCCATCCTGTAACAGTTGCTTCAGATAGCAACAAATTCCCAGTTGATTGACTTCCTGAACATCGATCCCACTGGCTTCCAGACTCTGCCGGTCGTTGATTTTAATTCCCGGCAAGTAGTCCATCGTCAAAACCTTTTTGGTGGTGTACTCCGGATAGATTTTGGGGACTTTGATACGGGGATAGTTTCTAAAGTTGTACTGAAAGCGGTCCGCATTGAGCGCTTCCTGAATGTAATCAATTTCTTGATAAAGCAGGAAGGAAAACTCCTGGTAAAGGGTCTCCAGATCATACTGTTTGGCGACCGGGAAATAGCGTTCGCAAAAACGCACCAACCGTCGCAGGATCTTAAAATCCAGATCAAATAATTTGTCCAACCCTGGACGTTGGACTTTAACCACCACCTCCTCGCCTGTATGCAGCTTTGCCTTGTGGACCTGGCCCAAACTGGCAGCCGCAATGGGACTGGGATCAAAATCGCGATAGAGGTGGTAAATGGAAGCCCCCAGTTCTGACTCCACGATCGCGATCGCTTGATCTGCCCCAAACTCAGGCACCCGATCCTGGAGCTGACCCAAGGCCTGGACGTATTCCAAAGGCAGCAAATCGGCCCGTGTTGATAAGGATTGGCCAATTTTGATAAATGTCGGCCCCAGATCCAGTAGCCTTTCGACCATCCATTGGGCCCGTCGATGTCGCTGTCGGGCAGATCGGTGGGCGATTACATTATCCCACCACAGATAAAACATCACCTGGGTAGCAGAAAGAACTATATCAACCTGCCGCGCCAGAGCAGATTGGGAAGTCATTTGCCATCGAAGTGGCTGAGATCTAGCAGCAATTACCATACTTCAGCTAGTCCCTTTCTTGCCCAACATGGGCATTTACAACAGTTCCCCCAAGGATTTTACTGCAAGATATTGACTCTCGCAGCCCAAGCAGGTCAAGGTTTGCTGCTATCAAGGGTTTGTGGAAAAGCCAGGTCAAAAGAGGTTCGATAGCTCGAACTATGCTCCAACGGCTGACTGGTGACTGAAATCGTGCCATTCAATAATTGCACCAAACTTTTAACCAAGGACAGTCCCAGGCCAGTTCCTTGAATCGCATTTTGGGTTGCCCCTTGACAGCGGCGAAACTTTTCAAAAATATGCGGCAGTTCCTCTGGACTAATTCCAGCACCCGTATTAGTCAGAGAGAGCACCACCTCCTGGGAAGATGCATCCAGACAGAAACGAGCCTTGAGGTCTACGGTGCTATTCGGTTCTGCATATTTACCAGCATTGGTCAGCAGTTCCAAAACAATGCGCTGCAAGCTTTCTCGATCGCTCCGCAGGATCAGCGGCGATCGGGGCAAATCTAGTGACAGCGACAGCCCTTTATTGGCCCATCGTTGTTGAAAACTGTCCGCCTGCTCCTGGAGCAGAGCCTTCAAGTCAATATCCTGCAGATAAATAGCCACCTTACGGGTTTCTAATTCCTGCAAGGTCAGTAGGTCATTAATCAAATTAGTTTCCTGGGTGCACTGCTGTTCCAAAATGTCCAGATAGCGGGCACTGCGGGGGTCTGTCAGCGTGACCTGGCGCAACATCCGAATCGCCATCGTCATACTGGTCAGTGGAGTCCGCAGTTCATGACTAATGGTGCTGAGAAATTCGTCTTTTAACTGATTTAGTTTACGCAATTGGTCAATTTGCTGCCGGGTCCGCTCATACAGTTTGGCCTGAATCGAAAGACTTTCCCGTAGTTCGGCTGTCCGCTTTTCCACCAGCATTTGGACTTGCCTCAAGGTTTCAGTTTGAATAATGGCAGTACTGACCTGCGCACACACTAATTTCACCAGTTCAACTTCTTCCGGTTGCCAGACATGGGGATGATTGTGTTGAAACACCAGAAACCCCAAAACAGTGCCCTGGCTTTCCAGCGGGGCCATTAACAGCGACGGCAAGGATGCCCATTGGAACAGATCTGCGACTCCCTTACTGGGATCTATTTTCAGATTTTGTAAGGAGTCGCCAATCACGATTGGGTTGGGGGCTTGGAGAAACGCCTCCTGGCAGAGGCCACACTCTGCAATCCAGAAGGACGACTCTGGAACCGGGTCTTCCTGCACTGGGGGACTGGGTGGCTGGGCAGGAACTGCAGCATTCGCAGAAAAATCACTGGTCAAATCCTGCCACTCGCAGGCAACCACGACCCGGGCCTGGGTCATTTGCTCCTGCACACTGGCCTTAAAGCGGGGATCCCAATGTTTCAAGCGAAGCAACATACTACGCTGCGCTTTCAGAGCCCTGGCCGTTCCCTCCGTTGCCAGACTCAAAAATTGTTTCAAGTCGGGGGAGTTATGCACCGCCAGGGTCAGTTGATTAATAACTGTCTGATACTCCACCCGGCGATTCAACTGATGCCGGAGTTGCAGGTGGGAAATAGAAACTGCTAATGGTTGAGCAATTCTACGCAGTTCTTCTACTTCCACCGTAGTCCAGTGAGAGGGATGGGATCGCATCAAGCAAATCACCCCATTCATTTCTCCTTGAAACTGTGTGGCCAGAAACAGGACAGCCCTCACAGATAGCAGGCAATTGTGAGAAGCGGCAATGTTCTGCCATAGGCCTGTGAACTGCTGCATGGCAACGTCATTGTCTTTGTCTGCCACCGTCACATCTGCAGAAAAGCAGGGTTCTGCCGTTGTTACCTTGCCGACAAAAGGGATGCTGGTTCCCCAGGTCGTTTGGCTCAATCCGGTTAAATTGCCCTCTAACCAGTAACCAATTTGACTGGCAGAAAGGGCAATAGATGGCACGATAATTAGGCAACCATCTGCCTGAAAAGCTTTACCAACCAGATTAGCCAGTTTCACTGGCAGCAGCTCGCCATCCTCACAAACTGAGGCTGTCTGCAGAATCTGTTGACCTAGATCTGAAAAACTTGCAGGCACAGTAGTCAGTGCGGCCGCAGAAGGCTGCGTCGAAACGGCTTGGATGC
Source organism: uncultured bacterium (assembly GCA_964494755.1). GTDB lineage: Bacteria > Cyanobacteriota > Cyanobacteriia > Leptolyngbyales > Leptolyngbyaceae > CAZBTL01. The sequence continues at coordinate 11,167 of CAZBTL010000100.1, read as the reverse complement.
GGATCAGTCGTGGGGACGCAAAGGGTTCAGGCACGGCTGCAATAAACTCCATGGAACAGTGGGATCAGGTCGTCAGAGCCAGATGGACCAGCCTCTAGAAGTAACAAGGCAGAAATGCGAAGTAACATCAGGGCGAAGGTATCCCAATTTACTCGTTAGAGTTCCCATACAGCTTCTGGCTATAGCAGGGGCAATGGGCAAATTTGACGAACTTCTAAAGAAATTAATTTGAGCTTTAGATTTTTAGATAAAGGGTAATCTGCCAACCACCTGGATAAAATCCGTAATCTCCGGTGTTCTTGGCTGATTTTTTCGCATGGCTGCCCAGGTTTTTGCTTGATTGGTGGAATCGCTGGGTCCGGATGACTCACAGAACTTTTGGTATCAAACTGCAAGGGTTCTATTCTGCCGAGATCTTCACCTGCTATAACCTAGGGAGGAGTAGAGGTCTGGGCATTGGCCTCAACTGGATAGCAGTTCATGAACTTGAAGCATATGGCGCTAGCAGATTTAGGGGAAATTTCCGCTACAACCCTCCCTCAGGTGGTGGGAACTGTTAAGGGGCCGGGAGAAAACGGCAACCAGTATGTCTTCATTACAGCCGACAGCCGATCGGTCAAAATTGGTGAATTTGTTTACTACGAAGCCCCGATGCCCGGTGTTGCATCTGACTCGTCGCTCCGCCGGATCATTGGCAAAATATCGACCTGTCGGCTGCTCGATCACTTGCCCGATCGCATGTTTGCCGATACCGAAATTAGTCCGGAGACAATTGCAGCCTTGGTTGGGTTTACCTATGAAAATCCGGAAATCTATGAAGTTGCGGTCGACGTGACCGGCTATTTCGATGCCGCCCTGGGCTTTATGAATCCCCGTCAGCCCCCCGTGCCGGGAACCAAGGTTTATCTGGCCGATGACGCCATGTTGCGGCAAATTTTGAATCGGAAGCAGCCGGGTGAGGTCGGCGCCGCCCTGGTGGGATCGCTACTGCTGCGAGAACCCGGCACCGTCCCCATTGCCCTGGATGTGAAGGAGTTGGTCAGTACCCACATGGCAATCCTGGCTGGCACCGGTTCCGGTAAATCCTATACGGCTGGCGTGCTAGTGGAAGAATTACTGTTGCCCCATAACCGGGCAGCGGTCCTCATCTGTGATCCCCACGGGGAATATGGCACCCTGGCCGATATCCAGGGACATCCAGACTTCCAGGCGGCAGACGGCTATGCCCCCAAGGTGAAGGTGCTGACCCCGGATCAGATTCGCATCCGGGTTTCTTCCCTGGACTACTATGACATTTTGACCCTCCTACCAGAAATGAGCGATCGCCAGCAGTCGATCCTCAGCAAGGCTTTTGCCCTGGTCAAAAAATTTGGCAAAGGGGATCACCGCTGGGATGTACAGGACTTAATTGCTGCGGTGCGTGAGGCCGACCGCCAGGTTGACGAGGAGGGCAATGAAAAAATTGGAACTTCTGCCCCGGCCCTGGAGTGGAAGTTGGAACGGATGCAGCGATCGCCCTATTTCCATGTCATGGAGCATTTGGCACCTAAGGACTTGTTTACCCCCGGTCAGGTCACCGTCCTGCAAATGAATGAGATCAGCCAGGAGGAACAGCAGGTGATCTGCGCCGCTGTCCTACGGCAGACCAGTCAGGCCCGCATGCAGACCCAAAAGGAACACATTGGCCCCCAGGATGAGAACTTTTTGCCCTATCCCGTCTTCATTCTGCTGGAAGAAGCCCACCGTTTTGCCCCGGCCCATGAGCCATCGCGGTGCAAGGCTGTAATCCGCACAATTTTAAGTGAAGGGAGAAAATTTGGTTTGGGAGTGGGTCTGATTACCCAGCGGCCTGGCAAGCTGGATTCGGATGTTCTGTCCCAATGCATGAGTCAATTCATTATGCGGATTGTCAATCCGGTTGACCAGGATAGCCTCAAGTATGGTGTGGAAGCCGCCGGTCGGGACTTGCTGAAAGAACTGCCCGCCCTGACAAAAGGACAGGTGATTATTGCCGGTGCCTGTGTTAATACCCCCGTTCTCTGTCAGGTCCGGAAACGACTGACCCAGCACGGCGGTGAAACTTTAAATGCCCCCAGTCTCTGGCAGGAGTATTTCCAGGCCCACCGGGTGCGCGATCGCCAGGTAAAAGAGGCACCTGTTGCGGGTCGTTCCCGAGCCCAAACCGTCCGTGGCGTCAGCATTGACTAGGTGCGTTACTCCACGCTGTCCACCAGATCAGGATAGCGGAACCGCAGTTTCAGACCCAGGGTAATTTGCTTCATCACCCAATAGAGTGCTGTCAGGACTAAAAAAGTGACCGTGACCACAACCAGCGGGAATTTGGAGGTCAGGTCATTAAGGGTGGTCAACAGGATGTATTTGGGGTCGGTGACTAGATCCCAACTGTTGAGGCGCAGGAAGCGACCTAAATAAATCCCAATGGCGCAGAGCGCATGGGTGGCCAACTCGCTCCAGACGACCCACTGTTTTGCCCCTAACCGTTTCAGATAATGGCTCTGATTAATCAAGCAGGCAACATAGGCTTCAAATCCCAGCAGGATGGCAGAGATATGCAGGGGGATAAATATCAATGAAAGGATAAAGGCAGATGGAACTGAGCGAACCCCGCGGATCAGATGGATGATGTCTGTCAGGACATAAGGAGCATTAGGCAGGAAGGCCAAGTAGACGACCCAAACCACCCACCAGAGCGGCGATCGAACCTTAGACCGGCGACGGTACAGCCAGAAGCTTAAAACCAGCGGGATTGCAGCCAAAAATAGATTCCAGGCAATCCAACCGCTATAAACCGTATCAAAGCTAACCAGCAGGGTATCCAGGCGAGATTGCATAGGGGGTGGTCAACGTACAGTTCACTGGCTCCAGTTTGGCCTGAATTTCGGCTCAACGTCCAGTCTAGTTGTGGGTTGTTGATGGATGTCGATGATCCTGCCTCGCCTTTGTCTTTCTCTATGCTGAAAGTCTTAAGATTCAATGCGTCGGGTAGGTTCGCCGGAAGACCCTGGAAGGCTATACTTCATTAAAGAAGTTTGCGCAATGCAAACAAGTTGTTAAGCCAAAGGCGCTGGCATCCTGGTTCAGGATTGGTCAGGTTTCATTCCGAAAGTTTTGAAGTGCCGGGCGATCGCAGAAATTGAGGAGCCATGAACTCAGGAATTGACTTAAAGGAAACATTTATTCAGTCTTTGCTGGACCTGGGTATCCCTTCAGGTGCCGCAAAGGCAATATGGATGCCCCTACCCATGCTGCTGATGATCATGGGGGCAACGGTCGGTGTACTCGTTTCAGTCTGGCTGGAACGAAAGATTTCGGCTGCGGCTCAGCAACGGATCGGCCCTGAGTACATTGGCCCTTTGGGCATCCTGGCGCCGGTTGCGGACGGGTTAAAGCTGATCTTCAAAGAGGATGTGGTTCCGGCCAAGGCAGATTCGGTTTTGTTTACTCTGGGTCCAGTCCTAGTTGTGCTGCCGGTTTTCCTGTCCTATTTAATTGTTCCCTTCGGCCAAAACCTGGTGATTACCAATGTGGCCATGGGTGTGTTTCTCTGGATCGCTCTCTCCAGCATTGTTCCCATCGGGCTGTTGATGTCTGGCTATGCGTCCAACAATAAGTATTCCTTGTTGGGTGGTCTGCGAGCCGCTGCCCAGTCCATCAGTTATGAGATTCCGCTGGCGCTATCTGTTCTGGCTGTGGTCATGATGTCCAACTCGCTCAGCACGATTGATATTGTGCAGCAACAGTCAGGGTATGGCATTCTGGGCTGGAATGTTTGGCGTCAACCGATTGGCTTTCTGATCTTCTGGATTGCGGCTCTGGCCGAGTGTGAGCGGATCCCTTTTGACTTGCCGGAAGCAGAAGAAGAACTGGTGGCTGGGTACCAGACCGAGTATGCCGGTATGAAGTTTGGTCTCTTCTATGTCGGTTCCTATGTCAATCTGGTTTTGTCCTCGCTGCTGTTTGCCATCCTTTATTTGGGTGGATGGGACTTTCCGGTGCCGATTCACCTGTTGGCTAATGGGTTGGGTGTGAGTGAGACCAGTTCCTGGTTGCAGGTGGTGACTGCTTCCCTGGGCATCACCATGACGATTCTCAAAGCTTATTTTCTGGTTTTCTTGGCGATTCTGATGCGCTGGACGGTGCCACGGGTGCGGATTGACCAGTTGCTGGATCTGGGCTGGAAGTTTTTGCTACCCATCTCACTGGTCAACCTTCTGCTCACAGCCGGTTTGAAAATCGCTTTTCCTGCTGCTTTTGGCGGTTAATTCAAGCAAGATCACAGTTGCTTTAGTTTGTTGCTTTCCTCATCCCTCATCCCTCTGGGAGTTGCTCCATGCTCAAATTCCTCAAGCAAGTTGGTGATTACACCAAAGAGGCCGTTCAGGCAGCCAAGTATATTGGTCAGGGTTTATCTGTGACCTTTGATCACATGCAACGCCGTCCCATTACGGTCCAGTATCCTTATGAAAAGCTAATCCCCTCTGAGCGGTTCCGGGGCCGGATCCACTTTGAATTTGACAAATGCATTGCCTGCGAAGTGTGTGTTCGGGTTTGTCCCATCAACCTGCCTGTGGTGGACTGGGCCTTCAACGCCGAAACCAAGAAAAAGCAATTGAAGCATTACAGCATTGATTTCGGGGTTTGTATCTTTTGCGGTAACTGTGTGGAGTACTGTCCAACTAACTGCTTGTCGATGACCGAGGAGTACGAGTTGGCGGCCTACGACCGGCATGAACTGAATTATGATAATGTCGCTCTGGGAAGATTGCCCTATAAAGTTACGAATGATCCAATGGTGACTCCGTTGAGAGAACTGGCCTATCTGCCCAAAGGGGTGATGGAACCCCATGATTTGCCGGTGGATGCTCAGAAAGCGGGCCGACGGCCGGAAGAGATTGTGGAGCAATCCTAAGCTCCTTCGCCTACCAGATGGGAATGTACGATCGCAGATTGAAAGTGGGTTCTGCTGACCAGGGTCTGACAGCCCATCAGTTTGAGCGATCGCTCAGTTAAAAAAAATTGACCCATCACACCTTGCAACCGACTATGGAGACTGACTAACGTGACTTTAGCCGAAGGGGTTCAGGTTGTATCGTTTGCTGTACTGGCGCTAACAATGGTTGGGGCGGCCCTGGGAGTGGTTTTACTCTCAAACATTGTCTACTCGGCTTTTCTGCTAGGTGGTGTGTTCATCAGCATGGCGGGCCTGTATCTGTTGTTGAATGCGGACTTTGTTGCCACTGCCCAGGTCTTGATTTATGTTGGGGCGGTCAATGTGCTGATTTTATTCGCCATTATGCTGGTCAACAAGCGGCAGGATTTTGTACCAATTCCCCAGTCGTGGATTCGCAAAGGAGCCACTGGGCTGGTCTGCGTTGGCTTATTCGCCCTCTTGAGCACCATGGTTCTGGTTACTCCTTGGGGGCTCTCGAGCCAGGTTGCAGCCGGTGATCAGTCGATTATCACAATTGGCTTACATTTCTTCAGTGATTTTCTGCTGCCCTTTGAACTGGCTTCTGTCCTGCTGCTGATGGCGTTGATCGGAGCCGTTATCCTGGCCCGTCGCGAATTTATTCCTGAGGGAGCAGTGTCTGAGTTGAAGCAACCGGTATTAATGCTGCCGGAGCGGCCTCGGGAGTTGGTAGAGGCTAGTGGTCGGGAGGTCAGCAGTCCGGGCTCTGACCGACGTTCTTAATTGTTTTACCTCTGTCCGGTTCAGCGATATTTGGGAGATTTCATGCAACTGCAGTACTTTCTGATTCTGGCCGCCTTGCTGTTCTGCATTGGCATCTATGGTCTGATTACCAGCCGCAATGCGGTTCGGGTTCTGATGTCGATTGAGCTCATGCTGAATGCGGTAAACCTCAATCTCATGGCGTTTTCTAACTACCTGGATCCGAAGGATATAAAGGGGCAAGTATTTACCGTCTTTGTGATTGCGGTGGCAGCTGCAGAGGCCGCTGTGGGCCTGGCTATCATCCTCACCATTTACCGTAACCGCGATACGGTTGATATGGAACAATTTAATCTGCTGAAGTGGTAGTCAACTAAATAGGCTTATCCATAGGTCGATTTTTGCCTGCCGCACTCCTGCCTCCCTTCAGGCTACGGTTACTGGCACTGGTTAATAGTGGTTAGTTGCTTTCTCTGCGTTGTTCAGTAGACTAGCAACTACCACTTTTATTTCTCTGAATGCCGTGCAACTGAAGCAGGTGATTATTGCCCACAAGGCAGGCGACAAACTGAGTCAAACCTGGGCTGAGCGCTGTGCTAAGCAACTCGAAAATCGCCACTGCAAGGTGCTAATGGGCCCCAGTGGACCGAGGGATAATCCCTATCCAGTCTTTCTGGCTTCTGTCAGCCAGCCTATTGATCTGGCAGTGGTACTGGGGGGAGATGGCACAGCCCTGGCGGCGGCTCGAAATTTGTCAGAGCAAGGGATCCCAATTCTGGCAGTGAATGTGGGGGGACATTTAGGTTTTTTGACTGAATCTTCAGATGGGTTTGAGGATTCAGAAACGGTGTGGGACCGGCTGCAAGCGGATCGATTTGCCGTTCAGCAGCGTATGATGCTGCAAGCAACCGTGTTTGAGGGCAATCGGACTACCCATGAACCTGTGAGCGATCGCTACCTGGCTTTGAATGAGATGTGTGTCAAGCCAGCCTCCGCCGACCGGATGATCACCTCCATCTTGGAGGTGGAAATTGATGGGGAAGTTGTGGATCAATATCAGGGCGATGGGTTGTTGGTGTCAACTCCGACGGGCTCTACTTGCTATACCGTTGCAGCCAATGGCCCCATCATGCATCCCGGCATGGAGGCTATCACCGTCACCCCTATTTGCCCCCTCAGTCTGTCTAGCCGACCAGTTGTTTTGCCGCCTGGTTCAGTGGTCAGTATTTGGCCCTTAGCCGATCTGGAACTCAATACTAAGCTTTGGACAGATGGGGTCTTGGCAACCTCAATCTGGCCTGGCCAGCGGGTCGATATCCGAATGGCGGACTGCCAGGCTCAGTTTATTGTTCTACGAGAGAACTATTCCTTTTATCAGACTTTGCGGGAGAAACTGCAGTGGGCGGGCGCCCGCATTCGCTATAGCAATAACCACCGCAACTAGAACCAACCCAGAGAACTCATCATGGCAGCGGGGCTTTATTTGTTTGCCAGCCCCCTGCCGCCAACAAGCGCTAGTTAGCCGGGTTGCTGGTAGTTGCTGGTGCTGTCTGGGGTTGGGCTGGGGGACGTTGTAGCATCTCCAATTGTTTGGCGCGAAATTCGGCAGCCGCAGAATCCAGATTTTCTTGTTGGGATGTAGAAAATTCTTCCGGTGATTGGGATGGTTTCTGGATCGCTTGGTGAATTAGATTAAAAACGCCGGTTTGCCCTCCTGTTTGGCTGCGGGAGAAGGGATCGGCTGAATTACCCGAATTTTGTAGATCGGATAGCGGTTGAGGAGTCGTTGTCTGGGCAACGCTTTTCTGAACCATTCCCGGTAGCAGAAGGCCCAATCCCGCCAGAACACCCACAAGCATGGGTCGAGAAAGGGGAGAAATTATCCAAGATCCAGGTTGTTTGTTCATAATATTATGACTGTCTGCCGCTTGTGTTCAGAGTGATGATTGCAGGCGAAGGGACCAACCAATCCGCGATCGCAAGACGGAAGTTAGGCCAAAGAGTTCCGAAATTCCCTCTATCTTAACATTCCTACCTTTGTCTGGTGAAAGCAGCCTTTATCGCATCACACCCATGGTATTTTTCCAGGACAGCTCCTTGCAGAGAATTTGTAAGGCTCGCAGATCTGCACCCGAAAAAAGCTGACTCTCAATTAATTCCATCAAAACCTGTTGCATCAACTGCCCCGCAAAGATCCCGCCACTTTTCAATAGATGACTGTAGTAGCAAAACTGCGATCGGCCCGCCTCATTGAGGTGGAAGCTATGGATCTCTTCCTGGCTCATCCGACACACTGGCGTGTTAATCGGCACCACAATGCGGGGGATGCCATGCACACCATAGGAAGACCCATTTCGTTTTTCCAGGGTGCCAATCAGCACTGTCCAGAGCAGGGTCCGGGTTTCTGTGACCAGGTCAGGGGTAAAAACCGGATCCGGTTCGCTGGATAGGCGAGGCCCTGTATTCAGAAACGTTGGATTGACCAATTGGGTGGTGTAAATCAGACCAACCGCCCAGTGGCGATCGTCACTTTCCAGTTTGACGAAACTGCCAAAGCCGTAATCATCCGGTTGGGGCGAGTCTGCCCGACTATTTCCGTCATCGAGTTCCACGACGTAATCGCAGTGGGAATTGGATTTCACAACTTTGCCTAGCCGCATATCCTTTATTCTCCAACCGATCCGAAGCCAACCACAAATCGCAACCTATTGCCATTTCCACGGCGGATTGACACCGTGGAACAGCAAGAGCAACTCATTGTAAGGCCTTCTGACAGCATTGGGATGATTGATCCCGCTCAACCATGCTATAGGCGTGTACACCCGTCTGACCAACAGGGTAGCGGACTCCTCCCACGCACGCTTTTATGAAACTTTGTTGAAAGAACATGTATCTTTTTGCTTCATCCCTGTTAGATGGATGGATTGGTGGGGAACACTGCAATTCAAAGCCAACAGAGATAAGGCGTAAAGCCTTAGTAGATGCATCCTTGATGAAGGTAGAAATAGCCCGGTTTTGTTGGCACCGGGCTTTCCCCCTTCACGGATCACAAGGAATATCTGCTACTAGAAACCAGCAATTTTACAAGACTAACTGATAGCTGACAGCCTACAGGCAAAGTTTTGTCAGCCAACCAGCATTGATTAGGGAAGCCCATGGTATTTGGCACCCAGACGAGCCTCTGAGCAATCTCCCCAAGGCTTTTCCAATGGCGACTAAATCTCAAGGGTTGGTGACCAATCTCAAGCTGAAAGAGTCTTCAAGGTCAAGACTGAACAGGGGGCATGGTGTAACACATAGTTGCTGACACTTCCCAATAGAAATTCCTGGAGACCTGTTAGACCCCGACTACCCACGACAATCAGATTTGCTCCCCAGCTTTGGGCTAACTGGCAGATAATCCGACCAGGGCTGCCAGTTACCAACCTGAATTCTGCTGTAATTCCCTGGTTGTTGGCCTCCGCTGCATAAGCCTGCAATTGTTTCATCGATTCCGAGCCATAGGCATCCCATTGTTGCCGCCAATCTTCCAAATTAAACTGGGATACGGGTCCCCAGTAAAGTTGCTGGGTATCCGTGAGCATCGGTATTGGACTCCGCTCATCTTCCGTAGACAGAACATGCAATATCATCAGTTCCGCTTGATTCATGCGAGTTAGGGTTAATGCGGTTTCAAATAACTGGGTACCTGTGGGGGAACTGTCAACTGCAACTAAAATTTTTTTGAACATGGGATCCCTTCCATTCCGGTTTTAAAGGTGCTCTTTTAAGAAAATATGTCTGCAACAAAGGTAAGCAGAAGATTTCGTGTTTCACCCTGATGAATTCTGCTGCTATCTCTATCTTCCGGCAAATGTATCCTGTGCGACAACAATGAATCTTTGGGAAAACAGGATGAACCGGAGAGATCTGCGTTTACCCTGGATTTATCTGCTGATTCCCTTGGGTTCCGATTCTGCCAACTTGATCGTCAAGACAGAACAGGGAGCATGGTGCAACACGTAGTTACTGACACTTCCCAGGAAAGCTTCCTTAAGCCCAAAGCGACCCCGGTTGCCAACTACAATCAGGTCAGCTGCCCAACTTTGGGCCATGCGGCAAATAGCTCGACCCGCGCTGTCGGAAATTTGGCGAAATTCGGTGACCACTCCTTGTTGATTGGCTTTGGCTGCATAGGTCTGTAAGGTCTGGAGACATTCAGTTTGGTAGTTCTTCCACTGTTGTTGCCAGAGTTCCAAGTTAAGCTCACTCCCAGGAGCCCAGTAAATTTGTTCGGCTCCAGTTGGAATCGGTAGTGGACTGTTCTCTTCCTCCGCTGACAGTGCGTGCAATAGCATCAATTGAGCTGAGCAGGCTTTTGCGAGTTCCAGCGTTTTTTGGAAGACGTCCAGGCTACTTGGGGACCGATCCAGGGCGACTAAGATTTTTTGAAACATGGAAACTCCTGTATCAAGCACGGGAAACTGGTTACAAGCAAATGTGAATTAGCAACGGGGCAAAACCGCTGCTTTACTTAATTTTCAGCTAACCATGCCATTGTGGCTGAGAAATGGTCCCTTTGATGGTGGCTATAACGGTCCGAGCAGGATTGTGAAAGGTTTCCGCAGGAAATCCTTCTCACAAAGCCCTTTCACCATCCAGTCGTTCACAAGTCATTCAGGATTGCCATACCAGGTTAACCGCGATCGCTGTCCGCCTGAACCAATAAATTGATTGGCACGATGCATCGAGATCGCCGACTGGTTAGTCAGTAGCATTCCAAAGGGAGGCTGGTGGGTTTATAGGAGATTGACTGAATCCAACCCATCTTTAACGTTTTTTGTACTCAATGGTATTTATTAAAAGAGGTTTTGTAGATTAATAGAGGTTGCTTTGAATCGTTGATCACCTCACGTCCTTCACATTCAGCATCAATTATTAACCTGAGTGCCAATTTTCCATTGAATGATCTAGAGATAGAGATCTGATCTGGATCAGGCGAGGGTTTCAAAATGTAAAGCCTATCACAACTACTTTTCAATCTCACACCTGCCTTAGAGCTGTGATCGATGCTGGACTGTGAGCTGAGATAATTGTTCGAGTTTCTAATTCAATTAACAAAGGAAGGATAACTATGTCGCGACTGATTCGCTGGTTAACCCTCTGTTTGGTTGTGATTATTGCGATCGCCTGGACTAACTTTGGTTGGGCATCTTCTGTGATGGCCGTGTCCTCCCAGACATCGGATGTGCCGCTGTGCAAGGTTACAGATCCCAAGCTAGATCTGAACAATGCCAACATTGCAGCTTTTACCGACTGCCCGGGTTTCTATCCCAACCTTGCCCAGTTAATTATCAACAATGGGCCGTTTAACAAGGTGGAAGATGTGTTAAAGATTGCCAATTTGACTGATAGTCAGAAAGCCTTGTTAAAAGCAAACTTGAAGAGCTTTATGGTTTCGGAACAGGTGGTTCCCTTGGAAATGAGAATGCCGCC
>CAZBTL010000099.1:0-15011 GCA_964494755.1 uncultured bacterium | reverse complement strand
CGACTACGAGCCAATGGGTTCACCTTAAAATTAGGGTTTGACAGAACACTAGCTATTCTAACGAAAGCATGTCGGCCTGCCTCGCACCTGTGTGCCAGCAGATTCGACTGACCAAATGGTTGTCTATTCGTGCTCCGGCTCGTCAATTAAACCGACACTGGAAAGGGGACGATAGGTATAGCTGCGAGGAGTTTTCATGATGTCTTCTTTGATAGTGTCCAAATCGATATAGCGATCGGAGACGTTAATCAAACTGTCGCTGGTCATGGATCGCAAACTGACGACTTCGATTCGGACACCCCGATAGCTGACGGCATTAACCGCATAGGCCAGGTCTCCATCCCCACTAACCAAAACAGCCGTATCGTAGGAACCCACCAACGACATTAGGTCAACCGCAATTTCGACATCCAGGTTGGCTTTCTTGGAGCCGTCCGGCAATTGCACCAAGTCTTTAGAAATCACCCGGTAGCCATTGCGCCTCATCCACAGCAGGAACCCCTGTTGTTTTTCGTTGCTGCGATCGACCCCCGTGTAGAAAAAAGCCCGTAATAAACGAGAGCCAGCCGTCAGGCGACACAATAACTTGGTGTAATCAATTTCAATGCCCAGTTGCAAAGCGGCGTAAAACAGGTTTGAACCATCAATAAAGATGGCTACCCGGCCCCGATTTTCCAGCACCTGCTCCGGCGTCAAACCAGGTTCATGCTCAAACGGACTCTCACTATGACTGTTATTGCTATTTTTAGTTAGCATGCATTTTATTCCTCATTTTTTATATTCATCATCTTACTGAGTTTCCCTGGGAACCTGCACGATGTTAAAGACTTTCTACAGGCGATCGGAGTTCGGCAACTCCAGCCGCTGAAAAACCGGTTGAGGTTCTCCCAATTGCTGTTCAAATGGAAGAAACCCCCAGCGGGAGTGTTCGGGAAAGGGGGCTAAAAGGTAAATAGAAGACTGTTCATTAAAATCAATAGAAAAACCTAATTGACGATATATGGCAGAGCTGATCTGTGGGGTAATGGGTGATAGGAGATAGGCTGCCAGCCTGACCGATTCCAGGACTGTATACAGAATTTCTTCAACTTCTTGTTGTTGACCTTGTTTGTAGCGAGTCCAGGGAGCTTGTTCATCAATGTAACGATTCCCCATTCTAGCCAGAGACAAAGCAGCTTCGCAGGCTTCACTGAACGCAAGGCTCTGATAGGCTGCGGCCACCCGATCGCCCAACTGCTGACCCAAATCTTGCAGAGGATTGGTAGAGAGCAGATTGGTCTTTGCAGGGGCAGGGATACTGGAACCACAATACTTATGCACCATTTTCAAGGTGCGGTTCAACAAATTGCCCAAATCGTTAGCCAGGTCAGCATTCAAAATATTGACAAAGCGAGTTTCGCTAAAGTCACCATCCCGACCAAATTCGATTTCTTTCAAAAAATAATAGCGAACTGCATCAGAACCGTAGCGCTTGACCAGGTCAAATGGATCCAGCACATTGCCCAGGGTCTTGCCCATTTTCTGACCATCTTTGGTCAGAAACCCATGACCAAATACCTGATCGGGAACAGGCAACCCCGCTGAGAGGAGCATGGCTGGCCAATAGACTGCATGAAACCGCAGAATATCCTTGCCAATCAAATGCAGGTTAATCGGCCACCACTTCGCCAGAGCATTTTCCAGCGTGGGTGCTTGATCGGGTTCCAGCAGGGCGGTTACGTACCCCAACAGGGCATCAAACCAGACATATAGGGTGTGGCTGGGATCCGCCGGCACCGGAAAGCCCCAATCCAGGTTGATACGGGAAATGGAAAAGTCCTGCAACCCCTGGCTGACAAAACTCATCACCTCATTACGGCGAATCTCTGGCTGGATAAAGTTAGGCCGTTTTTGATATAGATCTTCCAACTGCTCTTGATAGCGAGACAGGCGAAAGAAGTAGTTTTCCTCATCCCGCCATTCCGCTTGCCGGTTGGTATGGATGGGGCAGTAATGCTCCTCGAGCAAATCCCGTGGTTCCTTAAATTCTTCGCAGGAAACGCAATACCAGCCTTGTTGCTGGCTTAGATAGATATCGCCGTTATCCCAAACCCGCTGAAAAAACTCCTGGACAATACTGGCATGGCGGGGATCGGTGGTTCGGATGAACCGATCATAGTGAATGCCTAGCAACTGCCACAACGCTTGAAACCCAGCAACAACCTGATCACAATGTTCCTGGGGAGTCCGTTCCAGTGCTTCCGCTGTCCGTTGAATTTTTTGCCCATGCTCGTCGGAGCCAGTGATAAACAGAACCGACTTGCCCTGCATCCGCTGATAGCGGGCAATCACATCAGCTGCAATGGTGGTGTAAGCGCTGCCAACATGGGGCAAATCATTAACGTAATATAGCGGGGTGGTCAGCGAATAGTGGGTATTTTTTACCTGAAAAGCATTCATGGAAAATCAACAATGGCCCTCTTAAGAGCATGGCAACAAAGGATATTGAGGGCTTTCCACCGTTATAACCTGACCTCTGTGTAACGACTAAATCCCTCAAGCTAGTATTTAGTCCACAGCCATCAAGTACAACCAACGGAGATAAGCACTGACGGCGACTCTAAAGATTTAGTCCCTAGATTTAGTCCCTTTTGGATTCACCGACTTAAATCATCAACTTTCATTTGCGAAAATCAGAATGATAGCACCGTCAGACCGTTTTCTCCGGAAAAGCTTTAAGTTTAATTTAAAATTGTAACTGTAAATGCATTCTAAACATATAGCAATCCTATTTGATTTGTGAATGCCTGGATGGTGAAAGGGCTTTGTGAGAAGGATTTCCTGCGGAAACCTTTCACAATCCTGATCGGATCGCTATAACTGAGATCTTGCACCTCTGGCAACAACCCGCCCTGCAATGAATTGCGGGCTAACAGAACGAAGTCCGTTTAAACGGACTGACGATCCACAACTTGGGTTTTCCAGTCTACTTCAGTGGACTTGCCTCTATTAGCCCGAACTTTTAGTTCAGGGCGGGGCAAGGATATCGTCAGAAATGCTGGAAATACATCTTCTTGAGAATGGTGCAAGATCTGAGATAACTAAGAAAATCTTTAGCTTTCTTTAGCTTATGGAGGTGTGCCGTAATAGACTCCAATCTCCGGTTGGTGTAGAGACTATTCCCTAAATCAGATCCTTGTCAGGATGTAAAGTATTCGGATTCCGTATTAAATTTGCCTATTTGGCTGTCTTCGTCCCAACGTCACTGTAGGCTTTTGGTCTGGTCACTCATCACATTGGAAGGTCTTCTATGTCCAAACAGGCAATGATCATTGCCAGGGATGTACATAAGTGGTACGGCAAGTTTCATGTTTTAAGGGGCGTCAGCCTGACTGTTTGGCCAGGCGAGGTCGTCGTCATTATGGGGCCGTCTGGTTCTGGTAAATCCACCTTTATCCGGACCTTTAATGCGCTGGAGGAATACCAACAAGGGCAAATCAGCATCGATGGGATTGAGTTGACCCATGACATGGGCCATATTGAGGCAATTCGCAAGGAAGTGGGGATGGTGTTTCAGCAGTTCAATCTGTTTCCCCATTTGACCGTATTACAAAATGTCACCCTGGCGCCGCTCTGGGTGCGTCAGTGGACAAAGGCCCAGGCTCAGGCGGTAGCAACTCAATTGCTGGAGCGGGTTGGCATTCTGGAGCAAGCCCACAAATATCCGGGACAGTTATCCGGAGGACAGCAACAACGGGTGGCGATCGCCCGGGCGTTGGCCATGCAACCCAAAGTCATGTTGTTTGACGAACCGACCTCTGCCCTTGATCCGGAAATGGTGCGCGAAGTTCTGGATGTGATGCGATCGCTAGCCCAATCCGGCATGACCATGGTGGTGGTCACCCATGAAGTGGGGTTTGCCCGAGAAGTTGCGGATCGGATCGTCCTGATGGATCAGGGCACTCTGGTGGAAGAAGCAGCCCCGACCGACTTTTTCCAGCACCCTCAAGAAGAACGGACTCGCCGTTTTCTATCCCAGATTTTGTGAAAGTCCCAGTTTCGGGGTTCCAGTTGGGTTGTAGCAGGACACAACCCCAAAACGCCTTCTCGACTGAAGCGAATGTCCTAAACTATGGTCATATAAAAGCGCTAATGTCGATCCCTTCCCGAAGCGGACAACATTAGCGCCCTCCTATTCGCCGGACGAGGCTATCGCTTGCGACCTGGGGCTGAAAAGCTGATCCCCAGATATAGGCAAACCAATCAGACTTTAGCTCAGGACTTAGCCTAGATAGCTAGCTTCTGCTTCCAGCATCCGCACCAATCTTTCATCTCCCTTAGCTTTTGCAGCATCGAGCCGACGCTGGAGATTCTTTTGCAGGTTAAGACGGTGAACTTGAGCAACTTCAGCGGCGTTTTTTCGGTGGTTTCTGTCCATGGCAAACATTTATTCCTGGTTACTTGTGGTATGCACTAACTTCAGAATATCACAGCCATTAAAAATAGTAACTTTAGATACTAATCTTATCTATCCCTTTACCATCAGTGTATGGGAAACGGCATGGTGACACTCCTCAGCGATTTTGGGCTGACTGATCCCTATGTCGGGATCATGAAGGGGGCGATCGCCCAAATCAATCCAGACCTGACGGTGATCGACCTGACCCACCAGATTCCCCCCCAAAATCTGTGGGCAGCCCGCTTTGCGCTGATGTCAGCCTATGCCTACTTTCCAGTTGGGACGGTGCATGTGGCAGTGGTGGATCCGGGTGTGGGCAGTCGGCGACGGGCGATCGCCCTGGCCTTTGGCGCCGATCCTCAGCAGCCAGCCGGTTTTCTCGTGGGGCCGGACAATGGTCTATTCTGCGGAGTTTTAAGTCAGGTGTCGGTATTGCAGGCAGTCGAACTGGCCAATTCCAATTACTGGCGCACCAGCCAACCCAGTGCCACCTTCCATGGACGAGACATTTTCGCCCCAGTAGGGGCGCACCTGGCCAGTGGCGTGCCCCTATTAGACCTGGGCCCAACCCTTTCGGCAGATAATCTGGTGCGGTTACCCATACCGGCTCCAACGGATCAATTCGTAGCCCATGAGCGAGTGATAACCGGATGTATTCAGGCTATCGATCACTTTGGCAACCTGGTTACGTCTATTCCGGCAAGCGCTGTCCAGGGGCAGTCCTGGATGGTGCAGTTCGACAACCAGGTTCTGGCTGGACAACGGACTTACAGCGACTCCACGGTGGGTGACCTAGTGGCCCTGGTGGGTAGTCATGGCTGGGTTGAAATTGCTGTCAACGGAGGCAATGCTCAGCAGAAACTTGGCTTAGACTGGGGACATACGGTGCAGGTAAGAGTTAAGGATGCCGCATGAAAGAAGAAGCCGTCGTTTATCAGGGACAATTTGGTGAATTTAGTATCACACCGGCAGATCGCCGGGGCGTGGTGATCTATCGGGCCGGTCTGATGGTGGCAGCCCTCTGCTTTGCGGCCGCCATTGGTGTTCTGCTATGGCAGGGTTCCGCCCCTTGGGGCCTGAGTCTGGTCAGCGGACTGTACAGTCTATTTTGTTTGGCCCTGGGCGTTAGTCTGCTGACGATTCATATTTATATGGAACCATTGCACCGACTGTTGCAGGTTTTTTGGCTGATTGGACTGCTGGCCTCATTGGCGATCGCCCACTTCAGCCCAGAGCCCTTTGCCCTGACGGTTTATCATCATCCCTGGACTATTCTCGGCATCGGGTTCATGTTTGCCGCCCTGACCGGCATTTTCTTCAAAGAAGCCTTTTGCTTTAATCGCCTAGAAACAAAATTACTGACGCCCCTGATTCCCTTCCTGTTGATAGGGCATTTGTTGGGCTGGTTACCCCTATCGGTTGAGCAACCCCTTCTGATTGGCTGGGCTATCCTGTTTCTCCTGTTTGCAGTCCGTAAAGCGATTCAACCGATCCCACCCGACATCGGTGATAAGAGCGTATTTGCCTATTTAGAACAGCAACGTCATGGAAAGACAACCGCTGGTGAAAGCGTCAGTTAATCGGCACTGCCCATCAGAGCTATCCTGAGGCTGTGTCTCAGACGAATAAAACTCCATGCGGACGATCGCAGAAATCAATGACAAAATTAGTCGTCAAACCGTTGTGGTTTGGACGGTGGAAGAACTGAAAGCAAAGGTGACTGAAATTGGCGTGACACAGGCCGCCAAACAGGTTGATGTGATAACCACCGGCACCTTTGAGCCAATGGAGTCCTCCGGCGCTATCCTCAACCTGGGCCAGACCGATCCTCCCATCAAGATTCGCCAATGTTGGTTAGATGGTGTACCGGCGTACTCTGGGTTTGGGGCCGTTGATCTGTATCTGGGGGCGACCCAGGTTGGCGATGCGGTTGAAGGAGAAGAAGCCTACGAGCGGGGCGGCGGCGATGTCATTGAAGATCTGATTGCTGGTAAGCCGGTGCATCTGCGGGCAATTGGACAGGCAACGGACTGCTATCCCCGAGCCAGCTTCGAAACCACCATCACCAAGGACACGATTAATCAGTTCTATTTGTTCAACCCCCGCAATCTTTATCAAAACTTCATTGTGGGGGTTAATGGGGGCGATCGCCCGCTCAGCACCTACCTGGGACCGTTACAGCCTTGTTTAGGCAACGCCGTTTATTCCAATCCTGGCGCCATTGCTCCTCTGTTTAACGATCCGGACCTGCAACTGATTGGCATTGGCACTCGGATTTTTCTGGGTGGAGGCATTGGTTATGTGGCCTGGGAAGGCACCCAGCACTTTCCCCTACAAAAGCGGCTGCCCAACCGTACTCCCATTGGTCCCGCCGCCACACTGGCCCTGATTGGCGACGCCAAACAAATGGACGCCAAATGGGTGCGGGGCTGTCATTTCAAGAATTACGGTCCCTCGCTGATGTTGGGGGTGGGAATTCCCCTGCCCGTCCTGCAGGAAGAAGTGATCCAGCACTGTGCGGTGCAGGATACCGATTTGGTTGCGCCAGTGGTGGATTTTTCCATTCCCCGACGGGTCCGGCCCACCTTTGGTCTAGTCAGCTATGCCCAACTCAAGTCAGGCCGGATTCTAATCGACGGCAAATCCGTGCGAACCGCTCCCCTAGCCAGCATTTACTTTTCGCATCAGGTGGCGATCGCACTAAAACAGTGGATTGAAGCCGGTCAGTTTTACCTGAGTGAACCGGTAGCTGCCATTGCCAGCGATCGCACCTTCCTACCCCAGGATGTGTGGGGTAGCCAAATAGAAATGGATTAGGCTTTGTTCACCAGTCCCTTATTTGTCATCCGATCCCGTACTGACCCGATCTGCCCGCTTCGTTGGCCGCTGGGGAGGTTCTGGACGACCAACGCCAGCAGGAGTAGGACGAGGCGATCGGTCTCCCTGACCCCGTGCAGAGTAGCCACCCCGCTTGATCGTCGGACGCTTGCCGCGTTCTTCACCGGGTTGTTTCTTCCTTGGCGGCAACAGGCCAATGCACTGACTTTCGGTAATGACCAGCGAAGTGCCCTGGCGCTTCACCTGGAAATCCCAAAAATAGCCAGGGAATTTATTGGATGGTAGGGAGCCAGCTAGAAACAGCTTAAAGGCCTTAGGGCGATCAGTTGACTTACGGGCGGTCTGTTGAATTTTAACAATGACCCCTTCTGGCTCCTGGCAAACGGCCACCACCTCACCCCGAATTGAAAAGTAGTCATCTTCGTAGCCTGGTGACAGGTCTATCGCCGCTGCCTCTGCCTTGGAGTCAGGAGCAGCATCATTCAAATCAGCCTCATCCTCTGGCTGGCTAAGGGTTTCCGGTTCCCACACGCCAACAATTTGAACATGCAACCCAACTGTTTCCTTGTCACGGGTTCGAGGATAGACGACCCAAAGATGATCTTTTTCCAGATCCAGATGATTTCGGACCAAACTCATCACCCGCCCCAGCAGCACTGCTTCAATTACAGTCCCATCCGGTGCAATCATTTCGCCACAGGTAAATTTTTCTTCGGAGGCTACATAGCGACCTCGTAGCAGGCCAATGGCCCGAAACTGCTTCGGTTCGCTGGGGGGCGGAATCGGCCGCTGGCGAGAAACACCTTGATCGGCAACCTCAACAGTCGGCGCCGATTCACCAGCCTTGGCAACAACTTCCGGCTTAGGCAGAACAGGGGATGGCGCAACAGCAGGAGATTGCACCACAGGTGGCGACGGCGGCTGGGGTCGCACAGGCCGCATAACCGGGCGATGCAAAGTCGGCGGCGTGGCTACTGATTCAAGCTCAGACTCTGGTTCAGCCTTCACTGCTGGACTTGTCTGGTCATGTTCAGTAGAGGCCGCAACCTCGGCATTGACTGGCTCCGATGGGGACAGCTTGGATGTTTTAGGGGACCGTTCGGGCAAGGGACTCATAGGCTTAAATGCGTATCTGCACCAGTCAGCTTATTTTACTGAATGCAAGGAATGGATGGGGTAATCCGAATGTTTTGAGTAATTTTTACAGAACAAACATCCCTGATCAATCGTCTATCCATCTCACTCCTGCTTTTTGTTCACAACAAGCAACTAACCGGCCCACTCACAAGGCAATGCTCAAAAGCATGCACCTTCCTGCAATGGAAATAACCGGATCACCTCCTTTATCGGGAGTTATCGCGATCGTGAATAGACCAATCATACCCAAAAGCGACCAGATGACCGGCTAGAAAGTTTGACCAGCCCTATCCGACGTATTAAGTTTTGTAAGTCCAATTCCTCAGGTTTTTCTATACTAGGTTTAGTAGGTTCAGTAATCACTGAACAAAGAAATGTTAAGATGGAGCTATGAAATTTGTTACGGAAATTAACGATCAAGTGGGACGGGGCCAATCGAATCCGCTAGTTGGCGAACCCGAACGACCTTGCCAGGAGGGGCTGGAGTTTAATCCTACTCCAACTTCCGATCAGGAGTCCTTTGTGGAGCAGGTTGGGTTGCTGTTTGAGGCGGATGGGTTGCCTCGGATGGCTGGCCGCATTTTTGGCTGGCTACTGATTTCGAACCCCCCGCACCAGTCACCTGGCGAACTGGCAGAGGTCTTGCATGCCAGCAAGGGATCGATCAGTACGATGACTCGTTTGTTGGTCCAGATTGGTTTGATTGAACGCATTAGCCTGCCAGGACAGCGACGGGATTATTTCCGCATGAAGTCCAATATTTGGTCTGACCTAATGAAGCAACGCCTGGCCCAGATCCGAGCTTTTCGCGAATTGGCGGAACAGGGGTTGAGGTTGTTACAGGGGGAACCCGATCATTTGCGCCAGCGATTACAGGAAATGCACGACATGCACGCCTTCTGTGAGCAGGAATTGCCGTTGATATTTGACCGCTGGGAGCAACAACGAACTGCGCTGGCGCAACCACCAGCAGATCAGTCAACTCCTTGATTGAAAGTCCTTCACATTTCTAGAGAGCCTAATCGCTATGCAACTTCCTCTGATTGACAAAGTCTCACGCAAACCAGCTCCCTGGTTGATTGGGCTGACGGCTGCTGGGCTGGTGAGTCTTTCAGCAACGACGATCTTTGTCATGCGGGGCAATGCGCCCAAACAGGATTGGCGAGACCTGACAGTGCCGGTTCAATTGCAAGATATCACCCTGCGGATTGCGGCTAATGGAACCGTGGTGCCAGTTCAGACGGTGAATCTCAGTCCCAAGACGGCGGGTCGGTTGATGGAACTGCTGGTGGAGCAGGGCGATCGCGTCCAGGCTGGGCAGATCATTGCCCGTATGGAAAACGAAGAGTTGCAAGCAGAGTATGACCAGGCTCTGGCCGGTCTGCGGCAAGCGGAAGCAAACCTGGCCCTATTGCAGGCTGGTACTCGACCAGAAAGCATTGCCCAGGCTGCAGCAAGTGTCAAGCAGGCCCAGGCCCGGGTGGTTGAAGCTCAGACCCGACTTAATCTGGCCAGGGAACGGGTGCAGCGGAACCAGATGCTGGCGGTGGATGGGGCAATTAGTCGCGATCGCCTGGATGAGGTGCTGAATGAAGAGCGCAATGCCCAGGCCAATCTGGATCAGGCAAAAGCCGGGTTGGACAATACCTTGCAGCAATTGAAGCAACAGCAGAATGGACCACGGGTTCAGGAAATCGCCCAGGCCAAGGCCCAGGTAGCTGCAGCTCAGGGTCGCCTCAGAGCAGTGCAGACCCAATTGGACAATACGTTGATTCGGGCTCCCTTTGCCGGAATTATTACCCAGAAATATGCCACGGAAGGGGCCTTTGTCACCCCAACCACCTCCGCCTCTTCCACCTCATCTGCCACGTCTACCTCGATTGTGGCCCTGGCCAATGGCCTGGAAATTTTAGCCAAAGTGCCGGAAGTGGACATTGGTCAGATCAAGTTAGGACAGGAAGTAGAAATTCGGGCCGATGCCTACCCAGATCAGGTGTTCAAGGGTAAGGTACGCCTAATTGCGCCGGAAGCAGTGGTGGAACAGAATGTGACCTCCTTCCAGGTGCGGGTCAGCATCGTTTCCGGCAAGGAAAAGCTGCGTTCCGGTATGAATGTGGACTTGACCTTCCTGGGTAAACGGATGAATCAGGCTTTGATGGTGCCAACGGTGGCGATCGTCACCAATAAGGGCCAGACCGGAGTCCTGGTACCCGGTCGCAATAACCAACCGCGGTTCCAAACCGTTACCATTGGTCCCACCATTGGTAACCAAACCCAGGTGTTGGAAGGCTTGAAGGATGGAGAACCGGTCTTTGTGGAACTGCCGGAAGGCAAGAACCTGGAAGCCATTATTAAAGGAATGGGCCAGAAGTAGTTAGTCAGACCAGGGAGACGGGCAGTGCCGCTCCTACAGCATTTTTCACTGGGATCAGTCACAGGGACTCAATCGGCAGCCTAACAATGAAGCACTTTCGCGATTGAGTCAGGTCAAACTGTCGTGAAACTTGCAGCAATTTCTGCTCAGGAGAAAGGAATGGATCTGTTAGAAAGTGGCAAGATGGCAGTCAAGACGCTGACGGCCAATAAGTTGCGCAGCGCTCTGACCATGCTGGGAATTATCATTGGCAACGCCTCGGTGATCGCCATGGTGGGTGTGGGCCAGGGGGCGCAGCGGCTGGCCTCGGAACAGTTTGAATCCTTGGGCCCCAATGTTTTGTTTGTTTCGCCGGGTAATCGGGATACGCGCAACCGCACCTTTGATATTCCCAAGACGCTGGTGTTGGAAGATGCCAAAGCGATCGCGACCCAGGTGCCTTCGGTCCTGGAAGTAGCCCCCCAGCGCCAAAGCCAATTTCCCATTGTCTACCGCAACCTGAACTCGAACTCTTTAGTGGTGGGAACGACCCCGTCGTTTCTGTCGGTGCGCAGTTTTGACATGGCGAAGGGACGGTTTATTTCCGACCGGGATGTGGAGAGCAACAGCCAGGTGGCAGCCTTGGGTTCCGACCTGGCAAACCGCTTCTTTGGCAATCGCGATCCGATTGGCGAAGAAATTCGGATTAAAAATGTCACCTTCCGGGTAATTGGGGTTTTGCAGGAGAAGGGCTCTTTCTTGGGCAGTAACCAGGACGATGCGGTCTATGTGCCCATTACAACCCTGGCCAATCGGTTAACCGGCCGCACCTCACCCTACGGTCTGGATCTGACCTTTATTTCGATTACGGCCAAAGACCAGGACAGCGTCCCGGCTGCAACCTTCCAGGTGGCCAACCTACTGCGGCTGCGACATAAAATCACCGACAAGGATGACTTTACGGTCCAGAGTCAGAAGGATGTGTTGCAAATTGTCGGCACGATTACGGGCGGCTTAACCGCCATGCTGGCCGCGATCGCCGGTATTTCCCTGCTGGTCGGTGGCATTGGCATCATGAACATTATGCTGGTGTCGGTCACTGAACGTACTCAGGAAATTGGCCTGCGCAAGGCGATCGGCGCTTCCCAGCGAGACATTTTGATCCAGTTCATGATTGAAGCCGTCATCCTCTCTGCCGTCGGTGGTCTAATTGGCACCGGAGTGGGGGTAGGTGCCATCCTGGTGGTGGGTGCAGTGACGCCGCTCAAGGCCGCGATCGCACCCTCTGCCATTCTTTTAGCTACAGCCGTGTCAGGCGGCATTGGTCTATTTTTCGGTGTAGTTCCAGCCCGTCAGGCTGCCAAGCTTGATCCCATCGTTGCCTTAAGAAGTGCGTGAGGGGTGCCAGGTGTGGGGTGCTAGGTGTCAGGTGCCGGGTGTCAGGTGCCAGGTATCAGGTGTCAGGTGTAGATGCGAAGTGTCGGTAGTGGGGAAAGCAGGGAGGATCGGAGATGGGGGGTGTTGACATCCAATAAAATATGGGGAGTGACTTTGCAATCTGTATTGCTGCCGAAGAAAATGGAGATCTGGAGGTTTGGAAAATTTATCGAGTCTTACCAGATTTAAAGGCAGCAGAAGTTGGGTGTTTGCGAGTTATTGATGAATCCGGTGAGGATTAGCTTTATCCGCAGAGTCGATTTGTAGCTTTGGACCTTCCTGAAGAGGTTCGAGAGAGATTACTGGCAACGGTCGAAGAGTGAGGACAGCAAACATCAAAGACGATCATTGCAGCAGCATAACCCAAATACACCCAATCGTATCAGGGTTATCTGTAGGTGTTTAAATTTACTAGCAGCGGATGATTGGGAACCATTTTTTCCTAATTCATCATTTATCCCTTGAGATTATGACCGGTAGTGTAATTGTTCGTCTGGAAGACGTGTTCAAAATTTATGGCTCTGGTGAGACAGAAGTAAAAGCGCTTTCCGGGGTCAATCTGCTGGTGAACCAGGGAGAGTATTGCGCCATCATGGGCGCCTCCGGTTCAGGCAAGTCCACCATGATGAATATTATTGGCTGTCTAGACCGGCCCACCTCCGGGCGTTACTACCTGGACGGGGTCGATGTGTCCCAGTTAAATGACACAGAATTAGCGCACATCCGCAACCGCAAATTAGGGTTTGTATTCCAGCAGTTCCATCTGTTGCCCCAGTTGACAGCCATCGAAAATGTCATGTTGCCACTGGTGTATGCTAATGTGCCAGAACGGCAACGACGGGAGCGGGCGGTGGAAGCCTTAACGCGAGTAGGGTTGGCCAATCGTCTCAACAACAAACCCTCCCAATTGTCTGGTGGTCAGCAACAGCGCGTTGCCATTGCCCGGGCGATCGTGGGTCGACCAGTGCTACTGCTGGCGGACGAACCAACCGGAGCCCTCGACTCCCACACCACGGTTGAAATTCTGACCATTTTTGGTGAACTCAATGCCAGCGGCATGACCGTCGTTATGGTGACCCACGAAGCAGATGTGGCCCGTCAAACCCGCCGGATTATCTGGTTTAAGGATGGTCAGGTGATGAATCCCAACCTGGGAGCTGAAGAATTACCGCATTTGCTAGCAGCTTAGGCTATCGCAAATCGCCTATTGCTACAAAAGAAGGTGGATCACCACGGGCGAAGCATTGGGTTATCAATCTCTGCGCGAACCGAAAAATCATTGCCCAAATGCTTCGCCGCCCCAGCAGACAAACCGATGTTGGTAGGTTTGCGCCTGCAAATCTCCTGAAACCATCATCGCGATCGGGCATAGCGCCCCATTAGCTCCGAACTGGATAGGATGTGACCCTGCATGGCTGTTTCGACCTGGGTCTTGGTGGCTCCCGGTTGCAGGTTCAACTGGGTATCCAACGCATAAAGCTTGAAAAAGTAACGGTGGGTGCCGCTGGGAGGACAGGGGCCACCGTATCCTAATTTGCGGAAATCATTAATGCCATGAATCCCACCACCGGACAATGTTGGTTGGGGTGGCACTCCTTCCGAAAGTCGTCGCAGGTCAGGCGGCAGATCGTACAACACCCAATGAACCCAGGTTCCCCTTGGAGCATCCGGGTCATCGCAAATCAGCACCAAGCTTTGGGTTCCCGCCGGAGGAGACTGCCAGTGGAGGGGCGGCGACACATCTGAACCATCACAGGTATATTTTGCCGGAATGGATTGATTAGCAGAAAATGCAGAACTTTCCAGTTTCATGGTGATTGGTTTCTCCGTTACTGGTTGACCAGAAGAGAGGGACTCTTCAGCAGACTGGCAAGCCGCGATCGCCAATCCCACTAAGCTCATCATCAAGTCCCGACGGCGGAGGGTGAACCGTCGGTTGGAGCAATGACAGCCCCCTGCAACTAAACAGGCAGTTGCTTTCATCTGGCTTCTAAGGGGAATCAGGGAGTCCGTGCAGCCAGCCAACAAAACAAGGGATTGACATCCCAGATGACTCAGGTTTCCTGTAGGGCGGCTGGCTACACCTATGATTGTGCAATTGCTCAAACCTGACTGTGAGCTAGATTCACCGAATGTTACAAGTCCTGTAGCCATGAGAGTCAAGTCATACTCAGTAGATCAAAGTCGGAAAGTGTGACAGCCAATCCGTTTAGTGAACCTTACAGCCCTTGCTGCTTGTTTAACCGCTTTTTGTACTCCACTTTCATGCACTCGCAAGCGCAACCCTTCGATCAAGCGAAGACCGCTCCCGTCAAGTAGCTTCACGACCAGTTGATAAATACCGTCACACTGTTGGATCACGGCGATCGCTTCTTCTTTAGTCAACACGGTTGGCACATACTGAGGTCGTTTCGCTCGAACGGCCTCGATGCCTGCTATGTCAAGATTGAGCACTTCCCGATAGAGAAACAGCAGAGCACTGAGGTCTTGATTTTGTGTCGAAGCGGAGACCTGACCCTCGACGGCTAGATAGGTGAGAAATGCTTCGATTTCAGCTTTGCCCATCTCTTTGGGATGGCGCTTATTGTGAAACAGGATATAGCGGCGAATCCACTGCACGTAGGTTTCTTCAGTGCGGTAGGCGTAGTGCTTGAGACGAATGACATCTCGCACCTGATCCAGCAATTTCTTAGGAGGTGGCTGCATAAAAGCTAAGTACATACCCGTGTATCCAACGATACACTTACCAACCTCCGTACTGGATTTTGGATTAATGGGGTGACCGGGGTAATTGCAGATGGACAGGCA
>CAZBTL010000098.1:0-15022 GCA_964494755.1 uncultured bacterium | reverse complement strand
GATTTATATTCCCGCCTGGACCCGGTTGGAAGGGACAGTCTCTGTGTCAGGATGGGCAAGAGACCGTTTCAACAATGTCCTATGCCCCAACCGTCGAACAATCACCCTGCCAGGGGATCCCTATCGCCTGAGCAATATGCCCGCTTGCGAGCTGAAATCAAAGCCCCCTATCGAGGACTGCGTCACTTCATCTATGTAGCCTTTGGGGTATCCGGCCTAATTGGAGCTGTGATTTTTCTGACCCGCTTACTGGCGGGTCAAACACCCACTGAAACCCTACCCAGTCTGGCCCTCCAGGTTGGACTGGTGGCCCTGATGGTTTGGCTGTATCGCATCGATCGTTCCCCCCGCTAACTCAGACCGGGGCCACCCCGGTCTCTAAAAACCGGAGCGGCAAACCCTAAAGGGTCATCATCCGTGGGAGAAGCGACTCAGATGCAAAGGACAGGGTTACACCGTTGGCAGGGCTGAGGCAACCTGTTCATCGGCTCTTTCCTCAGCTTGCATCGCGGCATACAGCCGATTCAGCGCATTGACATAAGCCTGGGCCGAAGCCACGATGATGTCCGTATTGGCAGCATGCCCCGAGAAGATGCGATCGCCCTGGCGCAGCCGAATTGTCACTTCCCCAATCGCATCAATACCAGCTGTTACTGACTGGACCGAAAACTCGATCAACTGGTTGGGCACATTCACCACCCGGTTAATAGCCTTGTAGATTGCATCCACTGGCCCCGTGCCGATCGCCGCATCCATCAGTTCCTGACCATCGGGTGTGCGAATCGTCACCGTCGCTGTGGGTCGGGCATGGTCGCCACAGGTAACCTGAACCAGCTCCAAATGGAACAGCTCAGGGGTTTGCTGGATCTCATCATTAACAATGGACTCCAGATCCCAATCCGTGATTTCCCGCTTCTTATCCGCCAGTTCCTTAAACCGAACAAAGGCTTTGTTCAGTTCTTGCTCGGACAGATCAAAGCCCAGTTCCCGCAAGCGAGTCCGAAAGGCATTGCGGCCCGACAACTTGCCCAGCACAATCTGGTTGTCGGCCAGACCGATCAACTGGGCATCCATGATCTCGTAAGTGAGGCGATTTTTCAGCACTCCATCCTGGTGAATACCTGACTCGTGGGCAAAGGCATTGGCCCCCACAATCGCCTTATTGGGCTGCACCAACATTCCAGTCAAATTAGAAACCAGGCGAGAAGTCTTGTAAATCTGGCGAGTATCAATGTTGGTCAGAGGTTCTTCACAGTCCACCGGACGGCCCAAGAAAGGATTGTAATACTGACGACGAACATGCAGCGCCATCACCAACTCTTCCAGAGAGGCGTTACCAGCCCGTTCCCCAATGCCGTTGATCGTGCATTCCAATTGGCGGGCTCCATTTTTGACCGCTTCCAAAAAGTTAGCCACCGCCAAACCCAGGTCGTTGTGACCATGCACCGAAATAACGGCCTGGTCAATGTTGCGGACATTTTGCTTAATGCCCCGGATCAGGTCGCCAAACTCCGCCGGAGTGAGATAGCCCACCGTATCTGGAATATTCACTGTGGTGGCGCCCGCATCAATCACCCGCTCCAGAATTTCGTAGAGAAACTCCGGATCCGATCGCCCCGCATCTTCCGGCGAAAATTCCACATCGTTGACGAAGGAGCGCGCATAGGCCACCATCTCCGGCGCAATTTCCAACACTTCCTGCCGGGTTTTCTTGAGCTTATGCTTGAGGTGAATATCCGATGTGGCGATAAAGGTATGAATACGCGCATGGGCAGCGGGTTTCAACGCTTCAGCAGCAGCTTTGATATCAGCCTGGTTGGCGCGGGCCAGACCGCAGATGGTGGAACTGCCTTCCCGCCCAACCACTTCGGCAATTCGCTGCACTGCTTCAAAGTCGCCAGGGCTGGAATAGGGAAACCCAGCTTCAATGACATCCACTCCTAGTCGAGCTAGCTGACGGGCGATCGTTAGCTTCTCATCCAGATTTAGCGCTGCCCCTGGAGACTGCTCGCCATCGCGCAAGGTGGTATCGAAGATAATGATGCGGTCGTAGCCAGACTGAGTTTTCATAACTTTGCCCTAGTGTTACATCTCTTAAGGATGAGGACGTGACAATATCCCCATTCTAAAGGGGCAAGGCGATCGCTGGATGGAATTGGCCCTAAAGAGTTTCTGGGGTTCCTGACAAAGCCGGAACGGACGCTACTCGATTCGTTCTGGAAGCAGTTAACCGCCCAGGGCGATCACAGGCCAATGCCGAACTGACCCATCGCCCCAAGGCGAGGGCAACAACCACCCAGAAATCAGCTTAAAAATCGACTTTTTCAATCGACTCCCGAATCGCATTGAGATCGATATAGCGATCGGTGGCGTTCCTCAGTTCCCGAGCAATCATGCCTTCCGTCGAAACAACGGTAATGTGGGTATTTTTGGAACGCAGCAATTCAATGGCCCGCTCAAAGTCCCCATCGCCACTAAACAGCACAACCCGGTCATACTGTTCAACCGTATTGAACATATCCACCACAATTTCAATATCCAGGTTGGCTTTTTGGGAGTAGCGACCAGAGTTGTCGTCGTAGTATTCCTTCAAGATTTTGGTTCGAACCGTATATCCCAAACTAATCAGGGCATCTCGGAACCCCCGCTGATCCTGCGGATCCTTCAAGCCGGTGTACCAGAAAGCATTGATTAAAACGACGGCCGGGTCATGGGTAAAGTGTTCCAGGACTCGCTTGGGATCAAAGAACCAACCATTCTTCTGTTGGGCATAAAACATATTATTCCCGTCTACAAAAATGGACAAACGGCTCATCAAGTTAGACATAGAACGGGAATCGTAGGAATTGGAATTGGGATTTGCCAGTAGAAATCTGGGTATTTGTTGCATTTCAAAAAAGACTTGAATAGAAAATAAGGTGAATACACAAAGGATCTGTCTATAACAGACCAATCTCCCCTGAGATGGTTAACCAGTCAGGGCTTTCACCTGAACAAGAAGGCCGATGAGAAAACGCTCTTAGCCCAACGCTTCTGCTCTAGTGAAGGATATATAGTTACAGGCGATAGAAGCTATGTTCAGACTGACTTGCAGTCGTCCATAGAGATTTTGAATGGACAAGTTTAAATAGATAAATGGATGAATTATGATGAATTATTTTTTACTGTACGATTGCTTTCATACCAGTAAAAATTAGTGAATAGACCCTCCCGTAAGCTGTTCTGCTTCCTAATGTACTCTGAAATACTGGAATTTGGGCAAAAAGTTAGCAGGTTTCGTCAACCAGGTTGATCCAGTGTCAGGGCTCAAACCGACCATCAGGATTACCGTTAGCCCCATCCTTTTCAATCAAGCCACCCGGCAGTCACATCCAACCGGCGACATCTCCCCTGCCCAAAAGGAATTGCAGTCCCGACTCCTGTTTAACAATCCAGAAAGATTGCTATACAGTGTTAGGAGGCTTGGCGTAGCCCCAGACAACCAACAGTCAACCAATCCTACGCTCGTTTACCTGGATCAGAATCGTGCACTACCTCCCTGCGATCGCGTTTCCCGTTTGGATCTAGCGTAACGGCCCAACCACGCCAGAACCATGGGAATTGTCTATCATTCTGCGTATCCCCATCATTGTGGTCGGCGTGTGAACAATGCTCAAAAGATCAAACGAACCTCAAACCGCCACGTTCGTTGCTCCCGCCACAACCCGTCGATCGCCCCAGACAGAGGTTTCCCAGGTTCAGATCAGACGCTTTATGCGGTTGGGGCATGTCATGGTTGGGGTCTGGGCCATGGTGGCGGCGATCGCAACGGCCCGACAAACCCACCTGGCCCAGTTTTGGGAACGCCAGTTACAAGGGCTGTTTTTTGAGTTGAGAGGACCGGTCGAACCGCCGAAGGACGTGGTGATTCTGGCCATGGATGCCGACTCGCTGTCCCAGGGCACTCGGATTTACCCCACCGATCCCCAAAAGTATGCCTTCCTGGAACCGCTGCAAACCTTTCCCTGGAAACGGACAGCCTATGCCCAGGCGATTACTCGGTTGATGGCAGAGGGAGCCAAAGCCGTTGCCCTGGATATTGTATTGGATGCTTCCAGCAACGACTCGGACGATGAACAACTGCGGCAAACCCTGGCCCAGCATCCAGGACGGGTGGTTCTGGCCGCTCTGTATGAAGATGACCATGCCAGGGAAGGTAGCCGCACCCAGTTAATTCTGCCCAACCCCATCTTTCAGTCGGCTTCAGCGATCGCCGGATTTATCAACTATCCCATCGCCGCAAATGGCCAGATCCAGAATCTGGGCAGCCAATTTCCCTTGCTGGTTGCCAGCACCTATCCACCGCCAGTGGCGGCCGAATTTCTCAAACTCAGCCAGCAAACCCCCTCTTTTGCTGAAGCAACCCTAAAGGCGGCTCAGGTTCCCTACCCAACACCAGGTACCGACATTTATTTTTACGGCCCGGATCAAACCTTTCCCCAGATCCCCTTCTGGCAAGTGCTGGACCCGACTAGCTGGCAAATGCATCAGCAACAGGGCACGTTTCGGGACAAGATTGTTCTGATTGGTCCTACGGCTGAGTTCTTTCAAGATTTTCATGCGGCACCCTTCTCCGGCAGCTTATTCTATCCCCACAAAATGGCCGGGGTGGAACTGCAGGCCAACGCGATCGCCACATTGCTGCAAAACAAATCCCTGCGGCCAGCGATCGCCCATCCCTGGTTGCAAGGAGTACTGGTCCTGGTCCTGGTCTGCGTAGGGGGTGCAGTGCAAAACCAGTCCAAACGTCCCATGCTGCGATTTTTGTGGGCAGTGGGCGCCGCAACTCTGTGGGCTAGTGTCTGCTACGCAGGATTCACCTATGCAGGCTTCACCCTTCCCGTTGCCATCCCCATGCTGGCGATCGTCCTGACTGGCAGCACCTATCTGCTTACCGGCTCAATCCGCGAATATCTGAGCAAACGTCAACTCAAGCAAACCATCAAGCACTACGCCGCCTCTCCAATTGTTCAGGAGATCCTCAGTCAGCAAACTGATGAAGAACTGCGTAATTTGCTGCTGGAACGGGAACGGGAAACCTTTGGCAAAACCCTGGCCGGTCGCTATCGGATTGTTAAGGTACTGGGATCCGGCGGCTTTGGCGAGACCTATGTGGCAGCCGATACCCAGCGCCCTGGCAGTCCTCTCTGTGTGGTGAAACAGTTGCGTCCATCCAGCAATGACCTGAAAATCCTGCACCTGGCCCGCCGCCTGTTCCAACGGGAAGCAGAAGTGCTGGAAGTGCTGGGCAAACACAACCAGATTCCCCAGTTATTGGCCTACTTTGAAGAAGAAGACGAGTTCTACTTGGTGCAAGAGTTCATCGAAGGTCATTCGCTGAGTGTTGAATTGCCCTTGGGACGGCATATGCCAGAAGTAAGGGTGATGTCCATCCTGCGGGATGTTCTGCATATCCTGGAGTATGTCCACAGCCAGGGCGTGATTCACCGTGACATCAAACCCAGCAACTTGATTCGCCGCAATTCAGACGGCAAACTGGTGCTAATCGACTTTGGAGCTGTCAAACAAGTGTCTCAAATGGCGGAACCGGGAGAAGAATCAGCCGTAACCGTCGGCATTGGCACCCAGGGCTACATGCCAAACGAACAATGCGGCGGCAAGCCCCGATTCAACAGTGACATTTACGCGCTGGGCATGACGGCTATTCAGGCTCTGACTGGCCTGCCTCCCAGTCAGTTGCAACAAAAGGAGGATGTCTACACCGGCGAACTTTACTGGAGAGACAGGGCGACCGTCAGTCAGGCATTGGCAGAGATATTGAGCCGGATGGTGCGGCGAGATTACCGCAAGCGCTACCAGACCGTAACTGAGGTGTTGCAAGACCTAAATCGGATTTCTACCAGTTCCCTGCCAGCATCTGCCGATCTCACAGAAACAGACTTCTCTACGACCTTGCCACTTAACTCCGAAATTCCAGACACCGACCCAGCCTTTGCCAATCCAACTCGTCCCTGGCCAAAGCAGTTTGCCACCGATCCGGAGGAAGCAACCGAGGCTACAACCCCCTATCCCCTGCCATCAAACGATATTGCATCCTCTGAGTACAACAGTGGCGCCCCCAGAACGGGCTAAATCAGTTCAAAATAGAAACCAATGTTGTGAGTTTGGACTTCGACCATGCGATTACTCCACACCATGTTGCGGGTTGGCAATCTGGAGCGCTCTCTCCATTTCTATTGCGATGTGTTGGGCATGCGGCTACTTCGGCAGAAGGACTATCCTGGCGGTGAGTTCACTCTGGCCTTTGTGGGCTATGGCGACGAATCCGAGCATACGGTCCTGGAACTGACCTACAACTGGGGCAAGGACAGCTACCAAATTGGCGATGGTTACGGCCACATTGCGATCGAGGTGGCTGACATTTACCAGACCTGTGAGCAAATTAAGTCCATGGGCGGCAAGGTGACCCGTGAACCGGGGCCAATGAAGCATGGCTCTACAGTGATTGCCTTTGTCGAGGATCCGGATGGCTATAGAGTCGAGTTGATTCAATTGGGAACGCTAGGTGCCTCCCAGTCGGTCAAACAACCTGAAACACTGACAGTTTAGGTGGATTTTAGGGTATCTGCTTAAAGCGGGACAGATAATGAGGATACGAAAAGGAACTACGTTCCTTGTTGTCCTGCCTTGCGGTGGTAGCCGGTTGTTGCAGGGAGCCCGCTGAACTGCTAGAAATGAGGCGGGTTCCGGCTAAGGCAGGTGGGTGTGAGAGCGAAAAACTGGCTGACGACAGGATTGTCGCTGTGGGGAGTGGTGGGGCCGATTGCTCCTCTGATGGCCTATCCCTCCCCGTCCGACTTGCCCCAACCAATGCTTGGCCAGGTTGCCCTGTCACCTAACCAGCAAAATCATTTCGGTAATCCCAATGGGCTGACCGATCTGCGTAGCCAGGACTGTCGGTTTGTGGATGTGCTGAACCTGGAGGATTGCCTGGCTGCAACCGATCCGATGGCCGAGTTGCCCACCGTTGCAGCCCTGACAGATTTCCAGGATATACAACCAACCGACTGGGCCTTTCAAGCTCTGCAGACCCTGGTGAAACGGTATGGAATGCTGGCTGGTTTCCCCGATCGCACCTTTCGCGGCAACCAAGCCCTGAGCCGTGACCAGTTTGTGGCGGCAGTCAACCAGTTAATGACAGTGGTGCAGGAGCAACTCGCTCGCGGTGATCTGATGCAACAGCGGGAGGACTTTGCCACCCTGCGCCGCTTGCAGGAAAGTTATCGCCGCATTTCAGCCAATTTGAGCGATCGCACAGCTCAACAAACCCAACAACTTGACACTCTAGAACAACACCAGTTTTCACCCACCACCCGGTTAAATGGCCAATTGGTCACCGCCTTCACCACTGGCACCGATGCCCAGGCAACCATCCTGTCCCGCAGCCGCTTGAATTTGAGTACCAGCTTCAGTGGTCAGGACTTACTGCGGACCCAACTCCAATTTGGCAATAACGGCGGGGATGCAGTCAGCTTAGCCCAAAACCAGGGGCTGAACCTGCTGGGCACCGATGGCTTACTGGCGGCGGGGGGTGGAGCGGACTATGTAGGCGTGGTTCAGGCCGTCGATCTGCATCGGCTGTTCTACACCTTCCCGGTGAACAAAACCCTAAACCTGACTGTGGGGGCCCGCCTGGCTCCCCAGGATTTTATTGATGACAATACCTTTGCCAATGCTTCAGCCACTAACTTTTCCTCCAGTTTCTTTGCCAACAATCCTTTGACTGTGCAAAACACGGTAGATCAACCTGGAGGTGCGGGAGCGGTTCTGACCTGGCAGCCCAATTCCAATCTGGCGTTGCGGGTTCTCTATGCCAGTGCCAATGCGGCGCAGCCCGATCGGGGCCTAGTGGGTGATCCCTATCAGAGCAGTATGGAATTGGAGTACAGCCTCTCCACCCACTTGGTGACCCGCTTCCAATACACCTATGCCCGCAATTTGGGTACACAAATTCACGCCGCTGGACTGAATCTGCAATGGCAATTTGATCATCGGTTTGGCTTGTTTAGCCGTCTGGGTCTGGCCAATTATCAGGGGTTCAATTCGGCACTGCAGCAACATCTGGACTGGCAGCCCTGGACCTGGTCCGTGGGAACGGTGATCCGCAACATTATCATTCCAGGTTCGACGGCTGGGGTGGCGATCGGCCAGCCGTTTGTGGAGTCGAAGTTGGGCAATGCCACCCAAACTAACCTGGAAGCCTACTACAGCTTTTCCGTTAACGACAACATTAGCATTAGTCCAACTTTAATGGTGGTACGGCATCCTAATAACCAACTCTCCCAGGGCACCATCTGGGAAGGGCTGATCCGGGTGATGTATCTGTTTTAAGCCAAGGCTGGACAATTCGATCAACCCAGCGATGATGGAGATCCCTACCCGCTGTTGGAGCTTGCCCGTTTACAGGATGTCCAAACGGGGAAAAGGCACGTCTGTTGGACGATATCTACTATGCTGCTTTGACCTGGAGTCATCCCCGTCGCCCAGTCATGAAAGCAGAGTGGTTGCCGAAAGGCACTAACTCTCGAAAGATGCTTTTCCCCACCATAGGCTAAAAGTTCACCTGCAAATTCAGTTGCCTTTGGTTGCGATCGATGGTGAAAATAGCCACAGCCGGTCTCTGCGTCAGGAAAGCCTGCAAGGCTTCAATCTGGCGGATGGGTTGACCATCAATGGCAATCAGGCGATCGTTGGGCTGAATGCCTGCCATTGCAGCCACAGAACCCACCTGTACCTGACGGACAATTAAGTTGGCCCGATCAAGAATGACACCCAATTCTGCCCTATCTAATCGGGCAGAGATTTCCCGCTGGGATGGTTGGGTTGTCGGTGCCGGTGCGATCGCTGGGATCCGGTTCGACGCCATTAGAGGCATCAGAGAAGGTTGTGGATTACCGATACGGACAGTTTCAACCGGCTGGGTTCGGGCAATGAACTCCTGAGCCGTTCGCACATTCACCGCAAAACTAATGCCAGTATTGCGGCCATTTTCTACCCAGATGGATTTGTTAACACCGATCAGGTCCCCCTGGGCGTTCAATAACGGCCCACCGGAATTGCCACCTGATAACCGGACACTAGAACGGAGATCGTTATTTTCTCGAAAACCCAACAGGGTACCCTGGGTCAAAACGCCGGTACGACCAAAAGGACTACCGATCGCACAAACCGGCTGCCCGGGCTGAATCTTGCTAGCATCTGCAAACCGAATCGGCCATAGCGGTTCCGCCGCTGCAATCTGAACCAACGCCAGATCATTTTTCTGATCGGTTCCCAGAACCGTTCCCTCATAACGATCGGTGTTAGCCAGTTTGACAAAGGTTTTAGTCCGTCCGGCTGTCCGAACCGATTCCTTGACCACATGGAAATTCGTCAAGATCAACCCATTGGCACTGATCACACTGCCAGCACCAATTTCCTTGCCGGAATACAGAGTCACAACCGAGGCAGCCGCCGCCTGACACCTCTGATAAGCATCTGAAGTCGGTTGGTCAGAGGGCAGCTGTGCTAGGACCGGTGAAGAGGCCAGGATCACAGACAGCCGACCGAACCCTAATAGGGCCGCAAGCAGAAACAACGAGGACCACAGTTTTTTCATAGGAGCCTAAGCAATAACCGATAATACCTGATTAAACAACTGCTCTCACTAGTTGAGTGCCAACCCACAAGCTGCAAAGGAACAAGAGAACCCTTACTCCTATCCTCAATTACGCCTGCAGCACCCCCTTCCTCCGGATAGTTCTGGCAGGCTGGGATGGACTGCTCAATCTCTTAGCCACCCTTGACGAAACAAGCGGATCGGATAGTTCCCCCATATCCAGTAAACGAGATCCATTCAGCTTCTTTAAAGAGGTTGAACCCCCTTGGTCGGCAAGATAGACCTATTTAGGGCTTGCTTAAATCGGAGTACAGCGATAAAGCCCCATTTGCAGCCTCAATGCTGGTACATTTCCGCAAGCGAGTGAAACTTGAGTTGGTTGGGCAGGTCAACGAAGCTATCGTCAAGCGCAGTTGTGAGCGCGCCCCCAAGCAGGAGGAGAAAGTAGAACCCTCAGAGCAAATGCGTGAGGATAACGATGATGAAGAACTGAGTCAGAAGTCCTTTTGTCTTTTGCCGAAATTACAGTTGCTAGGAACCGGCTTGTTCCAGAGCGGCCATGGCAGCTTTGATCAGGGCGAAATAGGGGGGCTGGCAAACATCGACGGTTTTTGTGTCCAGCGGTGTGGCGCCCAATTGTCCGGTTCGTTGGCCCTGTTGCACCACCAGTAATTTGCCGTCACGATTACGAATTCTCAGCTCCGGACCGGGTTGTCGATGGATTAGCTGGCAGGTATAGGTGCGATCGCTGTGGGTAAAGCTGACCTCCTGCGATCTACCTGTCTGATCGGGCAGTCGCACGCCAACCAGTTCCAGTTCCAGGGAAACATCACCCTGCCACTCGTTCAATCGCAGTTTGTAGGCAATGTCTAGCCGAGCGGGAAGGGGGTAGTAGTCGCCCCAGCGCCAGGCGATCGCTTGCAGGGGTCGGTTTTTGCTGAACGGGGCTGTCAGGGAGGACTGGCCCAGGATCAACCGCAGATGGCCTTTGCCAATCACCCGCTGGTTGATCACTTGCACATCCGGTGACCAGAAAACCGGATCGGGATTCCCAATGCCACAGGGATGGAGCAGGTCAATCTGTTGATAGAGGCTATAGTCGATCTGATCCAGGCTGGCAGCCACATCTACATTGACCAGCGGTTTTAGATGGTCTGGTTGCAGACAGCGATGGGAAAAAGTGCGCAGACGCTGGTGCAATTCTTCCAGATTGGCCGCCGATAGGGAAAAGCCGCCTGCAGCTCGATGGCCCCCGTGCTTATGGAACAGATCCTTAGCAAATTCCAGGGCTTCAAACACATGAAACTCCGGAATGCCCCGGGCCGACCCCCGCACTTCCTGCTGGGCTTCGTCTTCGTAGGTGCCAATGAAAACCGGAACCCCATACCGTTCCACCAAACGGGAGGCCACAATGCCAATCACGCCGTGGTGCCAGTCGGGCTGCACCAGAGTCAGCACCCGATCTTGCTGCACGGTATTGGGACTGGCTTCGCACAGGGCGATCGCTTCCTGTTCAATCTGTTCGCACAAGTGCTGGCGTCGCTGGTTAATTTCTTCGCACTGCATGGCCCGTTCCAGCGCCACACCCGCATCGTCGGTGGTTAGCAACTCAATCACAATCTGGGGATCGGCCAAACGACCAACGGCATTAATTCGGGGCCCCAGACGAAATCCGATGGCCTCTGGTTTCAGGTTGCCACTGCCACTTAAACCGGCCACCTGGATGAGTGCCTGAATACCAGCCATGCGACTCTTCGGCAACAGTTGCAATCCCTGTTTGACCCAGCGGCGATTCACTCCCGTCAGGGGCGCCAGGTCTGCGATCGTCCCCAGGGTAAACAGTTCTAGCAGCGAATCGCTGAGTCCTTGCTGATTGCCCATGCTTTGGGCCAGGGAAACCGCCAGGATATAGGCCACGCCCACACCG
This sequence comes from uncultured bacterium, assembly GCA_964494755.1. GTDB lineage: Bacteria > Cyanobacteriota > Cyanobacteriia > Leptolyngbyales > Leptolyngbyaceae > CAZBTL01. The sequence goes on along the minus strand of CAZBTL010000098.1, from coordinate 3,437 downwards.
GCCAGTCCCCGATAGGGAGAGGTTTCGGCAATCTGTTTGGGATTCAAAATCACATTGGCTGGTGGCAGTTCCGGTGGCAGATCGTGGTGGTCGGTCACGATCACCGTCATCCCTAGTTCCCTGGCCCGGGCGATTGGCTGGTGGGCCGCAATGCCGTTATCCACCGTCAGAATCAGGTCAAAGCCTTCTTCATAAAACGCTTCAACCATGCGCTGGTTTAAGCCATACCCTTCACTCATGCGGCTGGGGATGGCGTAATCGACCAGGGCTCCTAACGATCGCAAAGCTCGGATCAACAGGGCTGTACTGGTCATGCCATCAGCATCGTAGTCGCCGCAAATCGCAATTCGTTGTTGGCAGTTGATGGCATTAATCAACAGTTCTAACGCCAGCGGCAAATCCCCAAAGTCTTCCAGGGGTGACGGCAGTTCCTCCACATCGGGACAGAGGAAGATGCGGGCCTCTTCCGGCGTTTGAATGCCACGATTGACCAACACCTGGGCCAGCAAGGGCGAGAGGTTGGTTGCCTGGGCAATTTGTTCGGCCAGATCGGTCTGAATTGGGGCAATCTGCCAGCGTTGATCCGGCAGACGGGCAGTCGAAGTAGAGGTTGCAGGTGAATTCACAGTGGCAATGCCGCGATCGCGATGGACAATTCAAATAGCCAGTTCCGGGTCCGGCTTCAGGCAAGCCAGAAACGGCTCAAGGGAAAATCGAGGATCGAAAGCCATCTTAGCAGCAGCAGCCTCTTACGGACGGGTGACCTGAAGAGAGGAAGTCAGCCAACCCCTGCGATCGGTAACCTAAACACTGACTCCCAGCCATCGTCTCCCCAACCAGATGTAAGACCATTCTGATCAAATTAGATTAAGCTAGAGGGCATGTCTGCATCCGGAAACAAGTTCATCATTTCCGGTCTGGCAGAAACAATTTCACGAGGAATGAATCCAATGATGAAACGCATAATGGCAGGTGCTTCCTTAGTAGCGATAGTCATGCTGGGTAGCCTGCCAGGCTATGCACAGCAAACCAAGCCCGCACCTGCACCCGCGCCTGCCACAGCTTCAACCACGGTAAGCCCTGAGGAACTGCAGAAATTTGCCGGCGCAGTGAAGCAGGTATTGGCGATCGCCCGAGAGACTGACACGCAGATGGCCCAGGTAGTGCAGAAAGAAGGCCTGACAGAAGCCCGGTTTAATGAAATCTTCAATTCCAAGAAGCAGGGTGGTAATCAGCCAAAGACACCGATTTCAGATCAGGAGAAACAGCAGTACGAGCGCATCGTCGGCCAACTGACCCAGATTCAGAAAAATGCCATGACCAAAATGGATCAGGCCGTTCAGTCCCAGGGACTGGACGTTGCGCGGTTTAACCAGATCTTTACTGCGGTAAAACAGGATCCCAAACTGCGCGAGCAAGTCCAAAAACTGATCCAAAGTTAAACCACCTGAAAATTCTGGGCGTTGGCTGAGCCACAGTATCTGAATCAGGAAAATCTGAATCAGGAACATTCTGGAGGAAGCCCTCAAGTTATGTTTGGATCAGCCAAATCTTTAGTCAGAAGCAATCTGCAGATTAAACCCCAGCGGTTCAATGGCTGGTTAACGGTTGCTGTGAGTCTTAGTTTAGCCACAATTGCCCTACCAACCAGGGCTGCAGAGCGAATCTACGTCTCCTATGGCTTACTGGAGCGATCCATTCCGGTTGAGTCGCTGCAAACCTATGCCAGCAGCGGTTTGATTGATGAAGAGTTGAAGGCCTATGCTCAGTACGCCGGAGCCAGTCAACTCCAGCAACTGCGTGATGCCCTGCTAGCCAAGGCGGATCTTTCCCCAGTAGCCATTTCCCAGTTTCTCTACAGCCCCCAAGGAGAGATTCTGCTCAAGCGACTGGGTCAGGTGATCCAGCCAGAGTCGCGCCTGACTGGCTTTAAGGCACTACGGGCAGCTTTAATTCTGGCCGCTGCCGATGGCGATGGCCTGACCTTGCTCAATGTGTTGCGGAAATTTCCCACTCGCGGCATTCGGGTGGATGTGCAACGGAGTCTGGATATTCTGGACTCTTTGAATCGCATGGTGTGGCAGACCAATCAAGCAGCCCAAACGGTGATTCAGCAGTCAACTCAGGAATTGTCTGGACAAACGAACATTAATGTTATAGAACTGCCGGATTTGCGGCAACGAGGCTCCTTCGGATGGGACAAATCCACTCTGACACTGGTCGATCCGAGCCGACCAACCCTGGGAGGTGCCCCACAATCGGGTCAAGCGCCCGGTCGAACCTACCCAGTTGATCTGTATTTGCCAGCCGTCCTACCGGGGCAGCCACTCAAACCAGCTCCCGTCGTTGTGATTTCCCACGGTTTGGGGTCGGATCGCAACTCCTTTCTGTATCTGGCCCATCAGTTGGCATCCTACGGCTTTGCGGTTTTAGTGCCAGAACATCCTGGCAGCAATGCCAAACAACTGGCAGCCCTATTAAATGGCATTGCCAATGAAGTTTCCGAACCAACGGAACTGGTTGACCGCCCCCTGGATATCACGTTTTTACTGGATTATTTAGAAAAGCAGACTCAGTTTGACCCAAAGCTAAAGGGCAGACTCAACCTGAACCAGGTGGGTGTGATTGGTCATTCATTTGGTGGCTACACAGCGCTGGTATTGGCTGGAGCACCCATCAATCTCACCCAGTTGGGTCGCACCTGCCAGGATTTAGAAAATACCTTGAATCTGTCCCTGCTGCTACAGTGCCGGGGTCTGGCCCTGAAACCCACACCCAACCTGCGCGATCCACGGGTCAAAGCTGTTGTTGCCATTAACCCGTTTACCAGTGCTATTTTGGGAGCCGATAGTCTGGCCCAGATTGCCGTTCCAACCCTGAGCATCTCTAGCAGTGCGGATACGGTTGCTCCAGCCCTGCCGGAACAAATTCAACCCTTCACCACCTTGACGACTGCCCAAAAGTATCTGGCTTTGCTGGATGGAGGGACTCACTTCTCGGCAATTGATGGCCCGGAGAACGGCCAGGGAATCCTTCCCTTGCCACCGGAAGTTGTGGGCGCCAATCCGGCGGTAGCCCGTCGCTACATCAATGCCCTCAGCACGGCCTTTTTTCTCACCTACGTGGCCAATCAACCGAACTACTTGCCCTATTTGACCGCCGCATATACTAGCAACATCAGCGAAATTCCCATGCCCCTTAGTCTGGTCAGGCAACTATCGCCCCAGCAGTTGCCCAGTCCGTAGTTTTGCCGCTTGGTCTTGGCATTGCTGATTCCAGGGGTGAAAAGGATACTGGATGCTTGAAACTTCGTTTTAATTCATCCTGCTTTTCAGCAACGCCTCGGTTGAGAGGATGGGTAGCAAGTTAGACTCTTTGCCTTTTGTCCCGCTTTGCGTTGCTACCCCATTTAGACACAACGGTTATTGTTTATTCAG
>CAZBTL010000097.1:0-15115 GCA_964494755.1 uncultured bacterium | reverse complement strand
CTAGTCGGTGTAACCAATCACGGCTGGGATGCCGTATTGTTCTGACGCCTGGTATTGCTCAGGTCCAGGTGCTGCTGAGCTTCATTCAAGAACCGTGATCTGAACTAGGCTTCAATTACGACTCTTAAGTTGCCTCGCTTCCTGGATACTCGGCAGGCGGTTGTGGAGCCGGAGCGTTCAAATTCCAGATCCAATAGCGTTGGTCCAACCCGGAGATTTTTCAGGGCCAGGTGGTTGATTGTTTCTGGTAAAGCCGGGTCAATAATTCGCAGGGTGTTGCTGGGTGCGTCTGGGACTAGATTAACCATCATCTGCACCAGTTGGATGATGCTGCCTGTGGCCCAGGCTTGGGGTGAGCAGGCTACGGGATATTGGACTGGATCTTGATCATTGGTTCGATCGAATCCGCAGAACAATTCGGGTGGTCGCTGATAGGGTTGCCGCCGCGTCATTTCCAGAATGCCCTGGGCAATCTCTAACGCCTGGTCAACCTGACCCAACGCCCGCAGACCCATGGCGGTGAGGGCGTTGTCATGGGGCCAGATAGAGCCGATGTGGTAACCCATGGGGTTGTAGGCTGGCGAAAGGCTGCTGAGGGTGCGAATGCCCCAGCCATTAAACATGTCGGGGGCTCGTAGCCGTTCTGCCACGCTATAGGCTTTTTCTGGAGTAAAAATCCCCAGGCCCAGACAGTGACCGGGATTGGAGGTAATGCTGTCTACGGGTTTGCCATCGCCATCCAGGGCCAAGGCGCAATAACCCAGATCTTCCATCCAGAAATCCCGGTTGAAGCGAAATTTCAGGTCATGGGCTTCCTCTTCCCAGCGATCGGCCAGGTCAATCCGTTTTTTCATTCGAGCAATTTGGGCCAGTCGGACTTTGGCAGCGTAGACATAGGCCTGCACCTCGCAAAGGGCAATCGGTCCCTTGGCCAGTTGTCCCCGCCGGTTCACGATGCAGTTGCCGGAGTCCTTCCAGCCCTGATTATCCAGCCCGCTGCGGGATTTACGGAAATAGCTGAGGTAGTGGTTGCCCTTCATAGTGCGATCAATCCAGTCCATGGCGGCCAGGGCATTGGGCCAGAGGTTTTCCAGGGTTTCGTTGTCGCCTGTCCAGGCGAAATATTCGGCGTATAACATGAGCCACAGAGGGGTGGCATCAACGGTGCCATAGTAAGGAGTATGGGGGATTTCCTGACAGCGGGCCATTTCGCCAAAGCGGATCTCGTGCAGAATTTTGCCGGGTTGCTCGTCTCGCCATTCGTCCTCCTCCTTGCCCTGGTAGTAAGCCAGCACGGTCAGGGTCTCTTTGGCAATTTGGGGGTCGAGCATGAGGATCTGGGAGGCCGCAATCAGTGAATCGCGGCCAAATAGGGTGGAAAACCAGGGCACTCCGGCGGATAGGACTTTGCCTTTTACAAAGGATTGGCGTAGCAAGTAGATGTCCTTTTCGGCACTTTTCAGGATCTGGTTGAAGGTGTTTTTGTCGGAACGAATCTGGGTAATTTGCTGTCGCCAGGTTTGTTCTTCCATTAGTTCGGCGGCTTTGGCCTGGGCCAGGGTGGTGGGGGTGCCGACTACTGAGGTGGGATGGCCGTTGGTCAGCATTTGCAGCCGGTAACCGAGGGTTTCAGTTTGGTGGGAGGCCAGTTGCAATTGCCAGATGGCGGTGTAGCCCAGGATGTGATCGGGCTGGCGGTGGCAAAACTGAATTTGGGACTCTAGCAGAATGTCGTCTAGACCCAGATAGGCCAGGGTTAGTTCGGCGGGAGTGGGTGGATAGGCGGCATAGGTAGAGACTAAGGTGTCATTGCTGGAGGGCGTTGGGTCGTTGCTTGGTTGGGCCGATCCATCCGGCATTTTTTCCCCTGAAGATGGAAGGGGGCGGAGGTGGCGTCCTTGCTGCTGACGGCCAAATCCACGCACCTGAAACAGGTCGATAAAGTCGGCATTGAAACTGAGGCTGAGTTCAAAGTTAACCGGGTCGGTACTAAAGTTGGTGATTTCGATTTCTTCAAACAGGCCGCCATTCAGTACCAGTTCCCGTTTGATGCCGATGGATTCGGCGTTAATCCCGTCTTCCAGATGGGGATTGGTGCAAAGAACGGATAACACAAAGCCTTTGTCGGCTGTACTGCTCAGGAGAATCGGCGATCGCCGGTTAATTTGTAGTTCCAGCCGACTGAGGAAGCGCGTATCGTTGCAGAATAGGCCCATACTGGCGCTGCGATCGCTGCTGCTGCTGCCACCAATATTGCCCAGGGTATCGGTTAACAGGAACAGATCATCATCCTTTAGGGTAAGAACGGGGTGGGGCTGTTCGCTAATCACACAAACCCAATCAGGTAGAGGCTCTTGCTCAACCGGAATAAATTTGCGCCCTTCAATTTCAATGATGTCTTGTGTCATGGATCCAACAACTTTGAAATATCTAAGATGCTGTCAGGGAGTCTGTTTGGCAAGGAGCAAGCAGGGATGAGAAGCCAGCTTGACCTGGCTTATGGTTCCCAGGCTGTGGCAATTGCAGTTGTCTGACAGCTTTGCTCCTGTTGCCAACTTAGCAAAGTCGCTCTGGAGATGAACAGGATGGACACGGTTTCTTCACCGTTGAGTTGACCGTCCGCCTTGACAGATGTCGATAAAATTTCAGACGCTAAACCATGGCGCATTGGTCAGCAATGGATCATGGTAGAAATTCGAGCAGACTGGGTCACCGTCCCCAATGGGGCGTTACAGATTGCGGCGTATCTGGCTGAACCTCTGGAGGGTGGCCCTTTTCCCGCGGTAATTGTAATCCAGGAAATTTTTGGGGTTAATGCGCACATTCGGGATGTTACCGAGCGCATTGCCAGGGAAGGCTATGTGGCGATCGCCCCGGCCATTTATCAGCGTACCGCTCCTGGATTTGAAGCGGGCTACCAGCCCGACGATATTGTGTTGGGTCGTCAGTACAAGGAACTGACAACGGCTGCAGAACTGTTGAGTGATATCCAGGCAACGGTTGATTTTCTGCGCCGCCAACCCACCGTCAACGGCAGGGCGATCGGAACGATCGGCTTTTGTTTTGGCGGCCATGTGGTCTATCTGGCTGCTACTTTGCCGGACATTAAGGCCACAGCTTCCTTCTATGGTGCTGGCATTGCTACCCTGACGCCAGGGGGTGGGCCGCCAACACTGACCCGCACCCCTGAGATTCAAGGCACGGTCTATGCCTTTTTCGGCACCCAGGATGACCTGATTCCTAATGACCAGATTGATCAGATTGAGGCTGCCTTGCAACATGCCAACAGTGCGCATCGGGTTTTTCGCTATCCTACCGGCCACGGCTTTTTCTGCGATCAACGGGCTGACTACAATCCAACTTTTGCAGCGGATGCCTGGCAACGGGTAAAACAACTGTTTCAAGAGCAATTGCGGTAACCGATTCGGTCATCCGCAAACCCCATCCGACCGATATAGTAAGAGAACGAATTTATCTTTATTGATTTCATGGACTCTCAATCCCGACCTTTTTCTTCCGCTGATGCTGCCTTTTCGATGGAGGACTTTGCCAAGGCGCTGGATCAATATGATTATCAGTTCTCCAGAGGTCAGGTGGTGAGTGGCAAAGTGGTGAATTACGACTCGGATGGGGTCTATGTTGACATTGGTGCTAAAGCGGCCGCATTTTTGCCCAAAGCGGAAGCCAGCCTGAGTAATGTGTCCGATCTCAGTGGACTGCTGCCCCTGAATGAGGAACGGCAGTTTTTGATTATCCGGGATCAGGATGCGGATGGTCAGGTCACCCTATCCCTACGCCAACTTGAGATTCGGCGGCGCTGGGAAGAAATGGCAGAACTGCAGGACAGCAACCAAAGTTTTCAGGTTAGGGTCATGGCTGTCAACAAGGGGGGTGTGACGGTGGATGCGAAAGGGTTAAGGGGCTTCGTGCCGCGATCGCACCTGGTCGAGCGTGAGGATCTGGAGGCTCTGAAGGGCACCACCCTAACTGTTTCAGTGCTGGAAATAGACCGCAGCCGCAATCGTCTGGTTTTGTCAAACCGTCTGGCCACCCGATCGGCCAGCTTCAGCCAGTTAGAAGTGGGTCAACTGGTGGAAGGCAAAGTCACTGGCATCAAAACCTTTGGGGTATTTGTGGAGTTCAACGGCACCACCGGCCTGCTGCATATTAACCAGATTAGTAAGAATTACGTGGACAATCTGACGAACCTGTTCCAGATCGGCCAACCCATCAAGGCGCTGATCCTGGCGCTGGATGAGGGCAAAGGTCGGGTTTCTCTGTCCACCAAGGTGCTGGAAAATTATCCAGGTGAAATGCTGGAAAACATGACCCAGGTAATGGCTGAGGCCGAAGAGCGACAAACCAGAGCCCGCCAAGCACTCCTAGCAACCTAAATTGATTCAAAACCAGGGGAACGATGATGTGGCGTGACCGAGGTTTATCCTCTTCACGTCTCGCTTCCCTGACTGTCTGGAGCGATCGCCTTTCTAAAAGGCTGAAACCAGGATTGAACCGAGGACTGAGAACAGAGGAGCCGCACTCCGGTGGTTTCGACAAAGAAAGTTCCACTCAAACTGCGGGCAACGTCGATTAGCTGCGTCAGAATTTCCTGGGTGGCGACATCACCACTGAGAACGACTACCCCCCCTCGTTGGGAAATGCGGAGACGTTGGAGCGACTCTTCCGGCAGGTACTGGCGAAATGCCTGTTCTACTCGCTTCGCCAGACCACAGTGGTCATACTCTCCAGATAGGCCAACCCGCTCAGGTGGAATGGTAGAAAAATAGGAGGGTAGGGTCGTCAAGGCGGCGGGGTCTTCATGAATGCCACCAAACTGTTGATCAGACCCATACCCTGTAGAATGCACAAGTGAACCCATGTCGAAGCTCCTTCCGTAGAATCACTGTCGCTTATGAACCACTGCAACAAAGGTGCGGACTCAGGAAAATCTTTAAAAAGAGAAAACCTGGCCACAAAAATGCGCCGAAAAAACATTTGAGATTCAGAAGCCTGACAGGGAACACGGAATAAGCTTCAAAACCGGACTCACACGATAACCGAGAAAGAATCAGACCATCGAGGCCAGGGCTTGAAGACGGAGGGATACTGAAAAAGTTCCGGCAATTTCAAAGAGCTTAACTCAGATCTTGCATCATTCTCAAGAAGACGTATTTCCAGCATTTCTGACGATATCCTTGCCCCGCCCTGAACTAAAAGTTCGGGCTAATAGAGGCAAGTCCACTGAAGTAGACTGGAAAACCCAAGTTGTGGATCGTCAGTCCGTTTAAACGGACTTAGTTCTGTTAGCCCGCAATTCATTGCAGGGCGGGTTGTTGCCAGAGGTGCAAGATCTCAGTTAACTTAGAGGCCAATCTGATTGCCCCGGCGATACTGCAGATAGGCTGCAACAAACAGTCCTGCAATGGTTACAGGAATTAAGCCCAGAACGATCCCTGAAAGAATCGGTTCAATCAAGTGGAACCTCCTTAAAACGGTCAAATCAATAGAATCAGAGATTGCTTCCTCCTATAGTACCGGCTTCCGTTCCTACCTTCCAGCCCAAGATCAGCGAACAAGCGGGCATCCCCCACCTAACAAAACTTTTTAGAATTGCAAAGTTATCTAAACTGGCTCTAAAGTAAAGGGAAGTGTCCTTAAGTTTCGTATCTGACATCCCTTTCACTGCAGTTTTTGAGAACGCTTGGATAACCAACTGCTAACGACCGACGCACGGCTCCTGCGGATTGCTCTGGGTGTACTGGCAATCCTGCTTGTAGCTGCCGTGGCAGTGGTTGGAGTTGTTCAGCTAAATCGCTATGACCCCTATGTTCAGAGTGTTCTGGCTCTAGAAGGGGATCCGACCCAGGGAAATGCTATTTTTCAGATGAACTGTGCTGGGTGTCATGGCGCGCTGGCCGATGGCAAGGTTGGGCCCAGCCTGCGAGGCGTTTCCGATCGCAAGTCCCGTGCTAGTCTGATCCGTCAGGTGGTCAGTGGCAAGACTCCTCCTATGCCGCAATTTCAGCCCACGCCAAAAGAAATGGCGGATCTGTTGCGTTACCTGGAAACGTTGTAGGGGCAAACCAATTCCTATTTGCCTTGGGAACCCGGTTATTTCTGGGCAAGCCAGCGCTTCTGTCAGGACTTGCTGTCTTCAGTCCAGTCTTCTGGTTGGGATTCCCGCTTCAGGGCATCCGCTCCTCACCCCCAAGTGGGATAATCAGATCGTTCATCGCCAGTTTATGGATGATCCGCACACTCTCAACTCCTGACTGGCATGGGAAAGTGCCGAACCAAACTGCATCATCCTCGCGTGAGATAAAAGGGTAAGGAGTCAACGTTGATTACTGGAAGCTTAAGAACCACTAAATCAGAAGAAATTTTTGCAGCCGCCCAGAAATTGATGCCCGGTGGGGTCAGCTCTCCCGTCCGTGCGTTTAAGTCCGTGGGAGGCCAGCCGGTTGTGTTTGACCGGGTGAAAGGCGCCTATGCCTGGGATGTAGACGGCAATCAGTATATCGACTATGTCGGCACCTGGGGCCCAGCGATTTGCGGTCATGCCCATCCTGAGGTGATTAAAGCCCTGCATGAGGCGCTGGAGAAAGGCACCAGCTTCGGTGCGCCCTGTGTCCTGGAAAACATCCTGGCCGAAATGGTAATTGATGCCGTTCCCAGCATTGAAATGGTGCGCTTTGTCAATTCGGGGACGGAAGCCTGCATGTCGGTGCTGCGCTTGATGCGAGCCTTCACCGGGCGGGAAAAAATCATCAAATTTGAAGGCTGCTATCACGGCCATGCTGACATGTTCTTGGTCAAAGCTGGATCTGGTGTTGCCACGCTGGGCTTGCCGGATTCTCCCGGTGTGCCCAAAACGACAACCAGCAATACCTTGACGGCTCCCTTTAACAATTTGGAAGCCGTGAAAGCGCTGTTTCAAGAAAATCCGGGTGAAATTGCTGGGGTGATTTTGGAGCCGGTGGTGGGCAACGCTGGTTTTATTACCCCGGATGCTGGCTTCCTGTCGGGACTGCGGGAAATTACTCAGGAAAATGGGGCGCTGCTGGTTTTCGATGAGGTCATGACGGGTTTCCGGTTGGCCTATGGCGGGGCGCAGGAGAAGTTTGGCATTACCCCCGATCTGACAACTTTGGGCAAAATTATTGGCGGTGGCCTGCCAGTGGGTGCCTATGGTGGTCGGCGAGACATCATGCAAATGGTGGCTCCGGCGGGGCCAATGTATCAAGCTGGCACCCTGTCCGGCAATCCGCTGGCCATGACAGCTGGCATTAAAACGCTGGAAATTTTGCGTCAACCAGGCTCCTATGAGTATCTGGACAAGATTACCAAGCGATTGGCCAACGGACTGCTGCAAATTGCTCAGGAAACCGGGCATACAGCCTGTGGGGGTCAGATCAGTGGCATGTTTGGTCTGTTCTTTACGGCGGGCCCCGTGCACAACTATGAAGATGCCAAGACTTCAGATTTAAGCAAGTTCAGCCGTTTTCACCGGGGCATGTTGGAGCGGGGGGTATATCTGGCTCCGTCGCAATTTGAGGCTGGGTTTACTTCCCTGGCTCATACCGAGGAAGATATCGATCGCACCCTGGAAGCAGCCAGAGCGGTTCTGTCTAGCCTATAGGTTGAGGGCTTTTGGTTGGCAAGGGTTGCCCGGTCTAGCTGGACCGGGCACTGGTTGTTTATGGAGACATTTTCAGCCATGACACTGGTGCAGGATATCCTCGACTTCTGGTTCCTGGAACCTGGACAGCCTGGCTTTGGCCAGAGTCGCAAGGTCTGGTTTGCTAAGCAACCGGACTTTGATCAGGCGATTCACCAGCAATTTTTGTCGGTCTATGGGCAGGCTGCCCAGGGCCAGTTGGATGCCTGGCAGGAGACAGCAACTGGCAGTCTGGCGTTGATCCTGCTGCTGGACCAGTTTCCCCGCCATTTATTCCGGGGGCAGCCCCAGTCCTTTGCCACCGATGAACAGGCCCGTGCGATCGCCCGCGCTGCGATCGCCTACGGGTTGGATCAGCAACTGCCGCCTATCCAGACCTGGTTTCTTTACATGCCCTGGCAACACAGCGAAAATCTGGAAGATCAGCTTCAGTCGGTGAAGTTGTTTCAAGCCCTGGCGGCTGCAGATCCTCAATTGGAAAGTGCTTACCAGTATGCGGTGAAACATTGGCGGGTAATCCGGCAGTTTGGCCGTTTTCCCCACCGCAATACCATTCTGGGGCGGGAGTCCACCCCGGAAGAGGTTGAGTTTCTGAAGCAGCCGGGTTCATCTTTTTAGTCCCCAGGAGAGAATTTCATGCCGACTCAAGCGGTAACGCCGAGTGCCGATCAACTGGCGCAGGCTCGCATGGCAATTGATGCCTATGTCCGCAGTATTGATGCCAACCCTGACCGGCGAGATGGCGCCTATCCTTACTACCAATTTCATGAGGCCGGTCAACCTATCCAGGGAACAGTGCTGTTGTTTCACGGCTTCAGTGCCAAACCCCATCAACTGTGGCGGCTGGCGGACTATTTGTTTCAGAATGGCTTCAACGTTTACCAGGCGTCGATCGCTGGACATCCGCTGCTTCGTCCGGACCAGAACTGGCCCCAGGTCGATCTGGTTCCCGAAATTGCCAACCCGCTGAAGGCCAAAATTCAGGCCGATCCGGTGCTCCAAACCTATCTGGGTAACCTGAGCAATAACCCGGCTATGGCCAGACGACCCAGCTACTTACAACGTTTGGCCCTGATGAAGCGGTTAGTCTTCCTGGAACCGCGTCTACTGGACATCATTCGGGCGATCGAAGCTCCAGATGACCCCGACTTCGATCGCTACTTCATTTCCAGCCACCAGCAATATCTCAGCAACGCCCAAGCCCGCCTGGCAGAACTAGACAGTCTGCCCGATCCAATTTATACGGTGGGGCTTTCCGTGGGTGGAGCAGTGGCCCTGGGTCTGGCTGCCAGCCGTCCCAATCGGATCCAGCGGGTCGTAGCCTATGCCCCTTTACTTAAGGTGATCAGCGACCGTCGCCAGTATGTCAATCTGGCGGGGCCATTGGACATTAGCGAAACCGGCTGGGATCCGAATCTGCGGTTCCCGGTTGGTTGTTTTACCGCCGCCGATCGCTTTGGCAGCAGTGTGGTCCTCAGTCCGACCTCGGTCCAGCAATTGCGGCAGGTGCCTACTTTCCTGGTACTGACGGAAAATGAGGATGCGGCTGACCTGGAAACGAATCAGGCCTTTTTCCGCCAGATTGGCGGCACGGCCAACGGTCATTACAGCTATCTCTATCCAGCCCGCGATATGGTGCCCCACCCAATGGTCGATCCCACCGAGGTGAGCCAGGGCATGAGCAACCGCTTCTGGCAAAGTTTGTATCAGGAAACCTTCCGTTTCCTCAACACAGGCAAGGTGGATCTGAGCAATATGGGCAACCTGGAACAGAACCCGGATGTCCCCCAGGTGCCACCTGTGAGTTAGGCCCATCAACCCTCTGGACAACCCGATGGCCCGTTCGGAGCTGGGACGACGATGTATCCCTGCTGGCGATCGCCCAAGACCCAGTTCCGTTCGGCGCCCCAATACCACCAGTGGGCCGCAACATAGGCGCAGATCAGGCTGTCTAACTGATCTTCCACCGCTTTCAGGGCCCGACCGCCAGTTGGAATATCGGGTAACGGCAGCGAACCAGCCGACCAATCCACCGACGGTGTGAGTTGCGGCAGCGTCTGATGAATCAACTGGCGCAGTTGGTTCAGGGCTACCTGCCGTTCTGCTACTGGCCCCTTCTTGTACTTTAAAATTCGGTTCAGGTTGAACAACTGCACCGTGGCTGGATGGGGAAACACTTCTAACTGATAGCGTCCCAGCGGCTGGGGACCCGCTTCTGGCAGGTGGCGGAAGCCCATTGCTTCCAGGGACTGTCCCAACCCTACGGTCCGCTGGGCAAAGGGACGGCTCCGATTGGCTGGGTAGGAGCCAGCATGGTAGCGACCAAAGTATCGATGGGTCAGGCGATCGCACAATCGCATCCCAGTCTGGTTGGGAATAACGGTGGGAGCATCGACCGCAATGACGCCTGCTTCCTGGGGCGAGAATTGGGCCTCAACCCAAGCCAGAACCTGGGAAATTTCGGCTTGAATTTGCAAATCCACCAATACCAGGTGGTCTGTTTGCCAGCTCAAGCAACACAGACCGCTGGCACCGGAACTCCAACCCAGATCAATGCCAGCAAATTTCACCATAACCCTCGATCTATAGCCGAACCTCTAAAGTCTAAAGTCTTTACAACCCGTAACCGTCTTACAATTTTGAAAGCAATGACAGGAGTAACAGCTAGATTTATGGCGATCAAGCGCGGTGACTTTGTGCGAGCAGTGAAAGATAAGCTGGCGAATAGCCTGGAAGCTCAGGCCAGTGACTCCCGCTTTCCCTCCTACCTCTTTGAAACCAATGGGGAAGTGATGGATATCAGCGGTGACTATGCCCTGGTGAAGTGGGGCATCGTGCCAACCCCTAACATCTGGTTAAAACTGGATCAGTTGGAAGCGGTGTAGACGATGGGGCGATTGGTCTAGCGGTTGGTCTGGCGGTCAGCTAAACTCCTGCGGCGTCGCTGCGCGTACAGTGGTCAGCGGTCAGTGGTGAGTCAGCAACAGAACCTTTTGGTCGTCGGGCTATGTTGGTTTGCTGATTGGGGCGTCAAGCCTAGAATGACTAAAAGTTGATGGCTGATGGCTGATGGCTGATGGCCAAAAGCTGGTAACTGATAGCCTACCGCTGTCGCAATAATAAATTGTTGAGAAATCCCGATTCGGCCAGTAGAGGGGTGTACCGTAGGATTTGACAGCCTCAGGTGCTGCTGGTTGTCAATTAATTGACTGTGAAGCAGCCTCTTTCTGGAGGGCTTGATTTTATGGTTCTTCGTCCTGCTTCGGTGGTCTGTGCCACCTATCGGGTAGCGATCATTGGGTCCGGTAATGTGGGGAGTACCCTGGCCCAACGCATTGCTGAAAAGAATTTGGCAGATGTGGTTTTGTTGGACATTGTGGAAGGCCGTCCTCAGGGGCTGGCACTGGATTTGATGGAGGCCCGTGGCGTTGAACGGCACGATCGCCGCATTGTTGGCACTAATCACTACGCCGATACGGCCAACTCGGACATTGTGGTGATTACGGCCGGCATACCCCGCAAACCGGGCATGACTCGTGATGATTTGCTGTTGACCAATGGTCGGATTGTTCAGGACGTGGTCCAGAAGGCGATCGCGTTTTCCCCCAATGCCGTCTTTATTGTGGTGACCAATCCCCTGGATGTGATGACCTATCTGGTCTGGAAGGTCAGTGGACTGCCTTCCTACCAGGTGATGGGCATGGCGGGAGTCCTGGACTCGGCTCGGTTCCAGACCTTTTTGTCGATGGAATTGGGTGTTTCGATCAGCGATATCTACGCCACCGTGTTGGGCAGCCATGGTGATTTGATGGTGCCCCTACCCCGCTATACCACGGTCAATGGGGTGCCAATTACGGAATTGCTGGATCAGGAAACCATCGATCGGCTGGTAAACCGGACCCGTAACGGGGGAGCGGAAATCGTTGAGCTGATGCAAACTGGCAGTGCTTACTTTGCGCCTGCTTCCTCCGCTGCTCTAATGGTGGAGTCTATTTTGTACAATCAACCGCGCCTACTTCCAGTTGCGGCCTATTTGCAGGGCGAATACAACCTCAAGGACGTGTTTATTGGAGTTCCCTGTCGGCTCAGTTGTAAAGGGATTGAAAGCATCCTGGAATTGAAACTGACCGATGCGGAACTGGCGGCTCTGCATGCCTCTGCCCATGCGGTGAAGCAAAATGTGGATCACTTGTTCGAGATGCTGGATCATGCTGGGGTCAAGGTTTGAGGAACCGCATGAGGATTACAGCGGAAAGTGGGGAATGGGGAGTTAGCTGATAGCTGCCGACCGATGTTGCGGCACCTGCCTGTCATTTTGTCCAAACTCAGACAAAATGAATAATAGGTGTTTGTGAATAACTCGGTCCCTGTTTCCTGCCAATTGAGATGATCTGATGGTGAATCCTGAGCCACCCCATGCCAAAAATCCCCTGCTGATCTGGTGGGAAGCCTTAACGCCAATGTCGCGGGTTTTGGCGATCGCTCTAACGGCCCCGCTGATTGTGCTGAATGCCTGGGCTTTTTCCACCATCTTTGGTTACTTCCAGTCCCTGGTGGTGACGCTGCTGGTGGCGGCACTGCTGTCCTTCCTGCTGAACTATCCCGTAAGCTGGCTGGAAAGTAAGGGGTTACGACGGTTTCAGGCGGCCTTGCTGGTGTTCCTGGTCACGGTTCTGTTCCTGCTGGTCCTGGGAGTGACGCTGGTGCCACTGGCCCTGGCCCAGGCCCAACAATTGGTGGTCCGCTTGCCGGAATGGGTGGACTCGGGGCAACGACAACTGGTGATGCTGGATGATCGACTGCAAGCATTGGGATTGCCAGTCAGTCTAGATGGGTTGATTGCCCAGATTAACGATCGCCTGCGCAGTCAGTTACAAAGCATTGCTGGTCGGGTGTTGAACCTGACGTTGGATGTGGCTGTGTTTACGTTCAGCCGGGTCATTGATGTCCTGCTGACAATCATTTCCACCTTCTACCTACTGCTCCACGGCGATGAAGTCTGGGCCAGTCTGATTAGCTGGCTGCCAACCCGCATCCAGGAACCCTTTTCCCGCACGCTGCGCCTCAGCTTTCAAAATTACTTTATTGGCCAGATCATCCTGGCCAGTTGTATGGCCGTCGGTCTGACCTCCATTTTTCTGTTGCTGAAAGTGCCCTTTGGCCTGTTGTTTGGTTTGACGATTGGCATGATGGCGCTGGTGCCCTTTGGTGGGTCGGTTGGCATTGCCCTGGTTACCTTTCTGGTGGCTCTGCGCGATATTCGCCTGGCGGTTCAGGTGGTGGCCGTGGCTGTGCTAGTGCAACAGATTGTGGAAAATGGCATTGCCCCACGGGTTCTGGGCAGTGTCACCGGCCTGAATCCTTTCTGGGTGTTTATTTCCATCCTGACGGGGGCGCGGGTTGGTGGTCTGTTAGGGGTGGTTGTGGCGGTTCCAACTGCCGTTGTGATTAAAGAAGCCCTGGAGGCAGTCCGGACTGTCCGACAGCAGATGGTGGCTCAGCCAGTTTTGCCTGCCGAATCGGGTGACCCGCACCGAACCACTGCGGAGTCGGAAATTGTGCTGCGGGAGTCAACGGCGACGGATGTGAAAGAGGAAGTTTCGACGGGGTAATTGGTCGAGACTGGGGGCACCGTTAAAAATAAACGTCTCCCTGTAGAATAGGGCTAACCTTACACAGGGGTTGTTGTCCATGTCCAATATGGATCGAGCGGATGTCCTGCAATGGACACCGCAAGCAAAAGCGAAATTCAAAAATATCCCGTTCTTTGTTCGCCCACAGGCCCGCCAACGAATTGAGCACCTGGCCAGGGAGGCTGGGTTAGACTGCGTGACGGAGGAGATTGTGGAACAGGCCCGACTGGAATTTGGTCAGTAAGGTGAAACCGTGGGGAAGAATATGGGCAAACAGGTCTGGAAGAGTCAGGCAATTGCGCGATTGAGAACGGTGGTCGTAGCCAAATGGTGGATCGGGGTGATGGCCGTTGCCCTGGTTTGGCTCAGTGCAGGGCTGTGGTTGCGCCCGGTGCAGGCGGAGGGACAGATTGACCCAAAACTGCGGGAGCAGGTGCTGCAAATCCTCCGCGATAATCCGGAGGTGATCCTGGAGTCGGTGCGGAATTATCAAAAGCGGCAAGACCAGCAGAAAAGCCAACTCCGGCAGTCATTTGTCCAGAAGCTAAAAACTAATCCCACAGTCGTGATTGGTCAATCTCCCACCAAAGGGGCGACCAAGGGCAAGGTGGTACTGATTGAATTTTCCGACTTCCAGTGTCCTTACTGCAGTCAGGCTAGCCAAACGTTGAAGCAGTTTATGGCTAAACACGGGGATCAGGTGACGCTGGTCTACAAGCATTTTCCCCTGACCTCTATTCATCCTCAGGCGATGCCCGCGGCTAAAGCTGCCTGGGCCGCTGGTCAACAGGGCAAGTTCTGGGAGTATCACGATGCCCTGTTTGCGAATCAGGAACGGTTGGGTGATGCCTTCTATGTGGAAACGGCAAAGACCCTAAAGCTAGATTTGCAACGCTTTGAGCGCGATCGCAGCAGTCCAGCCGCCAGTGCGGCGATCGCCCAGGATAGGAAGCTGGCCGAACAACTGGATGTGGATGCCACACCATTTTTTGTGATGAACGAAGCCATCTTCTCCGGATCGGTTGGGCTGTCAGAGATGGAATCGGTCCTGGAGCAGGTCCGCTCTTAGCCACAGGTATGCTCTTAGCCAGCAGCGAGATAGTAAGTGACAAGCCTCTTCTGGTCTAGAGAAAGCGCATCCCAGTCTATACGGGCCGACTGAGTTGCCCTTAATGCTGTTCAACGAAGACTTCTTTCATCCGTACCGGACACTGTCATGCTGTTTTTGCCTGCCCCTCGAACCTATTATCGGGTTGCCCTGTTGCTGCTGTTACTGGCAGGCGGCTTCCTGCCCTCAGTGGGACTGGCCCAAGCCCCGCGGATCTACGTTCCCCTGCCAATTACCCCAGGTAGCACGGTCACCGATCGGCTGACCGACAAGGATATCCCCACAGGGCAGGGAGGCTTTGCCCGCGACTATCTGGTGCAGTTGAATGAAGGCAGTCAACTGGCGATTGATCTGACCTCGGACAACTTCGATACGATTGTCAGTCTGCTGGCCGCGGATGGGTCTACCGTTGCCGAAAATGACGACGGGCCAGATGGCAGCACCAACTCGCTGCTGTTTACCCGCATTACCAAGGCGGGCTCTTACTACATTCGGGTGCGCTCCTTTGGTGAAGTAGCTGGGGGCAATTTCAAACTCAAAGTCACCCTGCTCAAACCAGTGCAATAACTGTTTGGAAACCGGACCTGCGTTTCTCCCCACTCCCGTTCGGCTGAGGCTTCGACGGTGAGCTCAGCCGAACCGCGCTCACGGCGGAAGCCCATTCCCTACTCTCTCTCCTGCCGAAACCTGACACCT
>CAZBTL010000096.1:0-15153 GCA_964494755.1 uncultured bacterium | reverse complement strand
CTGGCAGTCATAAAACATATTCTGTATCAAGCGATGCTATTTATAGCGTAATAGTGTTCATCACGAACAAATATTAAAAAAATATTGCGAATACCATTTCTGCCTTTGAGAAAATGCTAATTTGGATACCAAATAGAGTGATTAGCCTGGACTTGAGAGGTTTCAAAACTCGTAGGAAGCATGACTGAAACGCCCTCTGACAGATTGTTTGAACTTTATTCAGATGGTGTTGAGTACAGCTTTAACTGTTCGAAAAGTGCTAGTAGGTAAGCCTCAAATAAAGATGCCATCGAGGTTGGGATTGAGTACACAAACGCCATCACCCCACCTCATAAATACTTGTACCAGGGCTAAAAAATACCCATACCCCAACCCTACAGAAAAAATCTCTACTGAGTGGGTCGGGATTTGAGCAGTTGAGTACAAGCTAATAAGTCTAATAATTCTTATCCGCCTTAATGCTATCAGGCTAGTTTTGGGTGGCTGTTATAACTTCCGCAACACCAATCACTAAACCCTCCAAGCTAGAGGCATAGATTTTAAGTTTCTTAGTTAGGGGATGCAGTGAGCGGGTGATGCGCCGATGTCCACCCAGACAGATCTGCCAAAAATCCATGACACCTCCTCCTTCCTCAGAGATTCTTGCTCGTCAAATTGACAAGTCTGCTACGGATATTGTGATCACGAAGAACACGGTGACTCAAAAGCAGAGTTCCCAAAACTGTGGTTGTAGCAACACCAGTAGTGCTGCTAGCAGCCTGGATCAACGAACCCTCGATCGCATTGCCAAGCATCCCTGCTACAGCGAAGAAGCCCATCACCACTATGCTCGAATGCATGTTGCGGTTGCGCCAGCTTGCAACATCCAATGCAATTACTGCAACCGGAAATATGATTGTGCGAATGAAAGCCGTCCCGGTGTGGTGAGCGAACTGCTAACTCCCGAAGAAGCAGCCCACAAGGTACTGGTGATTGCTGGCAAGATTCCCCAGATGACGGTTTTAGGGATTGCTGGACCTGGCGACCCCCTGGCCAACCCTGAACGAACTTTCCGTACTTTTGAACTGATTGCTGACAAGGCGCCCGATATTAAGCTCTGCCTGTCCACCAATGGCTTGATGCTGCCAGATTATGTGGATCGGATCAAACAACTGAATATTGACCACGTCACCATCACCATTAATATGGTGGACCCGGAAATCGGCACCCAAATTTATCCCTGGGTTCACTACCAGCGCAGACGTTACAAAGGGCTGGAGGCTGCTCGCATTCTGCATGAGCGGCAGATGGAAGGCTTGCAGGCCCTCAAAGAGGCTGACATCCTCTGTAAAGTCAACTCGGTAATGATTCCCGGTATTAATGACCAGCACCTGGTGGAAGTGGATCAGGTAATCCGGGAGAAAGGAGCATTCTTGCACAACATCATGCCGCTGATTTCAGCTCCCGAGCATGGCACCTACTTTGGGTTGACGGGGCAACGAGGTCCCACTCCGAAAGAACTGAAGCAACTGCAAGATCAATGTGCGGACAGCAACATGAAAATGATGCGTCATTGTCGCCAATGTCGGGCCGACGCGGTGGGACTGCTGGGTGAAGACCGAAGCCAGGAATTTACCAAGGACAAATTCATGAATATGTCGCCGCAGTACGATTTAGAACTGCGTCAGGAAGTTCATGCTGGAATTGAAAAATTCAAAGCGGAAATCAAGCTTGTCAAAGCCAAGGCAAATTCTGGCAAAGGGAATGGCGATTTGTTCAAACAGGACAGTCCTAAGATTTTGGTGGCAGTCGCAACTAAAGGTGGCGGCATTGTGAACCAGCACTTTGGTCATGCTAAAGAGTTTCAAATCTTTGAAGTAGACGCCAACGAAGCCAAGTTTGTCGGACATCGCAAGGTTGACCAATATTGCCAGAGCGGTTATGGCGAGGATGCCACGCTGGAGTATGTGACGAAGGCTATCTCGGACTGCAAAGCGATTCTGGTTTCAAAAGTTGGCGAATGTCCAAAGGCTGAGTTGAGAGAGGCTGGCTTAGAAGTGGTGGAAGCCTACGATGTGATTGAAAAAGTGGCGCGGGAGTTTTACGACCAATACGTATCCAAATTATGAGGGTTCGGGTTTGAGTTTTAAGGTTGGACCTGGATCAATATGCCAAACCGTAGAACTGAAACATGGACTTAAGGAGAACGCTATGGCCTACGTCATCACCAGTTTGTGTATTGCCTGTCATCGCTGTGAATCAGTTTGCCCAACTGGAGCCATAACCTCGAACGGACACCAATATCAAATTAGTTCTGAACGCTGTAACGATTGTCTGGGTCATTATGCAGTTCCGCAATGTTGGGCGGTTTGTCCCACCAATGGGGGGTGCATTCCAGAGGCGACTTCTTCTGCTCGATCGCTGGTTAAACGGTCATCCAATGAGTATTGGGACACCTGGTTCAACCGTTATGACGCTCTGGTTTCTCAGTTAAAGGCGAACCACCAGCCCGATTACTGGAAGCACTGGTTCGATACCTACTCTCAAGCCTTGGTTAAACAACTGCAAACCCCTACCTCCGTAGAAGTTCACCCATGAGTGCAGTCATTTATCTCGACAACAATGCCACGACTAAAGTTGATCCGGCCGTTCTGGAGGCAATGCTGCCTTACTTAACGGAACACTACGGTAATCCTTCCTCCATGCATAGCTTTGGTGGACAGGTTGGCAAGGCGCTGAAACAGGCTCGTGGACAGGTTGCTAATCTGTTAGGTGCGGAAGAGTCGGAAATTGTCTTTACCAGTTGTGGTACGGAAGGCAACAATACGGCGATTCGGTCTGCCCTGGCGGCCCAACCTGATCGCCGCCATATCATCACCACTGAAGTTGAACATGCCTGCGTTCTGAATGTCTGTAAGCAATTGGAAAAGCAGGGCTATACGGTTACCTATCTATCGGTGAACCGTCAGGGACAGTTAGATCTGAACGAGTTGGAAGCTGCAATTACTGGCAATACGGCTCTCGTCACAACGATGTATGCCAACAATGAAACCGGTGTGGTTTTTCCAGTAGAGCAGGTGGGGGCGATCGCTAAAGAATATGGTGCGGCTTTCCACGTCGATGCGGTGCAGGTGGCTGGTAAACTGCCGCTTAACCTGAAAACCAGCACGATTGATTTGATGACCATTTCCGGTCACAAACTACATGCGGCGAAAGGCGTAGGGGCGCTGTATGTGCGACGGGGATTTCGGTTCCGTCCCTTCCTGTTGGGCGGACATCAGGAACGGGGCCGTCGAGCTGGCACTGAAAACGTTCCGGGCATTATTGGTCTGGGTAAGGCCGCTGAGATCGCCAACTTTGAATTGAAATACATGCATCGGGAAAGCCGGTTGCGCGATCGCCTGGAGCGAGGGCTGCTTGCTTCCATTCCTGATTGTGAAGTCAATGGTCATTTGACTCAACGGCTGCCCAACACCACCAACATTGGCTTCAAATACATCGAAGGGGAAGCCATTCTGTTCTCCTTGAATCAGTATGGCATCTGTGCCTCTTCCGGTTCCGCTTGTACCTCTGGTTCCCTGGAGCCTTCCCATGTTTTGCGGGCAATGGGCTTGCCTTACACCATTCTGCACGGTTCCATTCGGTTTAGCCTTTCCCGGTTTACCACCGATGCGGAGGTTGATCGGGTTCTAGAAGTAATGCCTGGTATTGTTGCCCGGTTACGAGCTCTTTCGCCCTTTAACAGTGATGCGGCGGAATGGCTGCAAGGCAGAGAAGAAGCGGTAACTGCCAGGGTGTGATGAGGAGACGTCAGCATTACTCTTTACTCCTTATTCCTTTTACCCTTTACCCCATCCACCTTTATCCTTCAGGACGCACCATTATGTGGGACTATACCGAAAAAGTACTTGACCTGTTCTACAACCCTAAAAACCAGGGCGCTATTGAAGACCCCAAGGAGCCTGGTATTGCGGTGGTCTTTGGTGAAGTGGGCAGTATTGCCTGTGGAGATGCGCTGCGACTGCATTTGAAGATTGATGTGGAAAGCGATACCATTCTGGATTCTCGGTTTCAGACTTTTGGTTGCACCAGTGCGATCGCTTCTTCGTCGGCTTTAACTGAACTGATTAAAGGGCTGAGTCTGGATCAGGCATTACAGGTCACCAACAAAGAGATTGCCGATTATCTGGGTGGCTTGCCGGAAGCCAAGATGCACTGTTCCGTTATGGGGCAGGAAGCCCTGGAAGCAGCGATTTACAAATACCGTGGCATTGAAGTCGAACATCATGAAGAAGATGAAGGCGCACTGATTTGCAGTTGTTTCGGCATCAGCAGTAATAAGATTCGTCGAGTAATTATCGAAAACGACTTAACCACCGCTGATCAGGTAACTAACTATGTGAAGGCGGGTGGTGGCTGCGGTTCCTGTTTGGCAGGAATTGAAGACCTGATTGCGGCGGTTCAGGAAGAAAAGGCGATTACCTCTGCCAGAGTGGCGGCTGAGCTGGCGATCGCCCAGGAAAAGCGGCCCCTAACAACGGTGCAAAAAATCAGCCTGATTCAGCAGGTATTAGCCGAGGAAGTGCGGCCAGTCTTGCTAGCAGATGGTGGTGACGTTGAACTGTATGACGTCGAGGGTGATGTGGTCAAGGTTGTGCTGAAAGGGGCTTGTGGCAATTGTTCCTCCAGTACAGCCACCCTCAAAGTTGCGATCGAAGCCCGGTTACAAGAACGAGTGCTACCCAACCTGGTGGTTGAAGCTGTTTAGCCCAGGGTTGGGGGAAGGGTCAACTGAAGCGATGACTGCCCCACAAAACCTGACATCCCAACTATGAACGTTCAAACCCATTCCCAATTTCCTCACTTGGTTGGTGGACGAGCTCCGCCTGTTGTGTGCCAACTTTCCTCCCAAAGGCTCAGGGGAACAGTTTCATCCTCCTATTAATCCCTCCCCCGTTCCCTCTGTTCGGTTTCCTGTCCCAGCCCCAAATACCCCAATTTGTATCCAACAAGGAGAATTCCATGACTGACAACATCAGACAGATTGCTTTTTACGGTAAGGGCGGTATTGGTAAGTCCACCACCTCTCAAAATACGATCGCTGGTATGGCTGAATTGGGTCAGCGCGTCATGATTGTGGGTTGTGACCCCAAAGCTGACTCCACCCGCCTGATGCTGCACAGCAAAGCTCAAACAACCATTTTGCACCTGGCGGCTGAGCGCGGCGCAGTGGAAGACCTGGAACTGGAAGAAGTGCTGTTGACGGGTTATCGCGGTGTCCGTTGCGTCGAGTCGGGTGGTCCAGAGCCTGGTGTCGGTTGTGCCGGTCGGGGCATCATTACAGCCATCAACTTCCTGGAAGAAAATGGCGCTTATGAAGACCTGGACTTCGTATCCTACGACGTATTGGGCGACGTGGTTTGCGGTGGATTTGCCATGCCGATTCGGGAAGGCAAAGCCCAGGAAATCTATATCGTCACCTCCGGTGAAATGATGGCCATGTATGCCGCTAACAACATTGCTCGGGGGGTTCTCAAGTACGCTCACTCTGGCGGTGTGCGCCTGGGTGGTTTGATCTGCAACAGCCGTAAGGTTGACCGGGAATTGGAATTGATCGAAACCCTGGCTAAGCGCCTGAATACCCAGTTATTGCACTTCGTACCTCGCGACAACATCGTTCAACACGCAGAATTGCGTCGGATGACGGTGATTGAATATGCGCCCGATAGCCAACAGGCAGACGAGTATCGGACGTTGGCCAAGAAGATCATCGACAATAAGAACCTCTGCATCCCGACTCCAATCTCAATGGATGAACTGGAAGACTTGTTGGTCGAATTCGGTATTCTAGGCGGCGAGGAAGAGTACCAAAAAGCAATCCAGGAAGGCACCAAAGCACCCGCAGGCGTTGCTTAATCCAGTGTGGAGGGGATGGGAATGAAGGTGGTTATGAAGTGAAGCCGTCAAGTAGGACAACCGAAACCATTCCTTGACCTTGTTGCCGCTTCACCTCGTTCCCCCTTCCTTTCTTCACCCTCCCAGCCCATTTCCCATTTCCCCATCACCCCTTCATCCTTTTAGCCAGAGAGGCAGACTATGACACCTCTAGAATCCGCTACTCTTGAAGAAAATTCAGTCACTGCAAAGAAAGAACTGATCAAAGAAGTTCTGGAAGCCTATCCCGACAAGGCCAAGAAAAAGCGGGAAAAACACCTGAATGTTTACGAAGAAGGCAAGTCCGATTGCGGCGTTAAATCCAACATCAAGTCCGTGCCTGGTGTAATGACCACTCGTGGATGTGCCTATGCAGGTGCAAAGGGGGTGGTTTGGGGGCCAGTGAAGGATATGATTCACCTCAGTCATGGTCCGGTTGGCTGTGGTTACTACTCCTGGTCGGGTCGCCGCAATTACTACATTGGCACCACTGGTATTGATACGTTTGGTACGATGCAATTCACCTCTGATTTCCAGGAACGGGACATTGTCTTCGGTGGCGACAAAAAGTTGGCCAAACTGCTGGCTGAAATGGAAGAACTGTTCCCGCTCTCCAAAGGGGTAACGATTGAGTCCGAGTGCCCGATTGGTTTGATTGGTGATGACATCGAAGCGGTGGCGAAGAAGTCTAGCCGGGAAATTGGTAAGCCAATTGTGCCAGTTCGGTGCGAAGGCTTCCGGGGAGTCTCTCAATCCCTGGGGCACCACATTGCCAATGACACGGTGCGGGACTGGGCCTTGCCCATTGCCGACAAGATGAAGAAAGAAGGCAAGCTCAACTTTGAGCCGGGTCCCTACGATGTAGCTGTGATTGGGGACTACAACATTGGTGGAGATGCCTGGTCGTCCCGCATCCTGTTAGAAGAAATGGGGCTGCGAGTGGTTACCCAGTTCTCTGGCGATGGTACCTGGAATGAAGTTCTACTGACCACCCAGGTGAAACTCAATCTGATCCACTGCTATCGGTCGATGAACTACATCTGCCGTCACATGGAAGAAGCCTATGGTATCCCCTGGCTGGAGTTCAACTTCTTTGGCCCCACCCACATTGCAGAATCTCTGCGGGCGATCGCGGCACGGTTTGATGACAAGATCAAAGAAGGAGCCGAGCGCGTCATCGCCAAGTACCAGGCCCAGAGCGATGCTGTCATTGCCAAGTATCGCCCCCGTCTAGAAGGCAAGACCGTTCTTTTGATGGTGGGTGGTTTGCGCCCCCGTCACGTCATCCCAGCCTTCAAAGATTTGGGCATGCAAGTCGTCGGCACGGGTTACGAATTTGGTCACAACGATGACTATAAGCGCACCACTGAATATGTAGATGATGGCACCATCATCTACGACGATGTTTCTGGTTATGAATTTGAGCAGTTTGCTCACAAACTGAAGCCTGACCTGATTGCGTCTGGCATTAAAGAGAAGTACGTCTTCCAGAAGATGGCCCTTCCCTTCCGCCAGATGCACTCCTGGGATTACTCCGGTCCTTACCACGGCTATGACGGCTTTGCTATCTTCGCCAGAGATATGGACCTGGCCCTCAACAGTCCGACCTGGGGTTTGGTGAAAGCTCCCTGGAACAAGGCTGAAGCGACTGCATAGAGAGTTTTGCGAGCGGGGGTGATGGGCAAATCGATTGATCGGTCAATGACAAGTCCCCATCGATTCTTTCCCACACTCCCAGCCCCTACAACACTACCCAAACTGGAGACAAAGTCATGGCGCAGAATGTAGAACAAATTAAGGACCACGTTGACCTTTTCCATCAGCCAGAGTATCAGGAACTGTTTCAGACCAAGCGGGAATTTGAAGCAGCCCATAGCCCCGATGAAGTAGCTCGGATTGCTGAGTGGACTAAGAGTTGGGAATATCGCGAGAAGAATTTTGCTCGGGAAGCCCTCACGGTTAATCCGGCCAAAGCTTGTCAACCCCTCGGTGCGATTTTTGCAGCCTCTGGCTTTGAGGGCACCCTTCCTTTTGTGCATGGGTCCCAGGGGTGTGTCGCCTACTTCCGCACGCACCTGACCCGCCACTTCAAGGAACCCTTTTCCGCCGTCTCTTCTTCCATGACGGAAGATGCAGCGGTGTTCGGCGGCCTGCAAAATATGATTGATGGCCTGGCCAACGCCTACAGCTTGTATAAGCCCAAGATGATTGCCATGTGTACCACTTGCATGGCGGAGGTGATTGGGGATGACCTGCAAGCTTTCATCAAAACTTCGAAGGACAAGGGATCGATTCCTGAAGACTTTCCGGTTCCCTTTGCCCACACTCCCAGTTTTGTCGGCTCTCATATTACGGGCTATGACAACATGCTGAAGGGCATTCTGGTCAATCTGACAGAGGGTAAAAAGCAAGAGACCCGCAATGGCAAATGGAACTTCATTCCTGGCTTTGATACCTATGTGGGCAATAACCGGGAGTTGAAGCGGATTCTGGGTCTGTTTGGGATTGAAAATACCATCCTGGCCGATAACTCGGACACCTTTGACTCACCCAATGAAGGGGAATTCGTCATGTACCAGGGCAACACGACCCTGGAAGATGCCGCTGATTCGATCAATGCAGAGGGAACCATTGCCCTGCAAGCCTACTCCACGGTTAAAACCCGGGAGTACATCGAGAAAGACTGGCAACAACCAACGGCTGTCTATCGCCCAGTGGGCATTCGCGGTACGGATGAATTCATTCAAAAGTTGTCTGAAATCAGTGGCAAACCCATTCCCAGAGAACTGGAAATTGAGCGGGGTCGGGCAATTGATGCGATGACCGATTCCCAGGCCTGGATTCACGGCAAGAGTGTGGCGCTCTATGGCGATCCGGATCTGGTGTATGGGCTGGTCAGCTTCCTGCTGGAGTTAGGTGCTGAACCGACCCATATCGTGGTTACCAACAGCAACGAACCCTTTGAAGCCGAGTTGAAAGCTCTGCTGGATTCCAGTCAATATGGCAAGAATGCCACGATCTGGGGCGGCAAGGACCTGTGGCACCTGCGATCGCTCATGTTTACCGAACCCGTCGATCTGCTGATTGGCAACTCCTACGGCAAGTATCTGTGGCGTGATACAAACACACCTCTGGTGCGGATTGGCTATCCCATCTTCGATCGCCATCACCTGCATCGCTATGCCACCCTGGGCTACTCAGGGGCGATTAACCTGCTGAACTGGATCATCAACACCATCCTGGATGAACTGGATCGCAAGACCATCATTCCAGCCAAGACAGACATCTCCTACGACCTGATTCGTTAGGTTGCAGAGTTGGACTTCCTCGATGACTCCATGTGAACGGACGAAGCATTTGGCAAACTGCGATCGCGCTCGCGCTCGTCCATTCCCGAATGCTTCGTCTTTCCTAACCAGCTACTGACTCCGGCCCCTTTTGTTCCGTCCGCTGTTCCCTCACCGTTCCCCCACTTCTTAGGACTTGAGCCATGCGAATGACCCAAGGCAAGATCGCTGAACTGCTGAATGAGTCCGCCTGTGAACATAACCACAAAAAGGAAGGCAAAGGCAAGAACAAGTCCTGCAAACAACAGGCCCAACCGGGAGCCGCGCAAGGAGGCTGTGCCTTTGATGGTGCTTCCATCGCCCTGGTGCCAATTACCGATGTGGCTCACTTGGTGCATGGTCCCATTGCCTGCGCTGGCAACTCCTGGGGCAGCCGGGGCAGTCGCTCTTCCGGTCCCCTATTGTACAAGACTGGTTTCACCACCGACCTGAGTGAAAACGATATCATCTTTGGTGGCGAAAAACGACTGTTTAAGTCCATTTTGGAAATTCATCAGCGTTTCCATCCGGCAGCAATTTTTGTTTATTCCACCTGTGTTACAGCCCTAATTGGCGATGACCTGGATGCGGTTTGCCAGAAGGCAGCCGAAAAGACAGGAATTCCTGTGGTACCTGTTAATTCGCCCGGTTTCATCGGCAGCAAAAATCTGGGTAATCGGGTTGGCGGCGAGAGCTTGCTAGAGTATGTGGTTGGCACTGCTGAACCAGAAACCTGCACCCCCTATGACATTAACCTGATTGGGGAATACAACATCGCTGGGGAACTGTGGAATGTCTTACCGCTGTTTG
This sequence comes from uncultured bacterium, assembly GCA_964494755.1. Taxonomy (GTDB): domain Bacteria; phylum Cyanobacteriota; class Cyanobacteriia; order Leptolyngbyales; family Leptolyngbyaceae; genus CAZBTL01. The sequence continues at coordinate 5,104 of CAZBTL010000096.1, read as the reverse complement.
AAAAAGTCGGCATCCGGGTGCTCGCTAAAATTACTGGCGATGCTCGTTACCAGGAAGTTGCCTGTGCTCACCGGGCCAAATTGAATGTGATGATTTGCTCTAAAGCCCTGATCAATATGGCTCGCAAGATGGAGGAGCGCTACGGCATTCCTTACATTGAAGAGTCCTTCTACGGGGTAGAGGACATGAACCGCTGTCTGCGCAACGTTGCAGCCAAGTTGGGGGACCCCGATCTGCAAGCGCGAGTCGAATCCCTGATTGCTGAAGAAACGGCCCAATTGAATCGAGAATTGGCTCCTTATCGGGAACGGTTGAAGGGCAAGCGAGTGGTGCTTTACACGGGTGGGGTCAAGAGCTGGTCGATCATTTCCGCCGCTAAAGATTTGGGCATGGAAGTGGTAGCCACCAGCACCAAGAAAAGTACGGAAGAGGACAAGGCACGGATCAAAGACTTATTGGGCAAGGACGGCATCATGCTGGAGAAAGGCAACGCTCAGGAGTTGCTGCGGGTAATTGCCCAGACCAAAGCTGACATGCTGATTGCGGGTGGACGGAACCAATACACGGCCCTGAAAGCTCGCATTCCCTTTCTTGACATTAATCAGGAACGACACCATCCCTACGCTGGCTATGCCGGCATGGTGGAAATGGCTAAGGAGTTGGATGAGGCCCTGCACAGTCCCATCTGGGCTCAGATTCGCAAACCCGCCCCTTGGGAGGAGGTTACTGTCTAATGGCAACCGTCACTGTACCGAAGAAACCTGTTGCAATTAATCCCCTGAAGCAAAGTCAACCTTTGGGCGCAGCCCTGGCTCTGCTGGGCTTGAAAGGGATGATCCCCCTGTTTCATGGATCCCAGGGCTGTACAGCCTTTGCCAAAGTCGTACTGGTGCGACATTTCCGGGAAGCAATTCCTCTGGCGACGACTGCAATGACAGAAGTGACTACGATTCTGGGCGGTGAGGAAAACGTCGAACAGGCGATCCTTACCCTGGTGGAAAAGGCGAAGCCGGAGATCATTGGTCTTTGTACCACTGGCCTGACTGAAACCAGGGGCGACGACATGGAGGGCATCCTCAGAAATATCCGCAAACGTCACCCGGAACTCTATGACTTGCCCATTGTAATGGTGTCCACTCCGGATTTCCGAGGGGCGCTCCAGGATGGCTTTGCCGCTGCTGTGGAGAGCATGATGTGGGAACTTCCCCAGATGGGGGAAACCCGTTTCGATCAGGTGACCATTTTGGTCAGTTCTGCCTTTACCCCTGGTGATGTGCAGGCCATCAAGGATATGGTCACTGCTTTTGGTTTGGTGCCGATTGTGGTGCCGGATCTGTCAGCTTCCCTGGATGGCCATCTGGAGGATTCCTTCAGCCCGGTAACAGGTGGCGGTACGCCCAAGGCTGCTTTGCGAGAAATCGGCAGTTCGGTCTTTACGCTGGCGATCGGGGAAAGCGTGGCCAAGGCAGCAGCGATCCTGGAAGAACGGTTTGACATTCCCTATGAAGTTTTCCATAGCCTAACGGGTCTGGATGCGGTGGACAGCTTTCTACAAGCGCTGGTGGATCTGAGCGGCAATCCTGTGCCGGAACTTTACCGCCGCCAGCGCCGCCAACTCCAAGATGCTATGCTGGACACCCATTTTTACTTTGGTCGTAAGCGGGTTTCCCTGGCCCTGGAACCGGATTTGCTGTGGTCAACGGTGCAGTTGTTGCGCTCCATGGGGGCAGACATTCAAGCCGCGGTGACAACCACCAAGTCTCCTTTGTTGGAACAACTGCCAGTTGAAACCGTGATCATTGGTGACCTAGATGATTTTGAACACCTGGCGATCGGTTCCGACCTGTTAATCACCAATTCCAACGGTGCTGCCATTGCTCGTCGGCTGCATATTCCCCTTTACCGTCAGGGGTTACCGATTTTCGATCGCCTGGGGAATGGGTTGACCTGCAAGGTGGGCTATCACGGCACGACCCAGCAGTTGTTCGACATCGGCAACATTTTGTTGGACGCCGAAGAAACCCACGCCAGGACTTAATTAATTCACTGGAGTTGGGTTTCTCAAAGATTTGTTTATTTGATGGATCAGGTGAACTAAAGCAGCTCCTACGATGAACCATTCTGCATTGCTATGAGGAGGACAACCTATGAAAATTGCTTTTGCCACCAGCGACAACGTTCACATTAATGCCCATTTTGGCTGGGCAAAAAAAATTGATGTCTATGAGGTTTCCCTGGATGGATATCAATTTATAGAGACGCTGAAGTTTGATGGTGACCTCAAGGAAGACGGCGACGAAGATAAGTTGGCGCCTAAACTTGAAGCCTTGCATGACTGCACTATTGTCTATGTTTCAGCAATTGGTGGCAGTGGAGCCGCCCGCTTAATTAACCGGCGAATTACACCGATTAAGTCCCAGTCAGAGCAAGACGAAATTACCGATGTTTTGAGTCGGTTGGTGGAGACCTTGAAGGGCAGTCCACCACCCTGGCTCAGAAAAGCGCTGAAACAACGCCAAACCAACCTGGATGAACTTGAAAAGGAGGAAGAAGTAACCGTATGACAACGATTTCCGCCGAAACTCAGACTGCACCTGAACCCGCTGCGCCTGAACCCTTGGACCACCCACTACTAAAATCACTGGTGCAACAAATTCGGGCCAATGACCCCTATGGCACCTTTCGCAACTGGTCCGATGAGCTACTCCTGAAACCCTTTGTGGTTAGTAAAGCCCAAAAACGAGAAATTTCGGTTGATGGAGATGTTGATCCGATTACGAAGGGACGAATTCTAGCCTACTATCGGGCGATCGCCCACCAGATTGAAACTGAAACTGGCGCATTATCCCAGGTGATTATCGACCTGAGCCACGAAGGATTTGGCTGGGCCTTGATCTTTTCTGGTCGCCTATTGCTAGTTGCCAAAACCCTGCGAGATGCACAACGGTTTGGCTTTGATTCCCTGGAAAAACTGGCGATTGAGGGAGAAAAACTGATTCAGTCGGGAGTTGCTTTAGCAAACCGCTTTCCAGAAGTGAGGCAGCTTTAGGGGATATTACGACCAAACGGGACAAAACGGGACACCGTTTCTCTGGATTGCGTCCCATTTGTCCCATCTTCCCTGGTTTCCTCTTGAAGGACATCAAAATAGTAGGGTTTGAGACATGAATTCACTTGGTGTCAGCGCTGAAGAGCTGAAAGGACAAATTAAGCGCCTGAACAGCAAAGCAGGGCAAATGAAAATGGATCTGCACGATTTGGCGGAAGGGCTGCCAACTGACTATGAAAAGTTAATGGATGTGGCTAGTCAGACCTATGCGATTTATCGACAACTGGATGACCTGAAACAACAGCTTAAACACCTGGAGATTGGACAATGAGCAACACTCTGGCTGAATTTAATCAACTGGTTGATGCTGAACAGTACTTTGAGTTCTTTGGGCTTCCTTACGATCCCCAAATTGTCAATGTAAACCGTCTACATATCCTACGGAAGTTCTCAAACCTAATGCGGGAAAAAGCTCCGGACTTAGCTGGACTGAGTGAAGCGGACACGCTCAAACAGTATCGACTGGCGTTTCAGCAAGCCTATGAGGTTTTCCTCAGCTCGAACTCTCTGGAGCAAAAGCTGTTCAAGGTTTTCAATCAAAAGCCTCATAATGTTGTCCTGCTATCGGAGTTGGGGCAAAGCTAACGACCAGTTTGTTGACCCTCAATTTTTGCCACATCCCTACAGAACGGAGGAACGAGATCTTGTTGAGTCTGAGCCCAACTGAACTTGAACGCTATCATCGTCAGATCATGCTGCCAGGTTTTGGCGAGGAATCCCAACAGCGGTTGAAAAACTCAACCGTTCTGGTGACAGGGGTAGGTGGTTTGGGTGGTACAGCAGCCCTTTATCTGGCAGTAGCAGGCGTGGGGCGGTTGATCCTGCTGCGCGGTGGGGAATTGCGGTTAGACGATATGAACCGGCAGGTTCTGATGACCCATGATTGGGTGGGTCAACCGCGAGTCTTCAAGGCAAAGGAAACACTGACGGCAATCAATCCAGATATTGAAATTGAGGCAATCTGTGAATATGTCACTGCAGAGAATGTGGATGCTTTAGTGCAGGCATCTGATTTGGTTCTGGATTGCGCCCATAACTTTGTCGAACGGGATTTATTAAATGCGGCCTGTGTCCGCTGGGGTAAACCGATGGTGGAGGCGGCCATGAATGACATGGAAGCCTACCTGACAACGATTGTTCCAGGGCTAACTCCCTGTTTATCCTGCATTTTCCCGGAAAAGCCCGATTGGGATAAGCGAGGCTTTGGCGTACTGGGGGCGGTCTCTGGGACGCTTGCCTGCCTGACGGCGCTGGAGGCTATTAAGCTGATTACTGGTTTGGGCACTCCGCTCCTCTCCCAATTGCTGACGATGGATTTGGGCCGGGCCGAGTTTTCCAAACGGCATCCTTACCACGATCCCAACTGTCCAATCTGTGGCGAAAAAAGCCGACGGTTAGCCGGAACTATAACTCCGGAGGAACTATGTTGTTCTCCGCCTGTGTCTTGATGGTGGCGATCGCCCCTCTGTTCGCACTTTTGTATTGCTCGTAGCAACTATCCTCATGTTCCAATTTGATGACTAATTATTTACCTGCATTTGCCCTATTTCCCCAGGAGAGATCTATGACTGTTTTATTAACCGAAATTGCTGAACTGAGACTGCGCACCTTCCTGCAAGCTTCCGCCAAGCATAATAGCTCTGGCCAGTCTGGTGTACGTGTTTCAGTCACTGATGGTGGATGCAGTGGTTATCAGTATGCCCTGGATCTGGCCAATGAGCCCCAGGCCGATGATTTGGTACAGGAAGGCCGGGTCCGAATTTACATCGATCGCCAAAGTGCGCCCCTTCTGGATGGCGTGCTGATCGACTATGTAGAGGGTCTGACTCAAAGTGGCTTCAAGTTTAGTAATCCCAATGCAACTGAATCCTGCGGCTGTGGCCAGTCTTTCAAAGCCGGAGACTGCTCTCCTGCTGGCGTGCCTTGCAGTTAGGGCCAACCATATAGCGATCCGATCAGGATTGTGAAAGGTTTCCGCAGGAAATCCTTCTCACA
>CAZBTL010000095.1:9343-15164 GCA_964494755.1 uncultured bacterium | reverse complement strand
CGCTTCCAGTAGCCGTAAACGGGCATCAGCTTAGTCAGTCTTGGTTAGGTGCTAGTAGTCCGTCAGGATAGATTTGAGGGATAGCTCAAATCTAAAAAAACCATTTTTAGGGTGTTTTAAGGAGGCTTTGCCCCTCAAAACAGTCTTGACAGACCACTAGGTGTTGGGTGTTGAGTGCTAAATAGGGCGCATGACTAACCACTGAGTACCCGATACCCAGAAACTGACCACCGATAGTGGATAACTGCTGGCAAACGCCTAAGTCGGCACCACAAATACCCAATCTGAATAGTCAGGATCGCGGTTTTCAACGATCGCTGTTAGTTTAGCCCGTAACTTTTCGGTGATGGGACGGTACGTCGGCAAGTTGTAGTTTTCAATCCGGCGCACGGGGGTAATCTTGGCCGCTGTGCCGCTGAGGAACACTTCGTCCGCAATCAACAATTCCGACTTGTCTGTCGGCCGTTCAATAGTGGGAATGTCTAGGTCGCGGGCGATCGCCAGGATACTGTCGCGGGTAATGCCTTCTAAAATGTCCTGATCAAACCCAGGTGTAATGAGCTGGCCATGGCGGACCAGAAAGATATTCATGCCGGAAGCTTCACTGACCTTGCCCTGGGTGTTGAGCAAAATGGCTTCATCAAAGCCGGAATCATAGGCTTCGGTCTTGGCCAGGGAGGAGGTGATGTAGGCCCCGCTAATTTTGCCCCGCAACGGCAGACTGCGGTCTTCCTGACGATGCCAGGAACTGATCCGGCAGGTGACCCCCTCTGGTGAGAGATAATCACCCAATTCGATACCGTAAATGAAAAAGTCCCGCTCGATGTTATGCAATCGAGGTGAAATGCCCAGATCGGAGGTGTAGACAAACGGTCGGATATAAAACGAGGTGCGGGGGCGGTTGCGTTGGACAAATTCTAAAATGGTTGCCTGGATTTTCTCTGCAGGCAAATCCATGTGCAGAAAGCGGGCACTGTTGCTTAAGCGCTGGCTGTGCCGGTCTAGCCGAAATAACAGAACCTGGTTGGGATTTTGTGGATCGGGAATGCCGCGTAAACCGCCGAAGGCCCCGGTGCCATAGTGCAGCGCATGGGTGGCAATGGACAGGTTGGCTTCGGCGAAGGGAACAAATTGATTACGAAAGTAGGCAATCGGTAGAAAGTTATTCATCAGTTGTGTGAGGCAGTTGCAAAATAACAATGTCCAATCACCCAACAGCACAGGGTGACCAATCGACGGTAAACTATTGACCTAATGGTGCGGTGGGCGCGGTTCCACTCACTGCTAATCGTACACACTCGGTGGAGAATGTATGACTATTCGTGAACAGCTAGCGGCGATCGCTGAAGAAAAGCATCTGCTCAAGCATCCGTTTTATATTGCCTGGACCAAAGGCAAATTGACCCGCGAACACCTGAAACAGTATGCCATTCAATATTTCCAGAATGTGCTGGCTTTTCCAACCTACGTCAGTGCGGTTCACTTCAATACTCCGGCCATCAATGGTTCCATCGCCACTCGCCAGGAACTGCTGGAAAACCTGATTGAAGAAGAACGGGGCGAGAACAACCATCCGGATCTGTGGCGGCGGTTCGCCCTGGCTTTAGGCGCAACTGAAGCAGAGTTAACCGAAACCCCTGCATTGCCAACGACCACTAACCTGGTCAACACTTTCCGTAGCCTCTGTCTCAATTCTCCTTTCTATGCTGGCCTGGCAGCCCTCTACACCTACGAGTCCCAAATTCCGGCGATCGCGGCGGTCAAAGTGGAAGGCTTAAAGCAGTTCTACGGCATGACTAACCCAGCCGACTACCAGTTCTTCTCGGTGCATGAAAAGGCGGATGTCTATCACACTGAAACCGAACTGGCTCTAATCGAACAGCATGCGGATACGGCTGAGAAACAGGCAGAAGCGAAGGTCGTTGCAGCCCAGGCGGCTGAGGCTCTGTGGGGCTTCCTGGATGGCGTGTATGACGCCTATTGTGCTGACCTGAAAGCCGAAATGGTCGCTGTATAGGACTATTCATTCAACAATAATTCCTGGCCGGATAGGAAAACTCCTGTCCGGCTATTCTTTGCGAACAGGCAGATGCCAGTTAGAAAACACCGAGATGACCTTCTGGCAAGGCTGTCAGATCCAGAGTATTCGGCCCTATATAGCGATCCGATCAGGATTGTGAAAGGTTTCCGCAGGAAATCCTTCTCACAAAGCCCTTTCACCATCCAGGCATTCACAAATCAAATAGGATTGCTATATTTGAAAATTGCCCTTGATGAGACGCTGGCAGACGGAAATATGGAGGCTTTTTTACTGGCACTTAAAAATATTGTGGATGCGAAAGAGTCTATGCAAGAAGTAGCCAGCAACGCTGAAATCTCAGGGTGGACTGGCTAACTCAGGCTAAACCGACTTCCCAGGGCAGATACACAACCTGGGGCTGGAAGAGAAAGCCATCTTCCTGACGACTCAGTTGGGTGATACCGAGAAATTCTCCTGCAACGTTATGAATGCGGACTGTCAGGTAAGGCTTGGACCAATCCATCAAGGGGATGACCGGCAGTTCGTCCAGCCGCTCCAGGAACAGCCGCTGTCCCTGACACCACCGTTTGGCCAGGGTTGCTGTCAGGGCGATCGCGGGTAAGTGGGCCAGGGCCATTTCCGGGGCAATGGGGTGAAACGTGCCAGAGCGAATCTGGGCTTCCAGGTCATCCAGACAGAGACTATCTTCCAGGTGAAAGCCGCTGCTTTCGGTTCGCAACAACGCCGCCAGGGTGCCGCCAGTTTGTAGGGCTGCGCCCAAGTCACGGGCGATCGAGCGGATGTAGGTGCCGGAGCCACAGACAATTTCGACTTCCAGGTCGGCCCTTTCGGCCGGATGCCAGTCCAGAATGGTTAGTTGGAACACTTCCACCGGCCGGGGTTGAACCTCCACAGCTTGGCCGGTTCGGGCTAGTTCATAAAGCCGCTTGCCCCGAACCTGCACGGCACTATAACGGGGTGGTAGCTGCTGGATGACGCCCTGAAATGGCTGCAATGCTTCCTGAACCATGGCCAGGGTCAGGTGGGCCGCCGATTTAACCTGGAGCACTTCTCCCTCCAGGTCATCCGTTGTTGTTTGCACCCCTAACCGGATGGTGGCATGGTAGGCTTTGGTCGGCAGCAGGAAGGGCAGTAGGCGGGTGGCCCGGCCCAAGGCAATGGGCAGAACACCTGTCGCACCTGGATCAAGGGTGCCAGCATGGCCAATCCGTTTTTGTCCCAGCAGTCGCCGCACCTTAGCCACGCAATCATGGGAGGTTAGCCCCACCGGTTTGTTGAAATTAAGAAAACCGTCCATTGCCAAATCCCACCTGGATTCCATCCACTCCATTGTTCCGGGCATCCGCTGAAGACGCAACGGTTAAGAGAATTCCCAAAGCGACTCAGGTCTTTTTTGTCCCGCCTGGCGGTGGTAGCCATAGTTCAGAATGGTATCCTCAGAAAGCAGTTTTGCAGTCCCCTGCTATGAAAATTGCTACCTGGAACGTGAACTCCATTCGCACCCGCCTGGAGCATGTGAAAAACTGGCTGGCCGATAACCAGGTTGATGTGCTGTGTGTGCAGGAAACGAAGGTGGTGGACGAGAGTTTTCCTCGGGAGCCGTTCCTGGAACAGGGATATCAGCCCGTGGTGTTTGGCCAGAAGAGTTACAACGGGGTGGCCTTAATCAGCCAGACGCCCCTAGAAGTAGTCAAACTGGGTTTTGCGGAAGTTCTGGGGCCGTCTGTGGCTGACCTGGATGAGCAGAAGCGAGTCATTATGGGGGTGCTGGATGGCATTCGAATTGTCAATCTCTACGTCCCCAATGGGTCATCCGTTGGCAGCGATAAATATATTTATAAGTTACGCTGGCTTACGGTTTTGCGGGATTATCTGGCAGCCCTGTTGCAACAAGAACCGGGCAAATTGCTAGTCTGTGGTGATTTCAACGTGGCCCTGGAGGACATCGATATCTACGACCCGACTGGCCGGGAAAAGGAAGTGATGGCCACCGATTTGGAACGGCAGGCCTTGCGGCAGGCGGTTCTGGATCTGGGGTTGGCCGATGTGTTTCGCAAATTTACCAGTGATGGCGGCCAGTTTAGCTGGTGGGACTATCGGGCCGCCGCTTTTCGGCGCAATATGGGCTGGCGGATTGACCACATTTACCTGACCCCCGACCTCTACGATCGGGCGATCGCCTGCACAATCGACAAGGAGCCCCGTAGGTTAGAGCAACCTAGCGACCATACGCCGGTCGTGGTTGAACTGCAAGGGTGAGAACGTTAGAACAGGTCGGTGTAATTGCTTGGGCAGACCCAGCAAAACTCGGATTTAGTTGCTACGGTGTAGATAGCGGCACGGCTGCAATCACTGCGATTGAACGATTACCCTCAACCGGCAATGTTCTTAGTCACTGGCGCAACTGGAAACCTGGGGCGACGGATTGTCCGTCTATTGCGGGAGCGCAATCAACCTGTCAGGGCATTGGTTCGTCTCACCTCTCGTTACAGCGAGTTGGAAGACCGGGGGGCTGAGATCTTGATTGGGGATTTGCAACGTTCTGCTGATTTGGCTAAAGCCTGTCAGGGAGCGCAATTTGTCATCAGTGCCCACGGTTCCAACGAGGCATCTGGCGATGGGGCGGAAGAGTTGGATTATCGGGCCAATATTGAGTTGATTGACCAGGCTAAAGCGGCGGGGGTGCAGCACTTTGTGTTTATTTCCGTCCTGGGGGCGGACCGCAACTACGAAGATGCGCCGGTATTCAAAGCCAAGCGAGCAGTCGAAAAATATCTACAAGCCAGTGGCCTAAGTTATACCATCCTGCGGCCCTCCGGCTTTGCTTCCAATTTGTTGCCGCTGGCCGAGCGGTTTCGTCAGACAGGGGTTTATCTACTGATTGGCGATCCGCAAAGCCGCACCTCGATTGTCAGCACGGATGACCTGGCCAAGATTGCGATCGCCTGCGTCAGTGTCGAAGCTGCCCACAACCAGATTTTTGCTGTCGGTGGGCCGGAGATCATGACCCGGAGCGCTATTCCTCGATTATTTAGCCGTATTTTCCAGCGGGAACCGATTCTGATCAATCCACCGTTGTTTGCGCTGGATGGCCTGCGAACCGTCATTGGTTGGGTCAACCCATCCTTGCAAACCTCGCTGGGAACCCTCCGCACCCTACTGGCCCATGAATTTTTTTGTACGACTGCCGAAACAGAACGGTTAGAATCCGTTTTTGACCTCAAGCTGGAAACCCTGGAAGCTTTTCTGCGCCGGTACTTGGACATATAATGCCTGTCGGCGACAGCTATCCTGGTTGCGACTGTCTCTGTATGCGAGTATTGGCGATTCGACTCCGACCGAAGCAGGACTTACGACAGAGCCTACTAGCCTTTGCGATTGAACAACAGGTGCAGGCTGGGTTTATCCTGTCTGCGATCGGTAGTTTGCGGCCCGCCGCCATCCGCTTGGCCAATCAGCCATCGGCGTCCCTGCTGGAAACTGACCTGGAACTGCTCACCCTTAGTGGCACATTGTCCATTGATGGCCTCCATCTGCATTTGACAGTGGCCGATGCCACCGGCCAGGTGATCGGCGGGCACCTGTGTGATGGGTCGCTTATCCGGACAACGGCTGAGATTGTGATTGGCATCGTCCCGGATGTCCGCTTCCTGCGCCAGCCAGACGCCCAGACCGGCTATCTGGAACTGGACATTCAACCCAATCTGGAAACATCCAGCGTTTCCTAGTACATATGTCAGAATGGAGGGCATGATCAAAGTCCTGCATCTGTCAGATATC
>CAZBTL010000095.1:7941-9243 GCA_964494755.1 uncultured bacterium | reverse complement strand
TAGTACATATGTCAGAATGGAGGGCATGATCAAAGTCCTGCATCTGTCAGATATCCATTTGGGCAGTGGTTTCTCCCACGGGCGCATCAATCCAGCCACTGGCCTGAATACCCGTTTGGAGGATTTTGTCGCCACCTTGGGACGGTGCCTAGACCGGGCGATCGCTGAGCCGGTGGATCTGGTTTTGTTTGGTGGCGATGCCTTTCCTGACGCAACGCCGCCGCCCTATATCCAGCAAGCCTTTGCCAGCCAGTTTCGCCGCCTGGCCGATGCCCAAATCCCGACTGTGCTGCTGGTGGGCAACCACGATCAGCATGCCCAGGGGCAGGGAGGGGCCAGTCTATGTATCTATCGCACGCTGGGAGTGCCAGGGTTTATCGTGGGCGATCGCCCGGAGACCCATCGAGTCCAGACCCGTCAGGGAGCCGTCCAGATCATTACCTTGCCCTGGTTAACTCGCTCCGCCCTGCTGACCCGTCCCGATACGGAGGGACTTTCGCTGACTGACGTGAACCAACTTCTGGGCGATCGCCTGCGCCTGGTGCTGGAAGCCGAAATTCGTCAGCTCGATCCAGACATCCCAACCATCCTCCTGGCCCATGCCATGATCGATACAGCCCAATATGGCGCGGAACGATTCTTAGCCGTTGGCAAAGGCTTTACCATCCCCCTGTCGCTACTGACCCGATCCTGCTTTGACTACGTAGCTTTGGGGCATGTGCATCGCCATCAGGTGTTGTGTCAGCAACCGCCGGTGGTTTATCCCGGCAGCATTGAACGGGTTGACTTCAGCGAAGAAAAAGAAGAAAAGGGATATGTGTTGGTCGAACTAGAACGGGGCCAAACTCGATTTGAATTTTGTCCCTTGCCGGTGCGCCCGTTCCGAACCATCAAGGTGGATTTGTGTCAGGCAGAAGATCCCCAGACCAAGTTACTGCGATCGCTAAAACCCGACCAAATTCAGGATGCTGTCGTGCGGCTGATTTACCGGCTGCGGCCGGATCAGTTAGACCAGATCGATAACACTGCTGTCAACGAGGCTTTACTGCCAGCCCATAGCCACACCATTTATCCAGAACTGGTGAGTCAACTGGCCCGCCCCCGATTGCCAGAACTGGGATGTGGCAATCGCCTGGATCCCCTGGAGGCTCTGCAAACCTATTTGGACAACCGGGACGATCTACGGGAACTGGCGACAGACATGCTGGCGGCGGCTCGTCAGTTGTTGGCCGCAGATGAACCCGATCCGGTCGAGGTCGATCATCCAGCTAACCCGGAACTCGTCGATACTCAGTTAAGACT
>CAZBTL010000095.1:0-7841 GCA_964494755.1 uncultured bacterium | reverse complement strand
CTGTGATTAAGACTGCTGTGAAAAGAACCAGCGCAACCAGTTCTTGAACCGGCGCAGCCAATTCTGCAATCTAGCCCAAACGGTTGGTTTGGCAGCATTCAGGGGCGATCGGGTTGGAGCCCGCTCCCAGTCTGGAGCCGAAATTCCAGTTACCTCATACAGGCAATACTCGCCACTCTTTCCCGCTAGAGGCACCTGAAAACATTGGCTGACTCGGATCTGCTCCTGAACAGCCTGAAAGGCATCAGCTGAGATCAAAAAGGTGGTTCCCAGTTGTTTGTTGGCCGACTCAACCCGGCTGGCCAGGTTGACCGCATCCCCAATCGCCGTCACCTTAGGATCCTTAGGATCACCAATCGTGCCAATTACAACGTAGCCGTAATGCACCCCAATGCCAATCCGCAGCCCCTGGTTGTACAACAATTCCAGCGATGGATTGAGCTGTTCCACAGCTTTCAGCATATCCAACCCGGCCCGCACCGCACATTCCACCGCCCGATCCGGATTATCTAAGCCAAACAGCGCCATCAGCCCATCGCCCATGTAGACATTAATGGTGCCGTCATAGCGCTCAATCACCTGGGCCATTCGCTGGAAATACCGATTCAAGACATAGATCACGTCATAGGGCAGGAGCGCTTCTGAAAAGGTCGTAAAGCCCCGGATATCAGCAAACAGAATCGCCACATGCTTTTCCTGCCCCATCATGCGGGGGGAAATTCTGCCCAGTGCCTGGTCATAGAAGAGGGTCAGATCCTCTCCATCCAGGGCTAACCGTCGCAGGGTGATTGGCCCGTTTCCCACCAGCTCAGTTTGGCAGGCCAACCGAACCGTTGGTTCCAGGCTTAAATGTTTAGCCAATGCCTGCTCAGCCTCGGTTCGCGGACCGCAATATTCCTGTCCCGTCAGGATCATCACTCGACAGGTAGAACAGCGGGCATTGCCGCCACAAACGTGGGTATGGGGAATGCCGGCTTCGAGGGATGCATCCAGCACGGTGTAGGCTTCCGCTGTTTGGATCAGTCGCTGATCAGGGAGATAAAAAATTTGCGCCATAGCAGCTTGGCAACCATCTACCACTATGAATCTACGCTAATTCGATGGTTGCGGATCTCTGCCATCTTTTGCGAGAGTCCTTTATGATTGTACTGAGGTTAAGTTGTGTAAAGAAAATTGACAGCGACCTATCCACCCCCGGAACCGATTACCCTGGCTACCACCTGGTATGCCCTGGATCCCATCTGGCAGGGCAATGAAACATCTGTTCAACAGGGGTTGCCCCACAGCCAACTCGCCCCCGCCTGGCAAATTCTCTTGTTGGGTGACGGTTCACCCACGCGTCACTTGCAGTTGTTGACGGGTGAACCCACTGAAGTGGACGTGATCGATATGTCTCCCGTTGGCATGGATCCAGACCATGCACCATCCCAAATTGAAGTGGTGCCAGGTCCCCGTCTGCGCCGACAGGTCTGGTTACGGACGGCCTCTGGGCAGCGGTTGGCCTATGCCACTTCTTGGTGGGAAGCCAGCCATGTGGATGAGTACCTGCAAAATAAAGCGATTCCCATCTGGGCCAGTCTGGCTCGCTTAAGGACCGAACTTTATCGAGACGTTCAGGGTATTTGCTACGGACACTCAGCCGCCCTTGAAGCCGCTTTCGGTCAGAAAGGTCCATTCTGGGGACGCCATTATCTCTTCTGGCATCATGGCAAGCCATTTACCCTGATTTATGAGGTTTTTTCTCCCTACCTGGAACGATACTTGGGGCCCATGAAAGTGTAAGTGAAAGCGGTCAGCGATCGATAAGTAGTGGTCAGCGGTTAGCTGCTATACCCGACATCGAACAAAGGCCTGACCGTCTTCATGCAAAAACTGCAAGCTGACAGCCAATAGCGGCAAGCTGACAGCCGATAGCTGACGGCTGATACCTGATAGCTGACAGCATCGAAAGCAGGCACGAAAATCGCAGTATAGTCTATAAGGTTTGGGTTCTTGGAAGGGGAATTGGGTCATGGCTCGTCTAGCTCTGTTAAGTGTTTCCGATAAAACTGGGTTAGTGGATTTGGCCCGCAGTTTGGTAACCGACTTTGGCTTTGACCTGATCAGCAGTGGTGGAACGGCTCAGGCGCTGAAGGATGCCGGACTGCCGGTTACAAAGGTTTCCGATTACACCGGATCGCCAGAAATTCTGGGCGGGCGAGTTAAAACGCTCCATCCCCGCATTCACGGTGGGATTCTGGCCCGGCGGGACTTGCCCCAGGATGTGACTGACCTGGAGGCTCAGCAGATACGACCCATTGACTTGGTGGTGGTCAATCTTTATCCCTTCGAGCAAACCATTGCTCAACCGACCGTTACCCTGCCGGAAGCGATTGAGCAAATCGACATTGGCGGGCCCGCTATGCTGCGGGCCTCTGCCAAGAACTTTGCCCACCTGACGGTGTTGTGTAATCCGGCTCAGTATGATGCCTACTTACAGGAATTCCGCAACACCGATGGCAACATTTCACTGGCCTTCCGGCAAGCCTGTGCTCTGGCGGCCTTTCGTCATACAGGCGCCTACGATCGCGCGATCGCGGCTTATTTAGAAAGCCAGTCTTCCTCTGCTGCAAGCCAGACGGACGAATCCACCCTGCCGCTGACTTTTGACCTCTCTGGTCAGCAAATTCAGGCATTACGCTATGGCGAAAACCCCCACCAACCGGCAGGCTGGTATCAGACGGGGGCTGTTGCTACTGGCTGGGCCGCGGCGACAAAGTTGCAAGGCAAGGAACTAAGCTATAACAACCTGGTGGATTTGGAAGCGGCCCGCCGCATCATTGCTGAATTTGCGGGCGATCAGGACGCCCCCGCTGCTGCCATCCTGAAACATACCAATCCCTGTGGGGCGGCGTTGGGAATCACCCTCTTCGACGCCTATGAAAAGGCTTTCAATGCCGATCCGGTTTCTGCCTTTGGCGGTATTGTGGCCCTCAATCGGTCAATTGATGCAGCAACAGCCACCGAATTGACCAAGACCTTTTTGGAGTGTGTGGTGGCCCCTGGATGCGAACCCGCCGCCCAGGAAATTCTGGCTGCCAAATCGAAGGTGCGAGTGTTACTGTTGCCCGATTTACAGGCTGGTCCGGCCCATACCGTCAAAGCGATCGCCGGTGGCTTTTTGGTGCAGACTTCGGATGAGGTGCTCACGGCTCCAACGGACTGGAATGTCGTAACGGAAAAACAGCCGACCACAGCTCAACTGGAGGAACTGCTGTTTGCCTGGAAGATCTGCAAGCATGTCAAGTCCAATGCGATTGTGGTTAGTCGCGATCGCACCACCATTGGCGTTGGAGCCGGTCAGATGAACCGGGTTGGGTCGGTCAAAATTGCCCTGGAACAAGCGGGGGAAAAGGCCCAGGGATCTGTATTAGCCAGCGATGGCTTCTTTCCCTTTGATGATTCTGTGCGGACGGCCGCCGCCGCTGGCATTACGGCAATCGTCCAGCCAGGAGGCAGCCTACGGGATCAGGATTCCATCCGGGCTGCCAATGAACTGGGTCTAGTGATGGTGCTGACAGGCATCCGGCATTTTCTGCACTAGGCTTGCGCGATCGCGGGCGAGATCAAGCTTTTCTGCTGACCGCTGCCGCGATCGCGATTCACCCATTTACATGGCTGCGTTATGCTAATTTTTATGAAGTTTCTCCTCGATTCCCTAGCTAATTATGAGTTCTGCGATCCCTGAGTCTGTGAAAGTCTGGAGCCAGTTCTTCCATCCTTTATTAATGTGGGTCTTGTTCGGCCTCACCTGCTATGCCTTTTATCTGGGTATGAAGGCTCGCAAAACTCGCTCGGCCGAAGGTGAGGAAAAGAAAGCGCTGATCAAAGGCAAATACAACCTGCGGCATTATCAGTTGGGTTCCCTGATTCTGGCTTTAATGGTTCTGGGCACGATTGGCGGCATGGCGGTTACTTATATCAATAACGGCAAGCTGTTTGTCAGTCCCCATCTTGTGGTTGGGTTGGGAATGACTGGAATGGTTGCCACTTCTGCGGCCCTCTCACCCTTCATGCAAAAGGGAGCCGACTGGGCCCGCTACACCCATATTCTGCTGAACCTGGTCATTGTGGGACTCTTTGGTTGGCAGGCTGTGACGGGAATGCAAATCGTCCAGCGGATTATCGAAAAGTTGGCATAGGTCATTTCCGCCATCTAGCTCCAGAGTTTGCATATCTCAACTCTGGAGCTGCAGATCAGCACTCATCACCAAGCCTACCGTCTTCCAACAAAGCTGTCTGCAATGCCTGGGTCAGGGCTTTGGCAGTTTCTTTATCCGTTTCTCGGCGATGCTCCTCTAACTGCAGGGGAGGATGGATATAAATGCGAATGCTAGCCCCAAAAACTGGTGCTGGCTTGTAGTCCAGCCATATGGGGATAATGGGAACAGATAGGGGATCTGTAGCAGATTTCTCAGCCTGAAGCACCAGCCGGGCCACTCCCGGTTTGAGTTGTCGCAAAGTTTGATTGCGGACAATCCCCCCTTCTGGGAACAGAACTAGTTTTCTGCCAGCCTGCAAAAGGGCGATCGCACAGCGCAAGCTGGAAATGCTTGGGTGACTTAGATCGATGGGGAATGATCCCAATCGCCTGATAAACCATCCCTGTATGCCGCCAAATTGATTGGCATTGGTCATGAACCAGAGTGGCTCACGGCTTAATAGAGCCAATACAATTGGATCCCAACGGCTAGTGTGCTTGGGGGCCAAAACAACTGGGCCATGGAGGGGAAGATTTTCCTTGCCCTCGATTTCGATCTTCTGGAAATACAGATGCAGAAACAGTCGGTGAATTGGCAACAACAACCTGTATAACCAGGGATTGACAGATACCTGAGAAAGTCGATCAGAAGCAGGTGCTACAGTCATCCCTTTTCAGGCGAAAGCTGCCAAAGTAGTTGGTTCAGTCTGTGGATGCAGTGTAGGGCTTTAGCCTATTAATTGCCCAAACTGCGCACCGTCAGCACTTGCGGTGGGGTTGAGTCAGGTGGATAAAGCAGATCAACCTCAACCAAGCGGCGATCGCCCGGTGGCATTTTCAAAGTTAATAACGGTTCTCCCTGTTGTCCACGCTGTTGAATGACATGAACAAAGCGGGTCTGGGGTTTCCCTGAATCATCTATGTAACGCAGACGAACGGGCCCTCGGAAAAACACCCGGTCCTCAGGTGGTTTGTAGAACAAAAGCCCTCCCTTGGTCTTGTCTTCCTTGAGGGGAGTTTGGAGCGCGATCGTGACTGTTTGGGTCTCGCCTGTGTTGTTATAAAGTGGCATCGTCAGGTTGTACTGAATGCCATAGTTGCCATGGGCCTGATACGCCGTATCTGGATAGCGCTTCAGTAGTTTTGCACTCTGGATCTGGCCGGTTCCCAACGTTCCTCGATAAAGGGTGCTGAGGCCGTAGGAAAAAGCGGTTCCCCGTTTAGGAACACTGAGGTAAGGGGTTTTAGGGTTATCGGTCAGATTAGCTTGCCACTGTGAACCAACTGCAACCCCTGCAACCCGGCCATAGGTAACTCGGGCATAGCTAGGATCCATTGGAGTGGGCGGAATGTCACGCGGCCCGGCAAGTTTGCCATTGACCAGCAGGGTTTCCCATTCCTCAAGGGTTGGCACTCGCTCATTGCCCTCCGGTGTCCGAGGGGCAAACATAGCCATATTTGCAACGTAAACCGGCCCACTACTCCATAGCCGCAGCAGCGTAGAACGTCCATTGGAGGTTGGGGTCACAGTCCCAGCTGGAATTGGCAGATTAAGCAGCATGAAGCTACGGCCAGGGGGAATTTCAACAGTTGGCGGCAGGGCTCCCTGACGCCGTCCTCTTAGTAAGTCATTGACAACCCGACTGCCAGGGCCAGCATAAACCCTGCCTGTCGGATCTTCAACATAGGACGGCAGGTCAACGAACAGCGCATCGGGGCGCGTGAGATAGGATGCTCCCTGCAAAACCTGAAGTGTAATCGGGTTAAACGTGGGATTGTAAATTAGAAGCCCTTGGAACAGGCTGCGGGCTTCACTGGGGGTGCGGGCCCGGGAAATGTGATGGCTAAACACATCAAACCGGCCCTGAAACGGCATATTCAAATGGGCTTCTGGGGTAGCCTTGCCCTGTGGCGGAAAGGTCGATAGCAAGATCCCTTCAGTCAGGACCATTTCCGGGCTGTTACTGTTGAAAACCGGAACAGTGTCCAACTGACCTGGCAGGGGACGGATATCCTGAGGTTGGAAAACCTCTAACAACTGCAATTGATCCTGAGGCTGGAGTTGTTCCTGGGGGGGAACCACATCTGGCAGGGGCCGGATTTTAGCAGGCGGCGGTGATGGGAGGGCTGGCGGAACGACGGGTGCTGATGTAACAGCAGTTTGAGCCAGGGTAAGAATGGGTAATAACGACAGCATGAGTACCTTCGAACCGATCTAACAGCAACAACAGGAAGATGAGGTTTATGGCTGCATCCAACCCAATGGCCCAGAAAAAGCCTTGAAGTTGGGGCAGGCACCACTGGAACACTTGAGGCGACAAATCGTCATAACCTGTTTGCGAGACTTAGAACAGTTAAGCGGACAGGAGAACCGATCTTGTACATTCGAATCCTGACAGATGAAGGGGGGGAATGAGTAAAAAGCGGAGGAAGGCTTAGGGGCGCAGCTTGATTGACACTGAAGCACTATTCACAAAAAATGCGGGCAAATCTGGAAAATGCTAAAACTTACTGCTGGGGCTCGCCAAAATAATCATTGGCCAGAGTCTTAATAGACCTTAATAGAACATAATATATGTCAAACACGTTATTGTAGCTGATCTAGCTCCTGCTTCTCTATCCCATGCGTCAATACTTGTTCTGTTCTTCAAAAAGACTGATGGCTGTTCCTCGGTCTAATTGGCCCCCTGCCGCGATCGCCCTGGCCGTCTTCGCCCTTTATTGCGGTCAAGCCACCATCCTGGCAGAACCTGTAACTGCTCGTAGCCAGCCGATGTTGCTGGCTAGCAATTACTGTGAAGGACCGGTCCGCAATGGTTCAATCAACGGTCAAGGCGTTTGCTCCTTTCCTAGCGGCAACCGCTACGAAGGCGACTTACGGAATGGACAGCGCTATGGCTCTGGTCAATTTATCTTTGCGGATGGAACTCGCTGTCGGGGTGAATTTAGAAATGACTTGCTGAATGGAAAAGGAGTCTGTGTCTTTTCCAATGGCAATCGCTATGAGGGATCTTTCCGGGACAATATCCGGGAAGGCCGGGGAATTTTTATCTATGCCGATGGCACTCGCTGTGAAGGAGAGTTCCGCAATAATGCCTTGAATGGCACAGGAGTTTGTGTGTTTCCCAGTGGCAATCGCTATGAGGGTGGATTTCAGGATAATCGCCGGCAGGGACGAGGGGTCTTTACCTTTGCCAATGGAACCCGCTGTGAAGGAGAATTCAAAAATGATTGGCTCAATGGCTTTGGGGTCTGCACGTTTCCAAATGGCAACCGATATGAAGGCAATTTTCGCGACAGTAAGCAAAATGGGCGTGGGGTTTACATTTTTTCGGACGGCACCCAGATTGAAGGGACTTGGAAGGGCGGACGGTTTGTGGAGAACGGTAATGGTAAGCGGCCAGAGACTAGCAATGGCAACAGCAGTAAGCGGACTCATTGAGCCTTAGGGGATTGAGTGCAGCCAAGCAATTCGGGAGCCAGGAATCCGCGGTAAACACTGGAGTAGCAGGAATAGATAGCAGTCTCGCAAGGTCGCCTTGCAGGTATTGCCTCCCAGTTCTATAGCGATCCGATCAGGATTGTGAAAGGTTTCCGCAGG
>CAZBTL010000094.1:0-15182 GCA_964494755.1 uncultured bacterium | reverse complement strand
ACTGAAAAAAACCTAACTGACTAACGTTTTTTAACAGTTCCGTCAGTTCATTGAGTAGCCCCCAGAAATTCCTGGAAATGGGGAAGGTTGTTGCTAAGACCTTCCCCATTTCTTATTTTCCTGATCTCACGGCTCAGACATCGGCTATAGTACCTACGTTGATCCAATCGGAACTGCTGCAATTTTCCAGTCGAAGGAAATTTGAGATGCAGCCGTTCTGACTTCAAACTCCTGGATGGTAAGTGAGACATTTGCTGCAAGAGAAGCCACCTATTGACTTCCTGAACGCACAAGTTCACCTGGGGCTGTTCTGTGAGCAATTCGGTTAGCGGGCATGAAACTAATCTTGAAGGGTTCACGTCAAGCAGAGTTGTATAGGCCGTGTTACCTTCCAGGTCTATTCTGGCTGGAATCAATCTTCTGGATCAAAGTTGCCGGACAGCCCAACCGATCGGGCGGATCTGGTGATATCGCTGGAAGACGACTGGCCTCTCCGGGTCAAAGGTGTGTGAAGAGTGAAGAGTTTAGGTTATATCGCAATCCTGCTGACTGGTTCAGCAAAGTCGTGGCTGTCATGCCGTCTAACTTAGGGCGTGACCGCCAGGATTGTTGCAACCTGATCCAGAATGATTATTCCCTAATTGGCGATCGCCAACCCTGTTCAGAATTTAGCGAACGAACGTGAAATACCTTCCTTCCCTCTTGCTGCTAACGGCTTCCTGTTTTTTGCTGACATCTCCAGCAGGCGCTGCGAGCTTGGAGTCCTGGCGGTTTGACTCTAGCCGTAACCAACTGGAGTTTACGACGGATGAGGATGTTCAGCCAACCGCCCAACTGGTGTCGGATCCGGTCCGGTTGGTCATTGATCTGCCGGGAATTCTACTGGGCCGCCCAGTCAGCAATCAACCTTATGACGGGGCTATTCGGTCGGTGCGGGTGGGGCAATTCGATCGCCAAACAACCCGATTGGTGATTGAGTTAGCTCCGGGCTACACCATCGACCCACAACAGGTCAAATTTCGGGGGGTAACTGCCCGCCGTTGGATTGTCCAGATCCCGACGCCCCAACCCTTACCCCCAGACTCCGCGATATCGGCAGGTCCCTCAACTTCTGTGAATCCGGGTAGCAGTAGTTCCCAGTTCCAGATTGCAGCCCGGTCGCCTGGTCAACCGGCAGGAGTGGCCCAGATTCAGGGAGTGCAAATCACCCAGGATGGTTTTTTCATTCGCACCAGCGGCAATATTCCCCAACCCAGGCTGACCCGCAGCCGCGATCGCAAAGAACTGATCCTTGATTTACCGGGAGCTACGATCGCCCCCGATGTGAAACGGGACACCTTGATTGGTCGTTATGGGGTCAATCGGTTACAGATCACCCAGATACAAACCCAACCTCCGATCGCCCGCATCACCTTCAATGTCAACCCAGAATCACCAGACTGGGTGGCAACAGCCAGCACCCTTGGTGGAGTGGCAATGATCCCGGCGGGAGGTGCTTCGGCCTCCAATCTGCCAAATCGCCTCTCCGGCCCCGTCTCAGCCCTACCACCCAACTCCTCCCAGATAGCCACCATCCAATCAGTGGACCTGGAAAATCGAGGCTCCCAACTGATTGTCCGGGCCGATCAATCGATTACCTATGACACCGGCTGGGACCGCGCTTCCGGTTCTTACCGAATTGCCATTAATGGAGCTCGGTTGGCCCCCAACTTCAAACGGCCCCAGTTAGATGCCAGCAGTCCCATTTTGAGACTGCAGTTGCAGCAGGAAACCCCAAATCGAACCGTCATTTTGCTCCAGCCTGCAGCCAACGTGCGAATTGGCGAGGTGAACCAACCTTCCCAACGGATGCTGGCCTTGCAATTGGAGCGTAGCCGTAACAGTCCCGTGCTTTCGGTCACCCGCCCGCCGACAACCACCATCCCAGTCCCAGCCATTGCTCGACCTCCCATTGCCTCGATTCCGGTGCCCAGCCCCCCCATCTCGACGACTCCGTTCCCCAATTTGCCGAGAATTCCTAATGGTCGAGTAGTAGTTGCGGTGGATCCGGGACACGGCGGCCCCGATCCAGGAGCAGTGGGCATTGGCGGAATTCAGGAAAAGGAAATTGTGTTGGATATTGGCCGACAAGTCGCGCAAATGCTAGAGCAGCAGGGGGTCCAGGCAGTTCTGACTCGACCCGACGATCGCGACCTGGATCTGCAACCCCGAGTAGACATTGCCGAACAGGTCAACGCTACCATTTTCGTCAGTATTCATGCCAACTCCATCGACATGAGTCGCCCGGATGTCAGTGGCTTAGAGACCTACTATTTCGAATCAGGGGCAGAACTGGCCCGCACTATTCATCAAAGCATTTTGGCGGGAACCGGCATCGAAGATCGGGGCGTGCGACGAGCCCGCTTCTATGTTTTACGTAAGACTTCAATGCCCTCTGTGTTAATTGAAACTGGCTTTGTCACGGGACGAAATGATGCGGCCCGGCTGTCCAATCCCACCTATCGTCGTCAGATGGCCGCCTCCATTGTCCAGGGAATTCTGCAATATCTCCGCCGCAATTCCTGAAAAGGAGGTATGACAGCGTCAACCCTAGAAGGTCGGCTTTGTAGTCAGTGCTTTAGCGCTAGAGCTCTGCCTCCGAGCGGATGCGTTCACCCTCAATTTAGCCGTGACAAAGTAGTAGCCATTTGTTTGACTGATGAAGCTCTTGCAACTCTGATTCTGTTGCCGGCTGGGTATAGCCCTGTGGGCATGGGCTAAAGCCTAAGGCTTCGCTAGAGCGTTAGCATAACTAGCAAAACCATTGCTAGCGTTGGGTTTTGCGTTGTTCAACACTAACCTACAGCAGATCTTTTGTCTGCCAATTAGGGCAGCTAGTTGCTCTGCAACAACAGGCGATTACAACGGGCTATGGGTGATCAGTTGCTGGAGTTATCGAGAACTCTGGTAACAAAAGGCGCTCCAATTTTTTGACCAGTGAGAGTAAACTAGTCGAACTTGGTGTCAGTAACTGCAAAGCAGTCTATAGTGTTGTTTGACTAGTTGAGGTGTGTGGAGTGTACAATCAGCGGCATTTAGGAGTTCATCCGCATTCAGCGCCAATCGGAATTTTTGACAGTGGTGTCGGTGGTTTGACTGTTTTGCGTGAGCTGTATCGTCAGTTACCCCAGGAGTCGGTCATTTATTTTGGCGACACCGCTCGCTTACCCTATGGCACGCGATCGCAAGCCCATATTTTAGAATTTGTCCGGGAAATCCTCACCTGGATGACGGAGCAGGGAACCAAGATGGTGATCATGGCCTGTAACACCAGTTCGGCACTGGCGTTGGAGGAAGTTCGGTCTGAATTTTCCATTCCCATCCTAGGGCTAATCCTGCCGGGAGCCAGAGCCGCGGTTCAGCAAGGGCGGCGGATTGGCGTCATTGCCACCCCCGCAACCGCCAGCAGTGGGGCCTATCAACAAGCCATTCGGGAAATTGAACCGACTGCCCAGGTCTGGGAGGTGGGTTGCCCAGAGTTTGTGCCCCTGATTGAGCAAAACCGCATCCACGATCCTTACACCTTTGAGGTGACCCGCCGCTATCTGGAACCCCTATTGCTGGAAAAGATTGATACGTTGATTTTTGGCTGTACTCACTACCCCTATCTCACCCCAGTTCTGAAAAAACTGCTGCCACCCGAGGTCCAGTTGATTGACCCAGCGGCCCATGTCGTTGCAGCAGCGGCACAAGAATTGGATTTACTAGGCATTAAAAATCAGCGCCATCCGTTGCCGACCCGTTTTGGCGTCAGCGGAGACCCACAACCCTTCATTTCTATCTCATCTCAGTGGTTGGGGCACACCCCGATAGTAGAACGGGTGACGTTGCCGAGACTGGTCTATCAGTCTGTCCGCTCGGGAGCAACCGAGTAGTCGATCGTGAGTGCCTCCCGCTATGAAGGAGTAGGAGCAGATACTTGCCCTACTCCTTTATTGGATGCGCCGGGGCAACAATAACAGCAAGTAAATGATGCATAGGTAGAGGGCGGCCAACAGCGGAATTAGGATGGAGGACTGGGAGGCAGGCATGGCTGGAAATGGCTGAGAATGCTGGAATGAGAATGCTGAAATGGGATAGTGTCTGACCGCGATCGCCTATGGACGAACAGCCCATCCACCTGCGAAGTCAGTCACCGCAAATTGCTCAGCGAGCGCTTCCGACAGCCTGTAGAAGCAGCCAGATCAGCTTGCTGATAGAAGGGCTACTGGTTCAGTTACAGCCGCGCCGTTGCTGCCGAACTTGAGCCCTGGGCCCGACATGCCGCGATCGGGTTACCCCGAACACCCATCTCTTGAAACGGCCCACGACCGCTCCCTGCATCATGAACAACCGGGCATCAATCACAAACTGACCGAGAAAACCCGACCCGCAGGAAGCCGATTCGAACAAAAACAACGGCTGAACAGGCCAACGCCCATCATTCACCCGCTGAGCAGCGAATTGTTGAAATCCTTAATTCTTAGACTACCGCATTTTTCCCTGCAACGAGGACCAAAACTGGGCCAGAAAACCTGCCGACTGTGCCACTTTTTCTGGCCTATGGGGGGAACACACCCCGGAACCGGCATGAGCCAGGGATTTCAATTTTCTGCCAAACGGAATTTCAGATTGGGAAACAGGCTTCTGGGGCCCCAGAAGCCTTTATTTACTGGCCACAAAATAGATCGAGTGCAAACTTTCATGTGCAAGACTGGGGCGCTTATCTTAAAATAGTTGGAGAATATTTAAAATTTTGTAACTTAACATCGCCTGGGTCGGACATCCATGACTTCAGCTACATCCCTTTTTTCTCCCGTTGAAGTGGACCTGCGCGTATTGGCAGAGAACCTCAAAAGCCTAATTGGTGCCAGACATCCGATCCTGTACGCCGCAGCCGAGCATTTGTTTGGAGCAAAGGGGAAGCGGGTTCGACCAGCAGTGGTCCTCCTGGTTTCAAAGGCCACCATGCAAGACCAAGAGATTACCCTGCGGCATCGTCGCCTGGCCGAAATTACTGAAATGATCCATACCGCCAGTCTGGTCCATGACGACGTGGTAGATGAGGCTGAACTGCGGCGGGGGGTGCCCACAGTCCATAGTTCCTTCGGTAACCGGATTGCCGTTCTTGCAGGAGACTTCCTATTTGCCCAGTCGTCCTGGTATCTGGCCAATCTGGACAACCTGGAAGTGGTCAAGCTGCTGTCTCAGGTGATTATGGATCTGGCGGAAGGCGAAATCCAGCAGGGTTTAAACCGTTTCGCCTCCGATCTGACCATCGAAGCCTATTTGGAAAAAAGCTATTACAAGACCGCCAGTCTGATTGCCAATAGCTCCAAAGCGGCAGCGGTTTTGAGCGAGACGACCAGCGGTCTGGCCCAGGATATGTATGGCTATGGCCGCCATCTGGGCCTGGCTTTCCAGATTGTGGATGATATTTTGGACTTTACCGGTTCAACAGAAGAATTGGGCAAACCGGCTGGCTCCGATCTGAAAGGAGGCAACCTGACGGCGCCAGTCCTCTATGCCCTGGAGGAAAAACCCTATCTGGAAGTGTTGATTGAACGGGAGTTTGCCCAACCGGGTGACCTGGAGCAGGCGCTGGCACTGGTGCGAGACAGTCACGGAATTGAGCGATCGCGAGAACTGGCCACCCATCATTCCCGGATGGCGATTCAGCACCTACAAGATCTGCCCCCGTCCGCTTCTCGACAAGCCCTGGTTAAGCTGGCAGATTACGTTTTGCGCCGCCTGTACTGATCGCCATCCGCTCTTCAGTGAGCTAAGTTTCCGAACTAAGACTTGCCTAAAATCGACAAACCGATTCCGGTTGGACCGGACAATTGCGATCCCTTAGGGGCGTCTTGCGCACATCCAGCACCGTCAGAGTCGGTAGGGATTTGAGGGAACTGAGATCGGCCACTTTGGTGTTGTACAGGTCCAGATAGGTCAGGGTGGATAGGGACTGCAGCGGTTGCACGTCCCACACCTGGGTGTTGAACAACGACAGACGGGCCAGACGGGGTAGAGTAGCCAGGGGACGTAGGTCCGTAATCGGATTGTTGCCGATCGCCAATTCGGTGAGATTGGTCAGTGAGCTTAATGGACGCAAATCGGTGATTTGATTTTGGAACAGGGTCAGGGTTTGCAAATTGGTCAGATTGGCCAGGGGACTCAAATCGCGAATGCGGTTTTCAAACAATAGCAACTCCCGCAGATTGGTCAGATTGGCCAGGGGACTCAGGTCGGTGATCTGGTTACTGTAAAGCGATAACGCCTGCAGGTTAGTCAGATTGGCCAGCGGGGTCAGGTCGGTGATCTGGTTGTTGTAGAGCGACAACGCCTGCAGGTTAGTCAGGCGGGCCAACGGCGTCAGATCAGAAATTTGATTGCTGTAGAGCACCAGATAATTCAGCTTAGTGAGGCGGGCCAACGGCGTCAGGTCGGAAATCCGGTTGGTATCCAGGATCAGCACTTGCAGGTTGGGCAAGCTAGCCAGGGGGCGTAGATCCACAATCTGGTTTGTGTCCAGGGCCAACCAGGTGAGATTCTTCAACGTTTGCAACGGTCGCAGATCCCGGATCCGGTTGCCGCTCAACCGCAGGGCTTGCAATTGGGTGAGCGAACTGAGTGGTTGTAGGTTAGAGATCTGACTGTTGGGTAACGACAGGCTAGTCGAATCCGCTAAATAGTCGCTGGCTTGCTGGCAGTCGGCGTTGCGAGCAACCGCCAACAGCAGGGAAACGGTGAACTGGGCTTCAAGAGACAGGGTGCTTTGACTCTGACACCACTCGACAAACTTGGGAATTGCCCCCGTAGGTTGAGCCACAGTGGGTGTGGCGAAGAGAGCGATTGTCAGTCCGGTCAACCAGCCTGTGACCTGCTTGATCCGGCGTCGTTGCTGTTTTTGAGCAGTCGTTAGCATGGGTTCTTGCAGCAAAGGTCTAAGGAATAAGAACAAAACCAGGTCGAAACCTGACCGCTGAGGTGCAAAGGACGCAAACGGTGTTCCTCCGTCGGTGGAGGCACCCTTGATGACCACTCAATTTTATTCATCAAGGGCAATCCATCGGAAAAAGGCCTGGCAGATAGGTAACTGCCGTCCTGCCTGCGCTATCCTGATGGACAATTCGGATAGGTGAAATATATTTCACCCCCTCCCCGACTGCCTAGAGGTTTGATCCATTTTTGATATTGAGGGTTCTGGCTGATGCTAACTCGTTGCACGCTACTGTGGAGTCCTCTCGTTCTGATCGGGCTGGTTAGCCCTACCCTGGCAGCTACGTCCCCCCTTTATGCCCCATCCGGCTCAACCTGTGCGGATACCTGCCGGAACTGGCACCTGGCCCAGTTTCCCCGCCCCCGTCCAGACTTTTTCGATGTGGGTCAGGAGCAGTTTGAGCAGGAAGTCCAGCGCTTGCAACAACAACAGCAAACGAACCCGGTTCTGACCATTGATAGCCAATCGTCCCAATGGCAACCGGTCATTTCCCGAACCGATGGGTTTTCCATTTGGATGCCCCCCGGTGTGCTGAGCCAGGAATCTAAGACATTGAATACAACGGTGGGTACCCTGGAGTTTAAAGCGATCGCCAGTCAACAAAACCAGACCCGCTATGTAGCTGCCGTGACAACGGTGCAGCCAAACCAAAGTAAGGATCCAACGGCCCTGTTTACTGCCGTGGAAAACTCGATTTTAGCCAGTGCTGCTTTACAGAAAGACCGCGATCGCTCGATTTCGTTAGGCACCTATCCCGGTCGGGAACTGCAAGCCACCAGCACCGATGAAATCCTGACCTTTCGTTTCTACCTGGTGCAACAGCGTTTATATCTATTAGCCACTCGCCAGTTGCGCCAGGCTCCAACCACCCAAACGACGAACAACTTCTTCGATTCTTTCCAACTCCTGAAAAATTAGGCTTCCTGACTCAGGATTGAAAGCAGCAGCCAAGGAACGCCAGTCATGCCGGATTTGCAAGGAAATGATGCCGCCATCCGGGAGGTCCTGGAACAAGCACGGGTGATTGCCGTGGTGGGCCATTCCGATAATCCCGATCGCACCAGTTATCAAATTGCTCACTTTCTACGGTGGGCAGGTTATACGGTCTATCCGGTGAATCCGGCCGTGCCCGAAATTGAGGGCCAACGGAGTTATGCCTCCCTGGCGGAGGTGCCGGAGCCGATTGATATTGTGAATGTGTTTCGCCGGTCGGAATACTTACCGGAAATTGTCGAGGCGGCGATCGCGGTTGGGGCGAAAACCGTTTGGGCCCAAGTGGGGGTGCGCCATCCGGGTGCTGCTGCAATCGCCCAGACTGCTGGTCTGAACTGGATCATGGACGCCTGCATCAAGGTGGAATTCCTGCGCTTGCGGCAGGGGTAAAGCAGCGGAGTATCTGCGAACAACCCGCCAGCCCTTTAAGATGAAGAAAGAGCAACAGTGGGGAAATTGCGTGTTTTTCAGTGTCGTCATTCCAACCTACAACCGCAAACCAATCCTGGAGAAATGCCTGAAAGCCCTGGAAAATCAGCAATACGACCCTGCCGGTTACGAAGTCGTCGTGGTGGATGATGGATCCACCGATGGCACGGTGGACTGGTTGCAAGCTGAAGCCAGTACCCTGCCCCATGTGCGGCTGTTCCAGCAGAAGCATCTGGGGCCAGCGGCGGCCCGCAACCTGGGAGTCGAACAGGCCACCGGGGACACCATCATTTTTATTGACAGTGATCTGGTGGTCACGGATCAGTTCTTGCAGGCCCACGCCACAGGGCTGACTGAGGGAGCGCGATCGCTGGGCCATGACCGTCTGTTCACCTATGGTCGGGTGATCAACACCTGTAACTTTGAAGAACCCACCAGCGAACCCTACAAACTGACGGACTTTTCCGCCGCCTATTTTGCTACGGGCAATGTGGCGATCGCCCGCACTTGGCTGGAACAAGCTGGACTGTTTGACACACAGTTTCAGCTCTATGGCTGGGAAGACCTGGAATTGGGGGTGCGCCTGAAGCAACTAGGTCTGGTGCTGATCAAATGTCCCGATGCAGTGGGCTATCACTGGCACCCACCGTTTTCGCTGGAACAGGTGCCCAACTTAATTGATAAGGAAATTCAGCGGGGGCGCATGGGCGTCCTGTTTTACCAGAAGCACCCCACCTGGGATGTTCGTATGATGATCCAGATGACCTGGATTCATCGCCTACTGTGGGGGCTGCTTTCCCTGTGGGGGCTGGTCAATGAACGGACAATGGCTCCCCTGCTGCAATGGCTGATCGATCGCGGCAAACCCCAACTGGCCCTGGAACTGGCCCGCATCTACCTCAACTGGTACAACGTACAGGGCGTCTATGCCGCCTATGGTGAACTGCAACAGGGCAAGTCCTTTTCAGCTTGAGCTAAATTCCCCTGGCGGGCAGCAGTCGATTGGAGGGTCTGGCACACCAATAAACTCATCAGGCTCCGTTGTCATTGCCGTAGCGGCGGGAATCCATCGCTGACGAGCTAGTTGAATCGGCAACTGATTGCAACGCATCTCCCTCGCTGGTCTCCCTCACTGGGCGATCGCGGATGGTCTGCCGGTCCGATCGCAGAAAACACAGGGGTAGCAGTAGTCAGTCTGTCCATTCCCTCTAGTGTTCTGTCAAACCCTAATTTTAAGGTGAACCCATTGGCTCGTAGTCGGCGCTTTAGCGCTGAAGCGCTGACTACAAACCCTAATTTCTAGAGTTGACGCTGCACTAGTCGTCCTGCTATGCCAGCGGCGGACTGTAACAAATTGCAGCATCCCTTGACTCTCCAGTCCGCTGGAGACTTCAAGATGGAGGCATCGTTACCGACAGGAGTTCACCGATGACGACGCTGCAGTTGATCGTTCCCAACATGGCCTGTTCCGCCTGTAGTGATACCATCACCAAGGCAATTCAGGCACTCGATCCAGCCGCCACTGTCCAGGCCGACCCCCAAACTAAGCAGGTGGAAATCGACACCCAAGCATCGGAAACCGCAATTCGGCAGGCGATCGCAATGGCTGGCTATACAATCTCCAATTAATCAGGAGGTGCGCTGATGGCAACCACCACCTTGAAACTGCGAGGCATGAGTTGTGCAGCCTGCGCCAGTAATATTGAGCAGGCCATTGGTTCAGTCCCCGGTGTGCGGTCATGTGCGGTCAATTTTGCCACTGAGCAAGCAACAGTGACCTATGATCCCCACCAGACGAATATCCCAGCGATTCAGTCGGCAGTCGATGCAGCGGGTTATCGGGCTTTGCCGATGGACCCAGATACCCTTGCGGCGGACGATGACCAGGAACGAGCGGCACGGCGGGCAGAAAACCGGGAGTTGACCCGTAAAGTTTGGTTCGGCGGCAGTATCAGCAGTATTTTACTACTGGGCTCCCTGCCAGCCATGTTGGGCCTGCCCATTCCCTTTATTCCAGGCTGGCTGCACAACTTCTGGTTGCAGGCCGTCCTGACTGCTCCTGTCCAGTTTTGGTGCGGTCAGACTTTCTACGTCAACGCCTGGAAAGCCTTTAAGCGTCACACGGCTACCATGGATACCCTGATTGCCCTGGGCACGTTGGCCGCTTACGGCTATTCCCTGTTTGTCACGATCGCCCCCGGCTTCCTCACGGCTCAGGGTCTGATGCCCAGTGTCTACTTCGAGGTCTCGGCGATCGTGGTCACCCTGATTCTACTGGGACGACTGTTTGAGAACCGGGCCAGGGGACAAACCTCAGAAACCCTTCGCCAACTGATAGGCCTGCAAGCCAGGACCGCCAGGGTGATCCGCGACGGTTCGGAAATCGACCTGCCCATTGAACAGGTGGTTGTGGGCGATGTGATTCTGGTCCGTCCGGGCGAGAAGGTGCCAGTGGATGGGGAAATCCTCGATGGTGCTTCCAGCCTGGATGAGTCGATGGTGACGGGGGAAAGTGTTCCAGTCAAGAAGCAAGCCGGTGATGAGGTCATTGGGGCAACCCTTAACAAAACTGGCAGCTTCCGGTTTCGGGCCACCCGTGTCGGTAAAGACACCTTCCTGGCCCAGATCGTCAAGCTAGTCCAGCAAGCCCAGGGATCCAAAGCCCCGATTCAGCGGTTGGCCGATCAGGTGACGGGGTGGTTTGTGCCAGCGGTCATTGCCATCGCGATCGCCACCTTTGTGCTCTGGTTTAACCTGATGGGCAATATCACCCTGGCCTTAATGACCACGGTGGGCGTGCTGATCATTGCCTGTCCCTGCGCTTTGGGATTAGCCACCCCCACATCCATTATGGTTGGCACCGGTAAGGGAGCCGAAAATGGCATCCTGATTAAGGGAGCGGAAAGTTTGGAACTGGCCCACAAAATCCAGACCATTGTGCTGGATAAAACCGGCACCCTGACCCAGGGAAAACCGACCGTCACTGATTTGGTCACCGTCAAGGGTACGGCTAACCACAACGAGTTGAGCCTGATCCGGGCCGCCGCCGCGATCGAACAGCATTCGGAACATCCTCTGGCGGAAGCGGTGGTTCAGTACGCCAAAGAACAACTGGCCGGATCTCTGAGCGATCGCCCCTTATCCAATGTGCAAGACTTTGAAGCTATTGCGGGCAGTGGTGTCCAGGGTCGTATTATCAATGGATCGTCCGGTCAGTGGGTGCAAATCGGCAGCCAGCGCTGGATGCAAGAATTGGGACTGGATACCCGTGCATTGGAACCCGACTGGGAGCGCCTGGAATCCCTGGGCAAAACCGTCATCTGGATTGCCCTAGATGGTCAGGTGGAAGGCATCATGGCAATTGCCGATGCCCTCAAACCCTCCTCTGCTAGGGCGGTGCGGGCGTTGCAGCGGTTGGGCTTACAAGTGGTGATGCTGACGGGGGACAATCACCGCACAGCGGAGGCCATTGCCCGTGAGGTGGGAATCAGCCGCATCTTTGCCGAAGTACGCCCCGATCAGAAAGCGGTAAAAGTGATTGAGTTGCAACAGGAAGGCAGGGTGGTGGCGATGGTTGGGGATGGCATCAATGATGCCCCGGCCCTGGCCCAGGCGGATGTGGGGATTGCCATTGGCACCGGCACCGATGTGGCGATCGCCGCTAGTGATATCACCTTGATTTCAGGCGACCTGCAGGCCATTGTCACCGCGATCGAACTCTCCCGCGCCACCATCCGCAATATTCGTCAGAACCTCTTTTTCGCTTTCATTTACAACGTAGCCGGCATTCCCATTGCCGCTGGCATTCTCTTCCCCATTTTTGGCTGGCTCCTGAACCCAATTATTGCTGGTGGGGCAATGGCCTTTAGCTCCGTTTCTGTTGTCACCAATGCCCTGCGCTTGCGCCACTTTCAACCGCAAGACTCAGGACTACCCACCTGAAGCCAGGGCAGCTCTCTGCGACTGGCAGAAGGACCCAGGAGACAGAAGCCAGCCAGTCTACTGCATCCCTTTTGGCAACCTGTCACCCAGCGGGATGCCCTTTTCACCCACTGACTCAGTTGCAGTCATCCTGCAGAGGAGCAAAAAATGCTCAGAAAAGGAATGGTTTACGGAACCGTCGCCAGGGCGGTCCTATTACTGGCAGTCATTGCAGGTGGATTGGCAATGGCTGCCAGCACAACCGTATCTGCGATTGAAACAGAGATGGGCGATATGACCCCTACGGGTCAGCCCCATCAGTTTCAACGAATCGAACAACCGCTCAGCAACAAAATAGCCGTCACATTGGTGGGAGTGGGATTAATTGGTTTGGAACTATGGTGGTTTCTATTCAGCAAACCGAAAGCCCGATCAGTCAGCTCAACAACTTCCCCTGAATCAAATTACTCCAATTGAGTTCACACCCAACCAACCAGGTCGCTACGAATTCACCTGCGGCATGAATATGTTTCGGGGGGTAGTTGAAGTCCAGGCAGCAGATCAGCGCATTAATCCAGAAGCCTCCTTCCTTCCTCTGGCGTGATCCTCAATTCCTCCTGATGGCGGCTTAAGTTCTCAAGCGTCCTAGTGCAGCGTCAACTCTAGAAATTAGGGTTTGTAGTCAGCGCTTCAGCGCTAAAGCGCCGACTACGAGCCAATGGGTTCACCTTAAAATTAGGGTTTGACAGAACACTAGGATTCAACTGTCAGCTTTCCCAAACTCGTGAAATGCTTTTTCAGCAAGCTCTACTTAGCTGATGAATTGCAGCGATCGCAAAACATCGAACCAGGTCTGGGTTTCCACCACCACCGTCACCTCCGATTGCAAAACCGCGCCGGGATAAAACGAATTACGGTAAGCATCGGGCGGATGTTTATAGTCCACCTCCAAGACAAAGGGGCCAGACACGTCGTGGATGGGCATCCGGTGGGCCTGACTGACAGCTTCCTCCACCGCCAGTCGAATTTGCTGCACCACCCGATCGGGATGGATCGACACGGTTGATTCACCGGCACCCGCACTGGTGGCCACCGTGAAGATGCGCGCTTCATAGGTCTGGACCAGCCGACACAGGGCCGCATCTCCAGCCACAAATACCACCGGCACGCCTTCCGTCGCAGCGGTCAGGGCCACCAGATGAAACTCTGACAGCACCTGTCCATTCAGCCGCAATTGGCGAATGTCGGTGGTCAGGGTATGGGCCAGCGGATGCGCCCCCGATCCTGCTGGAGAATGATAGCCAATACACACCAGGGCATCGAAGCTGGCATCCAACTCCTGCACCATTGAATAGGGATGGCCACTCCATCCGCGGATCAGTTGGGCTGGCTCTGGCAGGCGATCGGCTAATAAGTTGCGGGCGGTATCATGGGCATCTTTGACAATCAATTCCATTGCTCCCGCTGCGATCGCCCCTTCACAGGCGGCCACCACCTCCCGCATCAGTTCCTCCCGGCTGGGTTCGTAGGTGGGCGAGTCAAACGTGACATCATCCCAGTGGCTTACCCCGGCGATGCCTTCCATATCGGCACTGATGTAGACCTTCATCTGGCTGACCTAATGGGAATTATGGTTCCGGTGGCCGGACTGCATGCTGCAGCGGCCGACCTTGCTCAAATTCAGTAATACTGGCGATTGTGGTGGTGGCAATATCGGTCAGGGCATTGCGGGTAAAGAATGCCTGGTGCGCCGTAATTACCACATTGGGAAAGGACTGCAGCAATTGGAAGGTATCGTCCTGGATGATGGTGTCCGAGAGATCCCGGAAAAAGAGGGTTTCTTCTTCCTCATAGACATCGATCCCTAAAGCCCCAATTTTGCCGGCTTTAATTCCTTCGATCACTGCCCGCGTGTCGATCAACTTGCCGCGGCTGGTGTTGATCAGCATCACCCCTGGTTTCATTTGGGCGATCGCTGCCGCATTAATCAAATAATGGGTTTCCGGCGTCAGAGGGCAATGCAACGAAATAATATCGGAGTTGGCCAACAACTCGGACAGCGCCACATAACGGGCATCCCCGATCGCTTCAAACTGGGGATGGGGAAAGAGATCGTAACCCAGCAAATGACAGCCAAAGCCATGCATAATCTGGGCCAGCACTCGGCCAATTTTGCCGGTTCCGACAATGCCGACGGTGAGGCCGTGCAAATCAAATCCCAACAGGCCATTCAAGGCAAAATTGTCATCCCGAACCCGCAGGTAAGCCCGATGCAGCTTCCGGTTGAGCATCAGAATCAGACCGACCACATGCTCCGCCACTGAATAGGGCGAGTAAACCGTCACCCGCACCACCTGAATGCCCAGATTGGCTGCCGTCTTGAGATCCACGTTGTTGTAGCCGGTGCAGCGCAGGGCCACCAGTTGGGTTCCCTGCTCAGCCAGAATTTTCAGGGTCTCCGCCCCCACATCATCATTGACAAACACACAGGCGGCTGGACAATCGGCCGCCAGAGACGCCGTCAACGGTTCCAAGCGGGTATCAAAGTAAATCAGTTCATGGCTATCCCCCATTGCGGTGTTAGCGGCATCCAAAAACTGGCGATCGTAGGGTTCCGTACTGAAGACAGCGACTTTCATCCATCACTCCTGATTACAGATTGCAGATCCCTTATAGCCGTCCAGGTCTTCTGGATTGGCTTGCTTTCTTTCATCCATCACTCCTGATTACAGATTGCAGATCCTCAGCGCTTGAGCCAGAAGAAACGGTGTTGCTGAATGTGGCTATGAATTGCCCTCATCCCCAACCCTTCTCCCCAGGG
>CAZBTL010000093.1:0-15252 GCA_964494755.1 uncultured bacterium | reverse complement strand
CTAGGGCGGATTGCTATCCTGCAAAATCTGGCCTACTTGGGTCGTTGTAATTGGACGATAGCGGTGGAAGGAAGGGTCTGCTCGAGCAGAGGCAATATAAACCGTAATGCCGTCTGGATCGAACTGTTTGCATAGCTGAAGGAGCGACAAAACGGCACGGTGGGTAGCGGTCCAGCGATGCTCAAACCCTGTTGGCGGTTGAACAGTGCGATCAGATTGCTTTGGCAATGATCACGGTATCATCCCGGTGGCGCAACAAAGTTTCGAACAGCAGTCTTTCGACCTGGGTTGCCAAATAGTTTTATGACGCCCGGAGAACCAATTGTAAAAATCCCTGATTCAGCTGTACGGACAACTGGACCAGAGATCGATGGACAACCGGTCAATCAGTTCAAAGAAGGAGCAGGTGATGCTTGCGCCTGAATGCCCAGAGATTTTCCTGGGGTTTCCAGACCCACGCTTGGCAGTTCCGCCCGCACCCGCTCGGTAATAGCCACCGTTGTTGAGTCATAGATTTGGCTAATCAGCTTAGGATAAAACCCGATGCCGATAATGGGAACCAGCAGAGCCGTAATGATGAAGATCTCCCGCGGTTCTGCATCGACCAATTGTTCATGCTCAATCAGCTCTTTGTTTTCTGGGCCGTAGAAGATTTCCCGCAGCATGGACAGGAGGTAAATGGGAGTCAGAATCACACCCACCGCGGCTAGGATCACTACAATCACCTTAAATGGCAGGCTATAGGCATCACTGGTGGCAAACCCAACAAACACCATCAGTTCGGCTACGAAACCGCTCATTCCCGGTAAGGCCAGTGAAGCCAAGGAACAAGCTGTCCACATGGCAAATATCTTTTTCATCTTCTGGCCTACCCCACCCATTTCATCCAGCATTAGGGTGTGGGTGCGATCGTAGGTGGCGCCGACCAGGAAAAACAGACTGGCTCCAATCAATCCGTGGGAGATCATTTGCAACTGAGCCCCACTCAATCCCAGAGTGGTGAACGAAGCAATGCCAATGGTGACGAATCCCATGTGGGAGATGGAGGAATAAGCAATCTTTCGTTTCAAATTGCGCTGGGCGAAGGAGGTTAAGGCCGCATAGATAATATTGACGACACCCAGAATGACCAGGACTGGCGCGAAGTAGACATGCGCTTCCGGCAGCATCTGGACGTTCATGCGAATTAGGGCATAGCCCCCCATTTTCAGCAGAATGCCAGCCAGCAGCATGTGAACCGGAGCTGTGGCTTCTCCATGGGCATCGGGCAACCAGGTATGCAACGGAATAATCGGTAGCTTGACTCCGTAGGCGATCAGGAAGGCTGCATAGAGCCACAATTGCAGATTGAGCGGCAGATCCTTCTGCATCAAGGCTTGCATATCAAAGGTAGTGGTGCCCCCAAAGAAGGCCATGGCCAGAGCCGCCACCAAAATGAACAGAGAGCCGCCAGCCGTGTAAAGGATAAATTTCGTAGCAGCGTATTGTCGTTTTTTGCCGCCCCAGATAGCTAATAGCAGGTAAACCGGAATCAACTCCAATTCCCAGGCCAAGAAAAAGACCAGCATGTCCTGTACAGCGAACACAGCAATCTGGCCGCCATACATGGCCAACATCAAGAAATAGAAGAGTCTGGGCTTCAGGGTAACTGGCCAGGCTGCCAGGGTGGCCAGGGTGGTAATAAATCCAGTCAGCAGGATCAAGGGCATGGACAAACCATCTGCCCCAACGGACCAATTCAGTCCAATTTGGGGGATCCAGCTATAACTCTCCCGTAGCTGTAAATCAGAATTGGAAAAATCATATCCCGTGTAGAAGGCGTAGACCAGAATGGCAAAGTCAATCAGGCCAATGACCAGGGCATACCAGCGAACTGTTTTGCCATCCTTATCAGGGATGAATGGGATTGCCAAGGATGCGGCAATGGGGAACAGGATGCTGGTTGTCAGCCAGGGAAAAGTTGTGATCACCATTGTGAGTCGGTGTTTAAAGAGGCTTCTAGAACAGTCGGTGCATACACCTGCCGAATCCTACCAGATGAAAAGCCGGCTGCTAGGGAATGATTGGAATCCCTTAACAACCGGCAATTCAGGGATTACCTCAGGTAATACCAGAAACCAGAACCAAACCGAGGACGGCGGCAAAGACGATCAGGGCATAGAACTGGGCTCGGCCATTTTCGAAGTACTTGAGGAATTCGCCGGAGACCAGGGTCACCAGACCGGCCAAGTTGACCACGCCATCCACTACTTTGGAGTCCACCTCCAGTACCTGACGAGCCAGACGTCGGCTGCCCATGACAAAGACGGTGTTATAGACATCGTCGAAATACCACTTGTTTTTCGACAGTTGATAAAGCGCTGGAATTTTGGCTGCGATCGCCGCTGGGTCAATTTTGTGGCCTAGATACATCAACACCGCCAGAGTGATCCCAACTAAAGAGATGGCAACCGAACTACCGGCCATGAGAACAAACTCTGGCAGGTCAAAGTGTTCGGCCAGTTCCGCCAAGGTGACCGTTTCCCCTGGGGGATGGATAAAGGCTTCGAAGTAATTGGCAAAGGGAGTGCCCACCAAGCCAACCAGGATTGATGGCACCGCCAGTAGCACCAGGGGCAGGGTCATACTCAGCGGCGACTCGTGGGGCTTACTGATATGGTGACCGTGACCGTTGTGAGTGTTTTCACTGCTTCCGTGCTCCTGCTCCACCGTCAGTTCCTTAGCATTCATTGCCCCTGGACCCATGGAAAGGCCAGCCGCTTGAAGCTGTTCAATCCGGATGGTTTCCCAAATTGCTCCATCCTTCCCGCGGAAGGATCCTTCAAAGGTCATGAAATACATGCGGAACATATAGAAAGCGGTTATGCCCGCCGTCAGCCAACCGATTCCCCACAGGAGGGGGCTGGCGGAGAAAGTGGAACCGAGAATTTCATCCTTAGACCAGAATCCAGCCAGGGGAGGAATGCCAGAAATAGCCAGCACCCCAATTAAAAAGGTGATGGCCGTAATAGGCATGTACTTGCGCAGGCCACCCATCATTCGCATGTCCTGGGCATAGGCGGGATCATGACCGACAACTCCTTCCATGCCGTGAATCACTGAACCGGAACCCAGGAACAACATGGCCTTAAAGTAGGCGTGGGTCATCAGATGGAATAAGCCAGCAGTATAGGCACCGACCCCCATGGCCATGACCATATAGCCCAATTGGGACATGGTGGAGTAAGCCAATCCCTTTTTAATATCGTTCTGGGTAATGGCGGTGGTGGCGCCAACGAAGGCGGTCACTGCCCCTGTCCAAGCAATCACTGTCATGGCTGCTGGGATATCTTCGAACACCGGGAACATGCGAGCAATCAGGAAAACCCCCGCGGCCACCATAGTTGCGGCGTGGATCAGGGCAGAAATCGGAGTCGGGCCTTCCATGGCGTCGGGTAGCCAGACATGCAAAGGAACCTGAGCCGACTTGGCAACGGGACCCAAAAACACCAGCACGGCCAGGAGGGCGGCAATGGCTCCACTTAAAGCGCCAGACTGGACCAAGTCCTGCAGGCGATCGCCAATCACATCAAACTCAAAGCTGTGAGTAGCCCAGTACAGACCCAGAATGCCAAGCAGCAGGCCGAAGTCCCCCACCCGGTTAGTGACAAATGCCTTTTGACAGGCATCCGCTGCGGCCTTCCGGTCATACCAGAAGCCAATCAACAGGTAGGAACACATCCCCACCAGTTCCCAGAAAATATAAATTTGCACTAGATTGGGACTGATCACCAGGCCCAGCATCGAGGAACTGAACAATCCCAAATAGGCATAGAACCTGACATAACCGGGATCGTGGGCCATGTAACCATCGGTATAGACCATCACCAGAAAGGCGACAGTGGTGACAATCACCAGCATCAGAGCCGTAAGGTGATCAATCACATATCCCATACTGAGGTGAAAGTCTCCCGCCGATGCCCACTCAATCATCCGGGTGTAGGGCGCGTGCCCCTGAAACTGGCTCCAAAACAGGGCAAAGGACAGGACCATGGCTGCTCCCGTTAGGGAAACAATGAAGATGGAGTTGGCCTGCCTGAGACGGTTGGTGGTCTGATTAAACGAGATCAGACCCAGGCCAACAATCATCGCACCTGCCAGTGGCAACACTGGAATGAGCCAGGCGTACTGATAGATAGCTTCCATTGCGAATGCCTACATGAAACAGTAGGGAAAACCGTGAACAGACTCTTGGAACAGACTTTAAATGGTGTGAACCACGCAGCGAGTATGCCCGCGTAGGTACTTAACCTATCTTAAATTACACGTTTCCTTACCTCTTTGCCTGTTCCTTTTTACTTTTTCAATAGTTTTGCTGCAGTTGTCCGAGATACATTAAGCGATGGCTGGAACTTTATTGGCTAACTTTTAGTCATCCTAAATTTGACCTGTTGGGGCAGATGACGATACACCGCCTGACTGGTTAGGGTAGTAGATGGTGCTGTATGGCCGGAAAGGTTGACCCGAAGTTTGGACTTATCCAGGGTTCTATTTTTTAGGCAGGCAGCAGCGGGTGAAACCACAGGAGGAGTGGGGAGACTGCATGACCGCTCGTTATTGCAGCCAGGGACATGAAAATTCGCACGATAGCCGGTTTTGTCGCTGGTGCGGGGAGCGGCTAGCCCTGGTCAATTTCACTCATGGTCAGTTACTTGGTTTTCGCTATGGAATTGTTCAGACCCTTGGCTCAAACAGTTGGGGACAGACCTATCTGGCTCAGGACTGTCATCGGTTTAATGAACTCTGTGTCCTGCAAGCCTTCACGCCTCCTCTGCAGGAACCAGCGGCGTTGCGTCAGGCGCGTGAACGATTGGAGCAGCAAGCCAACCTGCTGTATAAGCTGAAGCATTCCCAGATTCCCCGGTTTCGCGAAATTTTTCAGGCCCATTACCAGGAGCGCGATCGCCTGTTTCTGGTGCGGGATTACATTGAAGGCCCTACCTATCGACATCTGCTGCAGGCTCGTCAACAACAGGGCCGTACCTTTTCGGAACCAGAAGTGATGCAATTGCTGTTTCAGATCCTGCCGGTTCTGGACTATCTGCATAGTTGTAATGTCATCCACCAGGATCTGTCTCCCGACAAGCTGGTGCAGCGTCAATCTGATGGGTTGCCCGCCTTAATCGGTTTTGGCGGCCTCAAGCAGGCATCTGTCCATTTATTCCAGGTGTTTCCTCCAACACCGACAACCCCCTCCTTATCGGTTAGGTGCAGTCCAAGCTATGCTCCCTTGCCGGAGTCGTTGACTCCGGGCGACGTTACCCCCTCTGACGACCTGTCGGCTCTGGCGGTGACGGTGCTGGTCTTACTGACTGGCCAGGAGGCCGACATCTTTCTGCAACCGGGGCCTGACCATTGGCAACAGCAACTCTCCCTCCATCCCCTGTTGTCTGGTGTCCTGGACCGAATGTTAGACACCCAACCGGGCCGTTGCTTCCAGTCCGCCCGAGAAGTCTTCGACCTTCTGAATGGCTTGCCGCCCCAACCGGTTGGGGAGCCGACCCGACCACCCCTGGAATCGGAGTTGATGGCCTATACTTCTACCGGTTTGACCCAGGCGGCTTGGCCTGACTGGCAGCCAGGAACTCAGGCGGTTGGTGTTGGGGGGCAGAAGAAAAGGCCAACTGCCCGCTGGCGATCGCGCGCCTGGTGGATCCTGCCGATGCTCGTCATCGCTCTAGCAGGGGCCGGTGGGGGTGGTTGGTGGTTGGGCAAATGGTGGCTGCCGGCTGTTCAATCCTGGTTGCCAAAGGACTGGGCGGGCACCATTAGTCCAGGGATTCATCTGCCGGGTAATCGGGCCAATAACAGCAATAGTTCAACCCAATTCTCTGCTGCCGAACGAGCCCGCAAACAGGATCTGCAACGGCGGCGGGAAGCCCTGGGTATTGCCCTCCCTTTTTGGGTTGACCTGGTCGATCAGGCCTTTTACAGTCAACATCCGGAGTTAAACCGGCGGCAACTGTCAGCTAACAGCGCTGATGAACTGCTGCGGCAGGAATGGGACCAATTGGCCAGCCAATTTCTGGAGCGACTGCAAGGGCTCAGTCCAGCAGCGCGATCGCGCCTGGGGCAGTACACGACTGCGGATCTCAAAGCTCGTCAGTCCAGCCTGCAGTCACTCAAGCTTAATCCTCGGGTGTTGAATGATTTAACCGATGCTCAATTTTTCTATTGGTTTCCCCAACAGCTACCTGGCCAAAACCTGCTGGAACAGCCGATCGGTCAGGTGTGGCAGGCGATCGCCACAGACCAATTGAAAGCCCTGCAGTCAGGCGTCAGCCTGGAAACAGTGCAATTTCCCCCCGGACAGTTCAGCCACCAGATCGGTGGTAATTTGAAGCCTGGTGAAGGTCGGGTCTTGTTGGCCAACCTGAGCCAGGAGCAGGTTCTGCGGCTGGAGCTTCAAGCCACTCCCCAGCAGACCCGGTTGTCCCTTTATTCCCCCGATCTCCAGGCTGAACCCCTATTGGAGGATGCCGCCGCCCAAACCTGGTCCGGCCAGTTGCCCGCATCAGGCTTGTATCAGATTGTGGTGGTTTCCCAGGCAAATCAGTCCCTACACTATGCAATTGATCTGGCTGCTGCCGATGATGTTCAATCTGCTGTCGATCAGTAATCGGGAGTGGGGAGTAGGGAATAGGGAGTAGAAGGTGTGACTGGCTACATTTGCTGGTCTGATCGCCAGAGTCCTTTTAGTATCCGCACTTTAGTATCCGTACTCCTGGCTCATCCATGGTTATGGCTAGGGGAATAGGGCTGCAACAGATTGTGACGGTTGCCGTAGAGATCTTTAAAGACAGCCGAGACACCCCAGGGCATTTCCTCCGGTGGGCTGACAAACTCGACTCCCCTGGCTTGCAGTTTTTCATAATCGCCCTGACAGTCGTCTGTGACCACCACCCAACCAGGAGTCTGGCCCACCCACTGCTGGCGACTTTCGGGTGTGCCGTCCAAACCCCATTGGGGGGGCTGCAACACCACCTCCAATTCCGGCTGATTTTTGGGCGAAATGGTCAACCAGCGTTCAGAACTGTTAGGGAATAGGCTGTCTGCCCGTTTCTCAAACTCCAATTTTTCGGTGAACCACTGTAGGGCCTCGTCCTGATCTAGAACCGGCAGGGCGATGTGGGTAATCCGGGTTAGCATGGACAGCAACTCCAATGCGACTTGAGGGAAACTATCTGGGATGGACCAAAATAGTTTCCAAAACCAGTATAATTTAGTATTTGCGTACTATACTAAAGGTGGTTTTCCAATCCTTTTCGTGTGACCGGCAGGATTTGTCATGTCTGCTTCCACAGTTCCTGGCAGCTTACTCAGCGATCGCTATCATGTGGTGGGGAGCGCGGGGAAAAGCCCGTTTGGGCAGTCTTTTCTGGCTAAAGACCTGGATCGGGCCAACGAACTCTGGCTGCTGCACGAGTTTTGTCCACCCCAGGCTGATCCGGCTATCCAGGAAGGACTGCGGCAAAGCTTTAATCAGGAAGCCAGCCGTCTGTTTGAACTGCAGCACCCCCAGTTGCCTCAGGTGCGACCGTTGATGTTAACCAATGACAAGTTCTACCTGCCTCGACAGTATGTGCCCGGTCAAAACTATGCCGAACTGCTGGCAGAGGGTCTGAAGGAGGGTCTGGTGTTCTCAGAATCGGAGGTGTTGCTCCTGTTGTTTCAGATCTTGCCGGTTCTGGACTACCTGCATCAGTCAGGGGTGGTTCATAGTAACCTTTCCCCAACAACCCTGATCCGGCGCCAAACGGATCAACTGCCGGTTCCGATTAATTTAGGTCTACTGAAATGGCTGGTGGTTCGTTGGCAGTTGCATTCCGTGCCGCCCCAGACGCCGGTGTGGCAATGGGGTTATGCCCCACCGGAGCAGTATCGGGCCGATCAGCTTTCACCCAGTTGCGACCTGTTTGCCCTGGCCATGACAGCCATCACCCTGTTGACCGGCCAGACGCCCCAGGAGTTGTTTGACCGCAACAAGCAGCGATTCTACTGGAAACCCCTGGTTAACCTGCATCCCCAGTTTGTCGCTGTGCTGGAACAAATGCTGCATCCCCAGCCCAGTCACCGCTTGGGTTCTGTGGCCCAGGTTATACAGGGTCTAGAGCCCCTCTGGTCAGAGCAGTTTTACCGACCCGCCGCCGCCCAGGCTGCTGCGACGGCTCCCCCCGTGGGGGGGCAACGGCAGGAAGCTGGTTTACTGTCTGCTGATGCTGGGCTGAATCCTGCCGGTGTTCGTCTGCCCCCTCGCAGCGATCGCCGTTTACCTCTCTCCCAGCGAGATCCCCTCGCCTCATCAGTCCTGGCCATAGCGCTGACTTTGCTGGTGGCGGTGTTGGGTTGGCGGATGTTGGCCCATGTACCCAAAGGCGGACTGCCCATTC
This sequence comes from uncultured bacterium, assembly GCA_964494755.1. Taxonomy (GTDB): domain Bacteria; phylum Cyanobacteriota; class Cyanobacteriia; order Leptolyngbyales; family Leptolyngbyaceae; genus CAZBTL01. The sequence goes on along the minus strand of CAZBTL010000093.1, from coordinate 6,823 downwards.
CCAATTTGGACCCCGCTGCCCAACAGCCATCCCCCGCTGCAGAGGCTGCCTCAGAACCTGCGACCGAAGCCCCATCGAGTAATCCAGCGCCTGCATCTCCCGTTTCTCCGGAGGTGCTCCGTCAGCGGCAGAAGCAATTGGGTCTGGACTTTCAGTTTTTTACCGGCTTGGTGGATGAGCAGTTTTATGCCAAATATCCCCAGCTCAGTGCCCGCACGTTAACCAGTGAGGCGGATCAGGGGCAGTATCAGGCGGAATGGAATGCGATCGCCAACCAACTGATGACCCAATTAGAAACTCTGACGCCGGAAACTCGGAGCAAATTGGGGTCCTATCGGCGGGTCAATTATGACCAATGGTTGAGTGAACTGGGCGAAGCTGGAGCTCCAAACAGCCCGGTGCTGGATGGCCTGGCTGATAGTCGATTCTACCAATTGTTTCCGGACTTGAAGGGCAAGCCGATGAACCCCCGTACCTTCGGTCAGATCTGGTATGCCCTAGCGGAAGAGCAGTTGGCTGCGGCGAAAGCCCAAAAAGCGGCTGGTAATTCATCTGCTGGCTTGTAGGGAATTTTTGTTGGGGCAGGAGTCTGAATTCTGGATTCTGACTCCATTAACTGAGCCAGCTTCTGACTACGTTCGGCTGAGGCTTCGACTTGGTTTGCGTTAATATCCCAGAAAAATCAGCCACGATCACCGCGATCGCAGCAGTTGCTTTAATTCCCGCAGGATAGGTGGGGTGCCGGAGGTGGTAGGCGGATGGGTCAGCACACCATAGCGGGGGCTGAACAGCAGAGCTAGCAGAAATAGGCCGGAGACGACTAGCACGATCGCAGGGCCGGAGGGCAAGTTATAGAAATAACTGAGATACATGCCACTGATGCTGGAAAAGATGCCAATGGCGGCACCCAACAGCATCACCTGATGCAACCGGGGCACCAGCAGGTAGGCCGTTGCACCGGGGGTGATCAGCAAAGATAGCACCAGAATAACCCCGACGGCTTTCATGCTGGCAACGATCGTCAGGGCAATCAGGATCATCAGGCCAAAGTTGAGCAGATTGACTGGTAAACCAGCGGCCTGGGCACCCAGGGGATCAAAGGTGTAAAACAAAAGTTCCTTATAGAGAGCGGTGACGACTAGCAGCACAATGGCAGTAATCACAGCCGTCTCAATGACTTCTTCCAGGGTGACGCCTAGAATGTTGCCGAATAGAAAATGGTTCAGGTCGATCTTATTGGTTTTCTGGATCAGGGTAATCAGGGTAATGCCAAGGGCAAAAAAGGCTGAGAACACAATTCCCATCGCCGCATCTTCCTTAATGGGAGATCGGGCCCGGATCCAGGCGATCGCCATCGTACTGATCACCCCCGCAATAAAAGCACCGACATAGATATTGGCCCCCACCATAAAGGCGATCGCTAGCCCTGGCAGAACGGAATGGCTGATGGCATCGCCTAGGAGAGCCAGACGCTGCACCATCAGGTAACTGCCGACGACGGCACAGATCAGCCCCACTAAAATGGCGATGATCAGCGATCGCTGCATGAAGCCGTACTGCAATGGCTCGATGAAGATTTGTAACATACCAATTGACTCCCACTGCAGGGTTGAAGGCTGGCAACAAAAACTATAGGGTTCTGGTTAGGCATCATCGCATCAAACCACCACGCCCGATTGCAGCACCTGGCCGATGACCTCTTCAATTGGCGGATCACTCACCGCTAGGTCCAGCACCTCCAGTTCACTTAAAAGTCGGGCTACGGTGCGCGTCAACTGTTCCTGGGGCACCAGGAAGCGGACTGACTGTCCATCGATCGCCTCCACATTGCCATAGAGGGCCAGTTTTTCCGCTGGGTAGGAGTGGCAGAGTTCCACTGTGACCTCCCGACAGGGAGCGAAGCGATCGACTAGTCCTTCCAGACTGCCGTCATAGACCAGGTGTCCTTCATGGATCACCAGCACCCGTGGACAGAGGGCGGTGATGTCGGCCATGTAATGGCTGGTGAGCAAGACCGTGGCCCCAAATTGCTGGTTATATTCCCGTAAAAAGTTCCGCACACTGACTTGGGCGTTAACATCCAGACCCAGCGTCGGTTCATCTAGAAACAACACCTGCGGTCGGTGCAATAGGGCGGCCAACATTTCTGCTTTCATCCGTTCCCCCAGGGACAATTTGCGTACAGGTTGGGTCAGTTTGCCTTGCAGGGAAAGCATTTCAGTCAGTTCGCCAACCCGCACCTGAAAGTCGCGATCGCTGATGCCATAAACTGCTGCATTGATCCGCAACGAGTCCAGCGCTGGTAGGTCCCACAGTAATTGTTGTTTCTGGCCCATGACCAGGGTAATGGTTTGCAGAAACCCAGTTTTGCGCTGAAAGGGTACATAACCGGCAACCGTGACCTGGCCACAAGTGGGGTAAATCAGGCCCGTCAGCATTTTCAGCGTGGTGGTCTTGCCTGCCCCATTGGCTCCTAGAAAGCCAACAATCTCTCCCGGTTCAATTTGGAAAGAAACTGATTGAACCGCCTTGACCTGTCGGTAGGTGCGTCGGAAAAAGTGCTGAAAGGTTCCTCGCAATCCCGGTTCTTTTACCGCGACTGGATAAATCTTGGTTAAATTCTTCGCCAGAATTGCAGGCATTGGGGTTCTTGATGGACAACAAGCAGGTGCATACACCCATCTTGGAGGAAAGAAGAGTCGATTGTCCAATGGCTGTCGGGTAGAGGGAAGAGCTGACTTCTGGCTACTAGATTCTGACCGCTGACCGTTATTAGCTATCAGCTTGAGTGTTGTGATGTCATGAGAGAACAATCAGCATCGGGAACTCCACGTTAGACCAATATCTCCTTTTGGGCGTTGCTAATTCCGGGTATGAATCAGAAGTTGTATGAATTGAAACTGTGTTCCAATTCATATTGCTATTCAGCACCACCCAGTTCTTTTTGCGCCATTGTTTAGGTCAAGCCATTTGCCAAGTCATTTCTTGACCTGCCCGTAAGGGCACAAGTCCAGATTCCGTAAATGGAACTTCATCAGGAACACGCCACGTCGTTTTAGTTAAAGTAATGTGTCCAGTATTGCGTGGAAGTTGATAAAAATCTGGCCCATAGAAGCTGGCGAAAGCCTCAAGCTTATTAAGGGCATCAGCGCTTTCAAACGCTTCTGCATATAACTCCATTGCATGCAGGGCCGAATAGCAACCCGCACAGCCACAGGAACTTTCTTTGCTATTACGAGGATGGGGGGCGCTATCGGTGCCTAGAAAAAACTTAGGATTACCGGAGGTTGCGGCTTGTAAAAGAGCCGATCGATGCTCCTCTCGTTTCAAAATTGGCAGGCAATAAAAATGGGGGCGAATGCCACCCTGGAACAGGCTATTGCGATTAAATAACAAATGTTGAGGTGTGATTGTTGCAGCGATGTTGTTGGCAGATAGGACATACTGCACTGCGTCTGAGGTTGTGATGTGTTCAAGGACGACGCGCAGCCTGGGAAATCGTTGCTTGAGAGGGATCAAATGTCGCTCGATAAAAACCTTTTCGCGATCAAACATATCAACATCTTGATCGACCACTTCGCCGTGCAGGAGTAAAGGCAGGTCTACCTGCTGCATCGCTTCAAAGACGCGATCGCACTTGCGAATATCCGTCACTCCAAGGTCTGAATTGGTCGTTGCTCCAGCTGGGTAGTACTTAACCGCTTTGACAAACTGAGACGCCTTCGCCGCGATAATTTCTTCGGGGCTTGTGTTGTCAGTAAGGTAGAGCGTCATCAGTGGCTCGAACTGTTGACCATCTGGAACTGCTGCAAGGATCCGATCTCGATAGGCTGCTGCATCAGCGACCAAGCGTACTGGAGGCTTCAAATTTGGCATGATGATCGCGCGAGCAAACTGACGCACCGTATGCGGCAGAACCGCCTTTAGTGCCTCACCGTCGCGTAGATGGAGATGCCAGTCGTCAGGTCGGGTGATCGTGATCTGTTGCATTGGAGTTGCCACATCAAGACTTATGGCTTTATGGCTGGAGAAACAGTTGGGTGAAGTAGTAGGTGTTGCCGACTTGCCGAATACCGATGCCGGTTTCCGTAAAGATAGGACGTAGAATGTTTTCCCGATGACCGGGACTGGCCATCCAGCCTTCCACCGCATCCTTGACCGGATCGGGCTCATCCACACTGCGATAGAGGTTTTCCCCCACCACTTGAAACGACAATCCAGCGGCTTGAAGCCGTTGAACTGCTTCATTGCCATTAGGATCGCGATGGTCGAAGAAGCTTTCACGGGCCATGCGATCGCTGTAGTTGCGCGCTACCTGCGCCAGGGCAGAGTTTCGCTGTAAGGCAGGCAAGCCATTCTGCTGCCGAATCTGGTTAATTTGTTGGCGGGTCGCCAGTTCCATTTCTGCCAAACTGACTGGCGCCGGATGGGGCACAGAAGTTGCCGCACACCCCTGCAGCCAGCCAGTCAGCGCCAGAGTTGCTGCCCAAACCCAGGTGGAATGAGGTTGTGCAACCATCAAGCATCTGTAATCGGAACTGATTGAGGCGAATTGGATGTTTCTTCTTCGCTCAGTTGACGCTCCATGGTTGCGATCGCGGCATTGACCGCAGCCAGGCGAGTTTCCAGGCTATCCCGCATCCACTTCAAAAACTGCAACTGATGTTGCCGATGGGATTTCAAATGGGACGATCCAGACTGACAACAGGAATTCATCCAAAACGGAAACATAGGTTATCTTCCTTGAAGCAAAGGGACACCTCTACTAACCTAGCGCACCAAAATGGCAAACTAAACCGCCACCTGTAGATTTTCCAGCCACTTTCTGGGCTGCCGCACTTCGCGCCAGATTTGAGTGGCGCTGACAGCTCCATCTCCAACGGCAACGGCCACCTGATTCAGCCCCACTTTCAAATCGCCAATGGCAAAGATGCGGGGATGGGAAGTCCGTCCCAGTTTATCGGTCACTAGATAGCCACCTCGCCGTTCCAGGTTCAATCCATCCAGATAGATGTGGTGATAGCGGGCTCCCATGGAAATTAGCCCGGTTTCCAGGGGAACCACCGAGCCATCTGCCAGTTCCACCCCAGTCATCTGATGTTCCTTCCCCAGAAATTGTTTGATTGGTGTTTCGACCAGACGATACCCATAGTCCTGTAACTTGTGGCGTAATTCCCCACTAACGGTAAACAAACCGTGGGTGAAGATGGTGATGTAAGGGGTAAACCAGCTCAAGTTAAACACCATTTCTTCAATGCTGGCCTCACTGCCAGCAAAAAAGCCACATTGTTTATCAACCATTTCATAGCCATCGCAAACCATGCAGACATGTAGGTTGTGCCCCGCATACTCATAAACATTCTGCATTTCCTCCAGGGGGGGCAGATGGTCAATGATGCCGCTGGCTGCAATCAGGTATTTGGCCCGCAACACCGGATAGGTGCTGTTTTGTCGTCCTACCTTGATGCGGATAGCAAAGGTTTCCCCCTCATCCACCACTTCTTCAACATAGCCGTTGAGCCAATCTCCCTGTAAGGAGAGGTAATGCTGTTTGCCCTGTTGCAACAATTCCCGCCCAGGAGTACCGGGGGGCAATCCCAAATAGTTCTGCAATTCCTGCATCCAGAAGGAACGGGCTTTGCCTTTGTCCACAATCAAACTGGAAAGTCGAAACCGCTGTAAATAAATGCCGGCTGACAAGCCACCGGCTCCACCACCCACAATCAAGGTGTCGTAAATGTGGTTCAGCCGAGTTTGGAGGGTTTGTTGAGAGAGTTGCATAATGGTTGGTCAAAGGGTGAGCGGAATGAGTACTTTGCCAATTGTGTAGAGCGCAGAACCAGTTGTTACTCCAACAGTTGTTACTCCAACAGTTGTTACTGCAATGGTGGGTCCGGCCAAGAAGTTGAGGAACTTCCGCCAGGAAAGGGAAGAACTGTCAAAACTACTGTCCATGAGGCAAACCTGTCGCTAAATCGCATATTCAACCTGCCAGACCTTTGGCTTGGCTGCCGGTAGACGGTCGATCACGCGTTGCAATTTCTGGCTGGCCGCGATCGCGATTTCTTTGGCTTTGGGACTGGGCAAACTGAGGAACATCATCACCGGGTCCGCGGCTGAGACTTCCACCCGACCATCTTCGTGTTCCTGGACAACAACATTGCAGGGAAAAAACACCCCCGCTTTGTCTTCTGCCTGAAGCATCTGGTAAGCCGTCAATGGATGACATGCCCCGAGAATTTTGTACTTGCGGAAGGCTGTCTCTAGCTTTTCTTTGAAGGCAGACTGCACATCAATTTCCGTCAGGACCCCCATCCCTTCTTGTTTGAGTGCCTCAGTCACCTGGGCGATCGCATTGTCAAAAGAGCCATCAACAATCTTACTGAAGTGGTAGGTCATGGTGATTTAACCCCAACAAATGGTTTTACTGTAAGAGGATGTTTGATCATAAAGGGGGAAATGGCTTGAAAGTCGCCCTTATTAAGGGTTAGCGGCGCGCAGCGCGGGGATAACCTGCCCCTTGCAACTGTTCTTAATATATCTAATTAACCATACGGTTGTAAAGCATTCTTTTGCAGTCAAGCGCCCGAAGTAATGGTAAACATTCAATCGAGAGATTAAGTTGGAACGGCAGCACTACGATCGCTGAACAGGGCTCTCAGAGGGTGTTTTAAAGGTAATCGTTTGTCGCCTTACCCGCCCTCGACTGGAAGTCGGGGCTAACACCACAAAGTCTGTTGAAACAGACTGAAGCGCTTGCTGCAATTAGATTTCAGTCCATTCAGTGGACTTTGTTCCGATAGACCGGGATTGGCAATCCCGG
>CAZBTL010000092.1:0-15275 GCA_964494755.1 uncultured bacterium | reverse complement strand
GCGCTGAAGCGCTGACTACAAACCCTAATTTCTAGAGTTGACGCTGCACTAGTCAGGTCGTCCTATTGCGGATGTATAGACTGAAACAGCCAAATTAGGCCGCAATTCCTTCCGGTTTATTAGTTTGCAACGAAGAAAGATAAAAACAGCAGTGTAGTCCACACCCTCCTGCCGGCTTGATCCTGACCCAGCAGATGATCTTGGCAACAATGATCACTGACGAACCACCGATGCGAGCTTTGCCGGTGTGCGATCGCAAGTTTTTGGTTTCTCCCATGCAGCCAGTCATTTATCAAGTTACGGCCGAAGCCGGCGCCCTCCAACCAATTGATCGAGACACTACCCTGGTCATCCGGGGTCAGGGGTTGCAACAGGAAACAACCTTTGTCCGCATTGGCACGGTTGAGGCAGTTCCCAATACGATTTCAGCCAACCAACTCCGTTTCTCGTTGACCCTCATTCCCTCGAACCAACTGCGTGCCGGAGTCCAGAACCTGCAAGTCGTTCAACGTCCGATCCAGAGTCGCTCACCCATCCTGGCCCGGGGAGTCGAGTCCAACCCCGTGCCCTTTATCCTGCGGCCGACTATTCTGGCTGTGCAGGTCATTCAGGTGCAGGGCCATGACGAGGAGCCGCGATCGGCCCAAATTCAGGTGCAGGTTGATCCGCCGATTTGCCCCGACCAACAAGTGGTGCTGATTCTCAATCAGCGATCGGTCCGCTATCCCCTGTCCTATATCTTCAATGCTCCCAGATGCTCGCGGGAAACTCAGATTCTGACCATTCCGGTTCACAACCTCAAACCAGCTGAGTTTCTGGTTCGACTGCGGGTGGATGGGGCTGAAAGCTTACTCACAATGGATGCCAACCCCAACAGCCCGACCTTTGAACAGTACATTGCACCCAGTATTGTGATTGAGTAACCGTCTTGTGATTGAGTAACCTTTCCGACCAGCAGCCGTAGATCGGTACCTTGTCTGTTTCAGGCTGGGAGCGATCGCCCTTACCAGTTGCGCGATCGCTGGGCTAATCCATGTTTGCCTGCAATACCTGTGCTGCAGTGAGTTGTAACTCCGGAAACAGGGTCGAAACAATGCGCTGGTCCCCCTTAAAAACCGCCTCTTCGTACAATCCTGCTACCAAAGTCAGCACCATCACCTGTGCTGCATTGGGATCGACCACCCAGTATTCTTGAATCCCCCGTGCCGCATATTCAGATCGCTTGTACCGATAATCCCGCTGTGCATTTTCAATTCCAGGCGATACCACTTCTACAACCAGGGCTGGTGGCGGCATATCTGGCAGCAAAATACTGCGTTCCGCTCCCTGGAGCGCCGCTGCCGACTCTGCTGTTAACACCATCAAATCGGGCAGCCGGCAGGTTGCACGGTAGCCACTCACAGCAATTTCGGTCTTGATCCGGAAGCGATTGGGTGGAACAAACCGGCTCAAAGCAAACATGAGCATCACGACAATTAGCCCATTCAGGTCGCTTTCTGTCGGCATCTCAACCAATTCTCCGTTCACCAATTCGAACTGGGTATCAGCGCCATTGTCAAAGGCAAGATAATCTTCCAGGGTCAGGAATTTGTGAGGTGACTTGAAATGTGCAGCTTGAGTCATGGGTGAGTTCCCAGCGCGATGCTGTAACTATTGTAGCGATCTGCCCCGCCCCACAAGGTTTATAGGCGGATGAACAATGGGGCCCATCCGTTAAACCTGACGGCCATCGGCTTGCAATTCAGCCACCATAGCAGCGGGGTGCCAATAAGCCTTCAAGGTTTGGATTTTTCCCTGGGCATTGATTTCAAACAGATCAATGCCTTCAAAGGTGATGTGACGGCCATTTTTACCCCGGCCTCGGCCAGTCCACTTGACCGCCACTTCATGGCCCACGATGTGGACAAAGTCGGGAAACAGCCCAATCTGGTCGAACAAATCAGCAATCGAGTGGAAAAACTGGGCCAGAACCGCTTTCCCCTGTAGGGGTTCCCCACCAACCGGGTCATAGTCGATGGCGTCATCCGCAAAGGTGGATAGCCAGGCTTCCACATCCATCGCCTGGGTGGCAGCAAAATACTGGTCAATCAATTGCGCGATCGCAGTTTGGTCAATCACTTCAACTGTAGACATGCAATTTCTCCTTCAATCGGTTCCAGATACAGTCGGTTCTTGGGAATGGGGGGTGGGAGGTTTGGGTTTTGGGTGCTGGGTTTTGGGTGGTAGGTGGGGGCTGATACCTGACACCTGACACCTGACTACTCCTTAGGCCCGAATGGCCGCGATCGCAGTTGCTAGTAAATTGCCCCAGGTGGGCTGGGCGGCGAAGGCGGTGAACCGTTGACCGACCTGTCGGAGGGTTCGGTGACGGCTGAACCAGAGGGGTAGGGGGAAAATGCGGAAGGGGGCTCGCAAGACCGACTTCTGGGGATGGTCAAACAGGTAGGTGTTATGCACCACACCCTGACCGGATTGGATTTCCTGGGCCGGATTGCCCGGAAAAGCACCCCAGGCTAGGGCTGGTGGTAGGAACATGGCTCCAGACCAGACGTTTATGCCAATCACGCCGTAGCGCAGGGCAGCGATCGCGGTTTCCAGTTGGTCGGAATATTGGTTCTGGGTGGCCGGATCAATCAGAACGGTGCAGGACAGGTTGCCCCAGACCTGCTGGTTGGCAAAGGCTACGGCCTGCTCCAGAAAGCTGGGAGCATCCGCCCCGGCCAGGCTGACCTCGGCCAGAACGCCACAGAAGGCTTCTTCGGACAGGGCATATTCTTCCCGGTGCGGCGGCACATCGGGTATGACGGTCCAGGGAACGGTTGGGCACTCCTTTTCTGGTTCCTCGGCCACCCACACCTGGGCCTGGGGGTAACGTTCCAGAAACGCCTGGTAGCGCTCTACTGCGCCGGGATAGTAGGGATGGCGGGCGGGCACGCGGGCCAGTTCCCGATGCAGGCAGTCCAGAAAGGCTTGCCGTTGAGGCCAGTCCCTGGCGGTTACCAGCACCTTACCGGCACAACAGTTAAAGCTGGCATTATGCACTACCATCCCAACAACATGGCGGGCCTGAAACTCCAGATCGGATTGGGACCACTGTCCCGGCACCACCAGCACTGGCGTTACACAGCCTAACTCGGAGGTGATGGGCTTATCCAGCAAGGGACGATTTTCGGTTTTGCGGTGCATCTGTTCCACCGGACTGCTGCCCCAAAGGATGGCGTCGTGGGTGCGGTGGGAACCCGTCATGTGAATCGTGTCGATCAGGGGATGCTGGCACAGAAAGCGGCCCAATTCCACGCCGCCGTAAACGATCGCCAGAAAACCAGCCTGCCGCAAGGGTTGAAACACCTGCTCCAAAAACGGTCCCAGGTACTGGTTGACCGGGTTCATTTTCAGCAGCACTACCTGGTTTTCGGCAAATAGCTTGTACAGCGAGTCCATCGGTGCGATCGCCGAGACGTTACCCGCTCCCAAAACCAGCGCCATGCTTCCCTGGGCATTGGCTTGCCGATAAATACGGCCCTGACTGGTGGGTTGTCCCGGTTCCAGCCACACTTCGCCGCGATAGCCCAGCCAGAGTAGCTGGTCCATCCAGTTATCAGGAAAGACCTGGGCGATGGTTTGGTCCTGCCGTATCTGCAAGCGCTGTGGTCGGGGTTGGCCGTTGGCTTCCAGGCTGGCAATCAGCGATCGCAGGTTCCAACCAAGGGCCGCCGGTCCCAGAATCCACTCTTCCCCAGCCAGACGATCCTCTGGCGACAGTCCCTTGGCCTGACAGGCGGCGGCTACCCAGTCTGCCGCGATCGTGGTGACTTGGGATAAACACTGCTGCAGGTAGCTAATCCGCTGTGGTATCTCCACCCTGGCCCAGTCATGTTTGCGATCGGCCAACTGACGGGCGATCTGATCGGCAGCTTCCAGCGTGGTTGGGAACAGCCCCATAGGTTCCTCGATCTCGGGTGGCGCTTGCAGGTGAACCATGTTTGTTTCCTAATTCACGACAATATACGCCACCCGATAGGAGGTAGATTTCCGGCAGTCAAAGTTTTCATAAATTGTTGCTTGATGGGGACAAATCCGGGCCTGTCAGGCCATACACTAAAGCACAGGTTGTCCCACTCGACAGTTCAGGGTTACCCGCTCCTGCAACCATGGGGCAGGCAATGGATATGGCGTGTTCGTCCGTTCCAATCGCTGGCGTCTCAGCCGCGATCGGTGAGGCATCCGCCCCCCGTCCATTCCCCAGCCATGTGACAAGCAACCAATCTGTGCAAAGGTTAGGGCAATTGAGTCATGTACGGTATTCAGATCGACCAACGACATTGGCTAGGTGGAATTTGGCGCGGTTGGCTGGTCAGATCTGCGGTTCCCAATCGCGCCCTGGTCTATCGCTCGTTACAAACGGCCAGCAATGCCGTGCAGTTTTATGGCCAAGTTGCGCCCGAAGGTTCCTACACGGTTCACCGGTTGAGCCAGGAAGCCGATCTTTTCTTCGGGCCTGAGTAATGTATGGCCCAACTGTCAGGCAATGCAACCGTCAGACTGGTGCGTTGGTGGTTAACCAGGACGGTCATCGTTGCGCCACCCCTACCTCCCCGATCGCACCCAGCTAATCGGTTGTGGCGTTCTCTGGCTGGAAACTATAGATTGTCTGGGTTTCCAGGCGATCGCAGAGGGTGGAGGGTGGTTGACTCAACGGCAGGGTTTGCCGTTTCAACTGCACTTGTAAGCCGGTAAAGGGGTCGGTTCCCGAAGAAACCAAAAAGTCCAATTGGGCCAGGGCTGGCAGCGTCGCCAGACGATCCAGAATATGGGTCAGAGCTTCTAGATAGGGGTGGTGGGGTTGGGTGTACCAATCTGGAACAGTAACCAGGGGTTGCTCCAAGCCCAGATGCACGGTCAAGGCCGAACTACCAAAAACAGCCAGTGCCAGCGGTCTCACCTCTTCCTGGAGCACCAGATCACAGGATTTGGCCAAATGGCGGATTTTTTCCAGATGGGCATAGCGTTCGGCGATCGACAACGGCTGGTTCCAGTGCAAGGCGATCGCCACCAGATAGGTTTGCAGCATCAGATGGCCCAACTTCTCCGCCTTGGCAGTCAGATAACCAGAGTTATAGGAGGTGGCTTCGATGATCAGCGGCACCCGGTCCACCATTTCCAGGCCATATCCCTTCAAGCCAGCAATTTTGCGTGGGTTGTTGGTAATCAGCCGGATTTGTCGGACACCCAGGTCATTCAGGATCTGTGCCCCCACACCGTAGTCCCGTAGATCTGCCGGAAAGCCCAGGCGTTCATTGGCTTCCACCGTATCCAGGCCCATATCCTGCAAGGAATAGGCTTTCAACTTATTGATCAGGCCAATGCCCCGCCCTTCCTGCCGGAGATAGACCACAATGCCCCGCCCCGCATTGTCAATCATCTTCAGGGCGGCCTGCAGTTGCATCCGACAGTCACAGCGAAGAGAGCCGAGGGCATCTCCCGTCAAGCATTCCGAATGCACCCGCACCATTACCGGCTGGTCCTTGAAGGTGGCCGGATCACCCTTAACAATGGCCACATGTTCCGACTGATCCAGCAGGTTGCGATAGCCGTAAATCTTAAATTCACCATATTGGGTGGGCAGATCTGCAACAGTTTCACGACAGATAAACCGTTCATGCTGCAGGCGATAGCTGATCAGATCGGCAATGCTGATGATTTTGAGCTGATGGGTACGGGCATATTCAATTAGCTCCGGCAGCCGGGCCATCGAGCCATCCGGATTTTGAATCTCACAGATTACCCCCGCTGGATACAGACCAGCCAGACGGGACAGATCAACCGCTGCTTCCGTATGGCCAGCTCGTTTTAGCACGCCGCCCTCTCTGGCCCGAATTGGGAAGATATGACCGGGGCGGCGTAAATCAGTTGGGCGCGTGGCGGGATTCAGCACAACCTGAATGGTGCGGGCCCGATCTTCGGCGGAAATACCCGTAGTTACCCCAACGCTGGAGGTGGCGTCAATACTGACGGTGAAGGCAGTCTGGTTACTGTCCGTGTTGTTGGTCACCATCAGGGGCAAGTCTAGTTCGTCCAGACGGGCGCCGGTCAAGGCTAAGCAGATCAGGCCCCGCGCATAGACGGCCATGAAATTGATCAGGTCCGGGGTGGCGAATTGGGCGGCGCAAACCAGGTCTCCTTCATTTTCCCGATTTTCATCATCGACCACGACGATCGCCCGTCCGGCCTTTAAGTCCATCAGGGCAGATTCAATGGAATCAAATTGAAAGGCGGTTGACACGGGTGAATAGGGATCGCTCGAAAAATCCAAGGCAGGATACCGTAAACTTTTTTAAAGTTGGTTCATCCTCCATTTTAGTCTGTCAGGTTTTTTCCTGATCCCGGTCTATTATCGAACTGCATTCAGTGATCTGCTGGGACTAACCACCAGGCCGGTCCAGATACTAGCGATCGCGGCACTGCCAGCGATCCAGGCAGTGTCACGGTACACACTAAAGGGGGCATCTAGTACTAAAATGCATCAAACGCAAGATCAACAAATACCCAAAAGGTGAACCATCATGGGCGAAACGGGGCGCATTCCGGTTGGCATTATTGGGGCATCGGGCTACGGTGGCGTGCAACTGGTTCGGTTGCTGGCGGATCACCCCAATCTGGAGCTGGCTTATTTGGGTGGTGAAAGTAGTGCAGGCCAACCCTTCGCCGAACTTTATCCCCATCTGGGCCACCATACCCAACAGAGTATTGAACCCATTGATCTTGAGCAAATTGCTTCCCGTTGTCAGGTGGTGTTCCTGTCGTTACCCAACGGTTTGGCCTGCAAGATGGCGCCTACCCTGCTGGCCAGGGGGTGTAAGGTTCTGGACCTGTCGGCGGACTATCGCTTTTCCGATCTGGCGACCTATGCCGCCTGGTATGGGGTGAAGCGGACCGATCAGGCGGTGGCTGAAATTGCCGTCTATGGGTTGCCGGAACTCTACCGCGATCGCATTGCCCAAGCGCAACTGGTTGGCTGTCCAGGCTGTTACCCAACTGCCAGCTTGCTAGCCCTTTCTCCCCTGCTCAAACAGGGCTTGATTGTCCCAGAAACTGCCATTATTGACGCCAAGTCGGGTACGTCGGGCGGTGGGCGGCAGGCCAAAACTAATCTGTTGCTGGCAGAAGCGGACAACTCCCTGGCGGCTTACAATATTGCCCGTCACCGCCATACCCCAGAAATTGAGCAAATTTGTAGTGATCTGGCTGGACATGAGGTGCTGGTTCAGTTTACTCCCCATTTGATTCCCATGGTGCGGGGGATTCTGTCTACGGTGTACGCCACCCTGCGGGATCCGGGCTTGGTACGGGATGATTTGTTGACCATTTACAGCGCCTTTTATCGCAACTCCCCTTGGGTCAAAATCCTGCCCAGTGGCACCTTTCCCCAAACCAAATGGGCTTGTGGCACCAATTTGTGCTATATCGGCGTGGAAGTTGATTCCCGCACCGATCGGGTCATCGTCCTGTCCGCGATCGATAATCTGATGAAAGGACAGGCTGGTCAGGCGATTCAGTGTCTCAATATCATGATGGGCTGGGATGAAACTCTTGGCTTACCCAAGTTGGCCTTTTACCCGTAGGAAATCATTGATTTTACCGTTCGTGGCGCATAGGACAGCCAGAGTCACAGGTGGTTGACATAACCGATAAAACGCTGCTGTCATTCCCCTATAGGCGGGAATCCAGAACTGGTCAGCTAGGTTGTATCGGGCATCTGATTTCAACCCAGATGCTTGGATGGGGTGATTATCCTATTCCTGGATGCGAAGATCCAACACATTCAGGTTGGCAAAGTTGTAGTTAAACCCTTCAATTTCGATGGGAACCCCAACTTTTATTTTGTTATTGCCCAGAACTGGACCATTTTTGGTAATCTGGGCAGTTCCCGACAAGGTAACAACAAAGTTGCGGCCAATGTCTCCCTGGGGTCTGGGGTCGGGTAAGGATTTGACAGAACCATCCGGTTGGGGAACAGCGACTGTCTGGGGCACTTCCCTGATGGCTTTAATGGTAACGTTGCCATAGGGTTGGTTCCGAATAATCAGGTTAGTTTTCTCTCCAACTTTGAGGCTGTTGAGCGGATTACTCATGGCGGTCCGAACCCATACATCCACTTCCACAGGCTTGGTGGTTGAGCCTAGTTGGGCCACTGTTCCGGATGTTCCAGGGAAAAAGAAGATGCCAATGATCACAGACAGGATAACCAGCGCGGCACCGATATCCAGAATACTGACCTTGCCGAAGAGCCGCCCTTGCGAATCGAGAATAGCCATGTCCTTATTGCCCTGATGACAGCAGAGGAATTGTAACCCTCTCAAAACCTGAGGATTCCTGTGTCAGATTATCATGACTGGCGAATGGCAAACCATGGAAGTTGCCAACGGGCTGTTCAAGGGATATAGACTCGGACTGTCTCTGGCGGCCAGTTTTTTGTCGGATGCTGTTGTCGGGGTGTGGAAGAAGACCCGTCATGCGCTGGGTAGTCGGATTTGTGTAGTCAGATTTGTATTGAAGGTGGAAAAAACACCTTAAAGTAGGCGGTTTTCTCCCGCAAGCCGCTATTCTAGAAAACCTGATGTTTTTCCAGATCTCGTATCTTTCCACCACCATGGCCAGCTTTACCGTTGCCGTCATTTCCCAAACCCCCAATCCCCAGCAGGTGATCTACGCTGCGATGCATCAGGACTACGCCGAAAACTTTGTCTGGGATGAACGCGATCGCTGGCCCAGTGAAACCCGTTGTGGAGAACTGGTCGTAAAAAATCTACTGGCCGGAAATCGGGGTCACTATGGTCCCCTGGAACATCCCCAAATTGTTCTGAACTGCGGCTGGTTTCCCCACAGCACCATGCAACAGATCCGTACCCATCGGGTTGGGGTCAGCTTCGACGTGCAGTGTCTCGCAGGGGACACAGAGGTTACTTTTGTTCGTGCCTCTGGTTCGTTGAGGAAAATCAAAATTGCCGAACTTTATGACCTCTGGGCTAACGGCGAAAAAGCCAGCCGGGAGCGCAAGATTTATGGCCGTAAGGGCGAGTCCCTGGGAAACTATCGTCGCGACTGTAAAGCCCGGCTAAGGAAGATGTCTTTAAGGGTTCTCAATGAAGAAACCGGTGTCTTCGAAATTGGCCATATCCGGAATGTGATGTGTAGCGGCGTACAGCCAGTCTATCGGCTTAAACTGGCAGATGGTAAAACCCTCGACTGTACGACCAATCATCGCCTCTATACCAGCCAAGGTTGGCAACGCATGGGAGATGCTTTGGGCTTAATTACTGATGGTGATCATCGGGTATTGGCGCTATCCAAGGACTGTGAACTGATGACGAACGGAATCGTTCGATCTGACGCCCTCTATAGCCAAAAATCCTGGCTAACCGCCCAAATCAATCAGGGATTAACCGCTCAGCAAATTGCTAACAATTGCGGCTGCTCTGCCGATGTCATTCGACACTGGGCTAAGAAATTTAACCTCGCTTTACCTTCGGGTCGTCACAAAGGGCGAAAGATCATTGCCGGTAGTGGCAGCTATCGCGACAAAACCTGGTTGCAAACTCAGATTGATAAGGGATTACATGCTGATGAAATGGCTGCGCTGGCGGGCTGCTCAGTTGAATCTGTGAAGAAGTGGGTCTATGCGCATGGGTTGCAATTGAACAAGCGGTCGCCGGGTTCTGAACATCCGTGGAATAAGGGCGTTAAGGGATATCAATTAGATTTATCCCCAGCTAGTCTGGAAAAGCGCCGTATCAACGCTAAAACCTTTACCAAAAGGGGAACAGAGTCAAATTTTTGGAAGGGCGGAACATCGTCCGAGCGAGAGTTGATTGGTGCATGGACTCGACAAATTGCACCGCAAGTTCACGCTAAGTTCAACTATATCTGTCAGCACTGTGGGGTGTATGGGGGCGATCTCCACGCCCACCATCTAGTTCCTGTGTTTGCCGATGCGTCTCTAGCCTACGACTTCGATAACCTTGTCTCTCTTTGCAAAACCTGTCACGAATATCTTCATCACAATCATCTAGAGGCTGAGTTTGCCGCCACATTTCAGCCCATTACAGATCCACAATGTTGGTTGGCCAAACCCAAGCCCCCTGGTCGCAAGCTAAAAGCCCATCCTGTCAAGGTGGTTGCTGTTGAGTATCTAGGGTTACAAACAACTTATGATTTGGAGGTTGAAGATCCCTGGCATAACTTTGTTGCCAATGGAATTGTTGTTCATAATTCATTCCGCTACACAGGAAAGCGGATCCTGGATGTGGTGGAAGGGACTCGCGCCGTGGAGGAGGTGTTTTATCTCCGGCCGCTTGGCTCCTATAGCGATCGCCAGGGAAAACATTACGACTACACGGCAGAGCAACGGCAACAGGATGTAGAGTGGTGTTTGGCAGCCTGCCGCCGTTACAAAGAGCGCATTGAGCAGGGATTTTCGGAAGAGCATGCCCGCGGCATTATTCCCTTTGATGTGCGTCAGCATTGGGTGATGTCTGCCAATGTGCGATCGCTGATGCACCTGTTAGATTTGCGCTGGAAGTCGGACGCCCAACTAGAGGCCCAACAGTTGTGTGAAGCCATCTGGCCCCACTTTCAAGCCTGGGTGCCGGAAGTTGCCGCCTGGTACGAAGCGAATCGGATGAAAAAAGCTCGCCTTTCCCCTTGAAATCCTGCTCCCTGGAGCATGGCCCAACCGGGGACCAGCAATCTCGGTAAAATGGAGCTTACGGCGGTTAATGGGACCCGACAGGTGTCCCCCAGCGGCGAAACTGGCTGGCTTCTATGGATGCATCCCTCGACCTGACCCTGCAAATCATTCTGACCGTAATGGCAGGGATTGGAGCGCAGGTGCTGGCAGAATTTCTCAAACTTCCCGGCATTGTTTTTTTGCTGCTATTTGGCATCTTGTTGGGACCTAGCGGTTTTTGGCTGATCCATCCAGAACAATTGGGGATGGGGCTGGAAGTGCTGGTAGCGTTGCTGGTCGCCATTATCCTGTTTGAAGGGGGATTTAACCTGGAACTGCGGGACTTAGGGCGGGTATCCGGCAGTTTGCGCAATCTGGTCACCATTGGCACCCTGATTACCCTGGTGGGAGGTGGCATGGCGGCCCATTGGTTGAGCGAGTTCCCCTGGCCGATCGCCTTTCTCTATGCCTCGCTGATTGTGGTGACGGGGCCCACGGTGATCAATCCTCTCCTGCGGCAGATTAACGTGGATCGTTCGGTGGCCACCCTGCTGGAAGGCGAAGGTGTCCTGATTGACCCGGTCGGAGCCATCCTGGCGGTGGTTGTCCTGAATATCCTGCTGAATGGCGATGCCGAACCAGTGGCGATCGTCAGTGGGCTGATTTTGCGACTGGGCATCGGTGGTGGAATTGGTGTTTTGGGTGGTTGGATCTTAGGCTGGATTCTCAAACAGGCCAAGTTCTTGTCCGAGGATTTGAAGGCGCTGGTGGTGTTGGCTGGCTTGTGGGGACTGTTTGGCCTAGCCCAGAGGGCTCAAAGTGAGTCTGGCTTAATGGCTACTGTCGCAGCCGGAATTGTGCTGCGGGCCTCCTCCCTGCCGGAGGAAAGACTGCTGAAACGGTTCAAGGGTCAACTGACTATCCTGGCCGTTTCTGTGTTGTTTATTCTGCTGGCAGCGGATCTCTCCATCGCTGGTGTGCTGGCTTTGGGCTGGGGTAGCCTTTTGACGGTGCTGGCTCTGATGCTGATTGTGCGACCAATTAATATTTGGGTCTGTACCTGGAATAGTGGTCTAACTTGGCGACAAAAACTGTTCCTGTCCTGGATTGCTCCCCGTGGCATTGTTTCTGCCTCGGTTGCGTCTTTATTTGCTATTTTGCTGACCCAACGGGGCATCAATGGAGGTGATTCGATCAAAGCCCTGGTTTTCCTGACGATTATTCTGACGGTCTGCGTGCAGGCTCTGACGGCTCAATGGGTGGCCAACTGGTTGCAGGTGACCTCAAAACAAGCAACTGGAGCCGTGATTGTGGGTTGTAATCCCCTGGGTCTGCTGATCGCCCGTCTGTTGTCGCAACGGGGGGAGCCGATCGCCCTGATTGATACCGATCCAGCCAGTCGGGAGCAGGCCGAACGGGAAAATCTGCGGCTGTTTGTCAGTAGCGCGCTCGATACAGAAGTACTGGAGGAAGCAGGACTGGCCTGCATGGGAACTTTTCTGGCTGTCACCAACAATGGAGAGGTGAATCGGGTGATTGCCCAACGGGCTGCGGAAGAATTTCGACCGCCCCTGGTGCTGGCTGTGTTTCCCCGCGATCCACAGGTCAGTCCCGCTAGCAATTCCCCCAATATCCGGCAGGCTTTTGTTCCTCAAGTCGCCGTTAAAACCTGGAGCCAATACATCACCGATGCCGCCGTGAAGCTGGGCCAAACCACTCTGTTGGAGGAAGATTTCGATACCCGCCAGGCATACCTGAAATCTCTGATCGCTGAGGGGCAGTTGTTACCCCTACTACTGGAACGGAATGACGTGTTACAAATTGTGGCGGCGGAAGACGAGTGGCAAGTGGGCGATCGCCTCATCTATTTGCTCTACGCGCCCAAGCCCAGTTTGCTGAAACTGCTTTCTGGTTCTAGCCAGACCCGCCTCACGCCAGAGGTATTGCCAGAAGTCGAGCAACCCCCCGTTTCCGTTGATCAGCCCTTTGCAACACTGGAAGCCAGTTCAGGAGATTCAGCTACCTCCTGAGCCTTAATGAAATGCAAACTCCTGCTGCAAAAACTGCAGTAAGAACTACAGTATTGTGTTGAACAGGGCTGGCAGAGAACGCTGGCCTCTGCTTACCGACCCAGTCTTTATGAAAATCTGAACGGACGATGTCACAGCCTACGATTGAATCAATCCTTCAAGAACAACGGTTATTTCAGCCAGCACCAGAGTTTTCCCAGGCTGCCCACATCAAAAGCCTGGCAGACTATCAGCAACTTTATGAACGGGCCAAAGCTGATCCTCAGCAATTTTGGGGAGAACTGGCTGCATCCCAACTGCATTGGTTCCAACCTTGGGATGCGGTCCTGGATTGGCAACCACCCTTTGCCAAATGGTTTGTCAATGGCAAGCTCAATATCTCCTACAATTGCCTGGATCGTCATCTCAATAGCTGGCGGCGAAACAAAGCGGCCTTGATTTGGGAAGGCGAACCAGGGGACTCGCGCACGTTGACCTATGCCCAGTTACACCGGGAAGTTTGCCAGTTTGCCAATGTGCTGAAGCAATTGGGTGTTAAGAAAGGGGATCGGGTTGGTATCTACATGCCGATGATTCCAGAGGCCGCGATCGCCATGTTGGCCTGTGCCCGCATTGGTGCGCCCCATTCCGTCGTGTTTGGCGGATTTAGTGCGGAAGCCTTGCGCGATCGTCTGGTTGATGCCCAGGCCAAATTGGTAGTAACTGCAGATGGCGGATGGCGCAAGGATACCGCTGTGCCACTGAAGGACCAGGTAGACAAAGCGTTGGCCGATAACAGCGTACCCAGTGTCGAAAACATCTTAGTTGTCCAACGGACCCAACAAAAAGTCCACATGGAACCTGGGCGCGACCACTGGTGGCATGATCTGCGGGTTGGAGTCTCGGCTGACTGTCCAGCCGAACCCATGGACAGTGAAGATATGTTGTTTGTTCTTTACACCTCTGGCAGTACCGGCAAGCCCAAAGGGGTGGTTCATACAACTGGTGGGTACAACCTTTACACCCACATGACCACCAAGTGGATTTTTGATTTACAAGACACGGATGTTTACTGGTGCACCGCCGATGTCGGTTGGATTACGGGACATAGTTATATCGTTTATGGCCCACTGTCTAACGGTGCGACAACACTAATGTACGAAGGCGCACCCCGGCCTTCTAATCCGGGCTGTTTCTGGGATGTGATCGAGAAATACGGGGTCAACATTTTTTACACCGCCCCAACTGCAATTCGGACCTTTATCAAGATGGGTGAACACCATCCCAAGGCTCGCAATCTATCTTCCCTGCGGTTATTGGGAACAGTCGGTGAACCCATTAACCCGGAAGCCTGGATGTGGTACTACCGGGTGATTGGCGGAGAGCGTTGTCCAATTGTAGATACTTGGTGGCAGACGGAGACCGGTGGCATCATGATCACCCCGCTGCCTGGCGCCATTCCCACCAAACCCGGCTCCGCCACGCTGCCCTTTCCCGGCATTCTGGCGGACGTGGTGGATCTGGATGGCAATTCAGTGGCGGTCAACGAAGGTGGCTATTTGGCTGTGCGCTATCCCTGGCCGGGAATGATGCGAACGGTGTATGGCGACCCAGACCGGTTCCGTCGCACCTACTGGGAGCACATTCCTCCCCAGGACGGTCATTACACCTACTTTGCCGGTGATGGGGCCCGTCGTGATGAGGACGGCTACTTCTGGGTTATGGGCCGTGTCGATGATGTCATCAGTGTCGCTGGACACCGGTTGGGCACGATGGAAATTGAGTCCGCCCTGGTTTCGCACCCAGCGGTCGCAGAAGCAGCCGTGGTTGGCAAACCCGATGAGTTAAAAGGCGAAGAAATCGTCGCCTTTGTCACCCTGGAAGGCACCTACGACCCCACCGACGAACTGGCCACTGAACTGAAAAAACATGTGGTCCAGGAAATTGGCGCGATCGCCCGTCCAGGAGAAATTCGCTTCGCCGATGCCCTACCCAAGACCCGCTCCGGCAAGATTATGCGTCGGCTACTGCGGGCCCTGGCTAGTGGTGCAGAAGTATCCGGAGATACCTCCACCTTGGAAGACCGCACCGTCCTGGAAAAACTCCGGGGCGGCTAACGGCTAGCGATGGATTGATGACTGGTTCCGTCCCTAAGAGGAAGTAGGAACTTCCACTGCATAAACTACTGTGGAATGCTGGTATACAGCACTTCCAAAGGGGTCTTAAATGCAATAAGGCTTCAGCCTTTGCTGCTTTGGGGTTTTGCCATATCAGATGGTTCAAAAAGTTCTCGGCCCCCTTTTTTAGTGGTTGTGACGGAACCAGTTCCATGCGCTCGTAAAACCATAGAGAATTATGCTTAGGGATCCGCGTTGAAATCAGATACCGATCAAAGTAGCCACTCAGCGCTTAGTTTCTGCCTACGCGCGGAATACAGCGGGGCTTGATTGGTTTGCAAGTCTCTTAGCTTTTAGAAGGATTGCCCACACTTTGCTTCCTCTAATTTCGCTTCTACCATCAGTCGTGCGACATCTGGCATT
>CAZBTL010000091.1:0-15350 GCA_964494755.1 uncultured bacterium | reverse complement strand
CCACCCTGACTTCCGGGGTGGTTCTCCTGATGAGCCAGCTCAATCTAGCTTTAACTCAATCACCATCGGACAATGATCGGCAGCCTGGGGTTTGTTATTGCCGACCCCTTCAAATCTTTCTAGCGTGGCCTTTTTGGCCCTTTTGGGTAATCCCCTTCGTTCAATTGTCGGTACTTTGAATCACGGATTACAAGGGACGCATCTGTCTGGCAGTTAATTGCCGGGATCGGGTAATCGCGGTTTTTCCTGGAGGGCGATCGCTGCTACCAGCGCAAATGTGCCACCGATTAATCCCAGCAGCAGCCAGGCTCCTAGGCGATATCCCTTCAGGCCAGCGATAATCGTTGCGATCCCGCCAATTAAGCAATGCAGACTAAACGCGAAAAGCAGGTCCGAACCCGTGACTGACCTAGAGAAAAGCTCAAATTGCTGCTGTGCCAGGGAGTGGAAGGTATTCAGCATGAGAACTTAATGGCGAGACTCAAGGGACCAGACTTTCCGAATCCTCCAGGCAGAGACCAGAAAAAACTGCAGGAGAATGTATTGCTTGAAAATACACTCTCCTGGGTCTGGAGAATTTTCGACTCGGCGATCGCCAGTTGATTAGGTCAACATGACGGTTGTTCCAGCCAATCAACCAGGATCCATTTGCGATTGCAGGTAATTTTGGATGCCAACTTTCTCAACCAATTCTAGCTGGGTCTCTAGAAAATCAATATGCTCTTCAGTGTCATCTAAAATATGCTGAAACACATCCCGCGACACGAAGTCTCTGACGGACTCACAGTAAGCGATCGCGTCTTTTAGGCATGCCTGACCAGAATATTCCAACTCCAGATCGCAGCGGAGACACTCAGGGACGTTTTCACCGATTTTGAGTTTATGCAAATCCTGTAAATTGGGTAGTCCTTCTAGGAGCAGGATGCGCTCGATCACGGAATCAGCATGCTTCATTTCCTCAATGGATTCCCTGTATTCATGGGATCCCAGCTTATTCAGACCCCAATTCTTATACATTCGAGCATGAAGGAAGTACTGGTTAACCGCTGTTAGCTCGTTGGTCAAAATACGGTTCAGATGCTGAATGACTTGAGTGTCACCTTTCATGAAGCAGTTTCCTCAAATTGTTCGGTCACCGGATTGGTACCTGAAACTATAGCAAACCTCTCAGGTCGGATCGTGAGTCCTGCTACAGGCTGTTGCTAGAATTCCAGACCATCGCACCGCAATAAATGGGATGGGTTGAACCAACCGACCTAGTGCAGCGTCAACTCTAGAAATTAGGGTTTGTAGTCAGCGCTTCAGCGCTAAAGCGCCGACTACGAGCCAATGGGTTCACCTTAAAATTAGGGTTTGACAGAACACTAGGGTATCCGCTGAATCCAGCCTACTTTGCGTTGCTACCCCTGACCTATTGCTGCGCCAATACCATTTGGGGGGACGGATAGCGCTTCTGAACTTCAGACCGCAGAATTTGACAAGCACTCTCGGCGCAACGGCCACAGTAGGCGGCTACACCCAAATTGGAGCGTAAGTCTTGCAGGGAATGGCATCCCTCCGACACGGCTTGCCGCACTTGAGAGTCTGTGATGGGATTGCAGATGCAGACGTACATAAATCTTGCAGCCTTTGGAAGAAGTAATTGTCAAACAACAATGACAGGGTTCGGTACTTGAGTCTGAAAGCCTTACGAGCAGCTACTTGAGAACCTGGTTACCAGTGGTTGACGTAGAATCAGCCACCATCCCAACCAAGGTTGGAGTACAAGATGACGGATTTATGTCGTGTTAGCTGAAATTCAGCAGCTCCACATGACAGCAATAGAGTTAGGCGCAATCGGCATGGTATGAATCCAGGAACTCGCTAGTGGCTCAGATGGTGGTTTTCACCCTTAATGACACTTGCTTTCAATTAGCTACTCCCAGTATAAATTTGTTGAAAACCAATGTCAATAAATGCGAGTTGACTCCTGCGGTTTCTATTGTTTGTGCTGCTTTTGGTTAGACCATTCTGCCAGTCGGTATCCCAGGAAAATGCCGATGAAACTGGCCAGTAAATCGATCGCGTCCAGGGTTCGGTGAGGAGAGAGGGCTTGCAAGCCTTCTTCGGTGATAGTGAATAACCCAAACAGAATGGGAAACAGAGGCAAGGACCGCTGCAGAAGCATTAGGCGTCTATAGTGACAGGCCCGGTGTCCCAGATAGGTGGCTAGACAGTAAAGCACCACATGGCCCAGTTTGTCGTTCTGGGGCAGAAAGGTGGGGAGATTGCCGGTATAGGCCAGGATCAGGATGGTGAGGAAAATGCTGCCATAGAGAAAGGCCAGCAGGGTCCATCCAATTGGGGCGGAGATAGGGGATTGCTTTTTCACCAGGGGATGGCGTCAAAGGAGGTTTCCCTTGATCTACAGATTCATGGCTCGAAGTTTCGCCCACGGTGCCAAAATACTTGCCGGTTGAGGCCGGTGGGCTGGTTGCGGTTCAATGCCGGGGCTCAGATCCGCAAGATCCGAACTCTGGCAGTACTGGTTTCCTCTGCTGGCAGATACAATTCCCCGGTAGATAATAGAGGAAGATAGGCAGGACGGATTAAAACCTGCGATCGAAGGATATTCTAAAAGTGGTGAACAGCGACCTAGGAGAGCGGGTATGAACCAATTCAAAACGTTAGCCCTGTTAGCGATTCTCAGTGGCTTATTGGTGGCACTGGGACACTGGATCTTTGGCGGCACCTCCGGCATCATCATCGGCATCGTGATGGCAGCGGTGATGAACCTCGGTTCCTGGTTCTTTTCTGATAAGATTGCCCTCTCTGCCTACAATGCTCAGCCAGTCAGTCCTGAGCAGGCTCCCGGCCTTTATCGGACGGTTGAACAATTGAGCCAGAAAGCCCACATTCCGACTCCCGCTGTTTATATCATTCCGACTCCCTCCGCTAATGCCTTTGCCACTGGTCGTGATCCGCAACATGCCGCTGTTGCAGTGACGGAAGGCATTTTGCAACTGCTGCCGCAAGATGAACTGGAAGGGGTGCTGGCCCACGAACTCAGCCATATCATTCATCGCGACACCCTGACCCAGGCAGTCGCCGCCACGATCGCAGGAGCCATTTCCTACCTGGCTCAGATGGCTAGCTATGGTCTGTACTTTGGCGGCATGTCCCGGGACGATCGGGAAGGCCCCAATCCCATTGGCCTGATCCTGATGATGGTTTTGGCTCCACTAGCGGCAACAGTGATTCAAATGGCGATTTCGCGCACCCGTGAGTTTGAGGCTGATGCCGGAGCGGCTCACTTGACAGACAACCCCCGTGCCTTAGCAAATGCCTTACAACGCCTGGAAATGGGGGCACGCCAAATTCCGATGCAGGCCAATCCCTCTTTTGAGCCATTGCTGATTATTAATTCTCTGTCTGGCCAAGCCTTTGCCAGCTTGTTTTCCACCCATCCTTCCACGGAGGACCGAGTCAACCGGCTGTTGCAACTGGAGCAGCAAATGTTAGGAGCTGGAATGTCCTGATAGGACCCGATTTCCCCATCGTCTTGCAACGGCTATTGCAACGCCAACGCACTGTTTTTGGCAACACCAGGGAATGACCATATCCATCCCTGGTATTTTTGATGGATGGGCGGCTGGTTGGAGTCCAGAGTCAGGCTGTTGGCGACTGTCAAATAATTGATGGTGCTAGTTTTAGGCAGCTTGTTGTTGATTTGCTGGTAAGAGGGGGAAGCCCATGTCTTGCCGCTGTTTCAAATATAAATGGGCCACCTGGCGGGCCAGGTTCCTGATGCGGGCAATGTAGCGGGTTCGTTCGGTTACCGAAATGACCCCTCTGGCGTCTAACAAGTTAAAGCTGTGAGAACACTTGAGCACATAATCCAATGCTGGCAGGACCAGGGATTGCTGGATGAGTTGCTCGGCCTCCTGTTCGTAGAGGGCAAATAACTTGAACAATAGATCGGGATTGGATGCCTCAAAGTTGTAGGTCGAGTGTTCGATTTCTCCCTGGAGATGAACATCCCCATAATTGACTTGGTCGTTCCACTGCACCTTAAAGATGGAATCGACTTCTTGCAAATACATTGCCAGTCGTTCCAGACCGTAGGTGATTTCAATGGAAACTGGCCGACAGTCGATGCCGCCGCATTGTTGAAAGTAGGTGAATTGGGTAATTTCCATGCCGTCTAGCCAGACTTCCCAACCAACGCCCCAGGCTCCCAGGGTGGGGGACTCCCAGTTATCTTCCACGAAACGGATATCGTGATCTTCTGGTTTAATCCCTAAGGCCCGTAGGGAGTCCAGATAGAGGTCCTGAATGTTGTTGGGGGATGGTTTGATCAGTACCTGATATTGGTAGTAGTGCTGCACCCGATTGGGATTTTCGCCATAGCGTCCATCGGTGGGACGACGGCAGGGTTCCACATAGGCCACAGCCCAGGGCTCTGGCCCAATAGCCCGCAGGAAGGTATGCGGACTCATGGTTCCGGCTCCCTTTTCAGTGTCGTAGGGTTGTACGATCAAACATCCGCGATCGCTCCAAAACTGGTTCAAGGTTGCAATCACCGACTGAAAATTCACAAAACACCCCCGACGACTAAAACAAGTTGATTGATCTGATCGAATCTATTGTCACCTAAATGTTTACCGGAATGCTGAACCGGTCTCTAAGACTGATCGTCAGCGATCGTCCAGGATCCACTCAGAGGCGCGATCGCCCAATTCCAACGGGATACTGATCGCCTTGCCGACTCTGGGCCGCTCACTGCACTGCGCAATTCCAGCCCTGACTTGTTCAAAGCCTTGCCAAGCCTGGAGGTAGGTGGCAATTGCATCTAAATGGGTCAGATAGTCGGCTTCGGAAAGGGGAAAAGAAGCTTGCTCCAGATATTTCCACATAATCAGAACCAAGATTTTTCCCTGGGTGCGGCGCAGTTGAATGTCGTAGGAACGCCCCCATTTATCGAGTAACAACTGGCGTAGATCTTGACCGGTCATAGAACTCAAGTATTCCTAATCAATCTGGCTTCAAGCATTGTTCAATCGTTTTCCAACCAGTTTCTCACGCTCAAATCGAGATGGGACAGAACCCTGAGCACGAAAGAAAGATGGGCGAAGCTTCTGTTTTAGATAGCTGACGCCCATCTTTATCTATATCAAAATGTCGCCTTGACAGTCAGACAAACGGACTGCCAATTACTTTAGACAGCAACTGCTTGTTTCAGGGCTTCCCGCAGAATTGCCGCTTTGTCCGTTTGTTCCCAGGGCAATTCCAGATCGGTTCGCCCAAAATGGCCATAGGCAGCTACATCTTGATAGAAGCGCCCCCCGCGATCGGCGGGCAAATTGCGCAGATTGAAGAACTGAATAATTCCAGCTGGGCGCAGCTCAAAATTTTGCTTGACCAGTTCTAGAATTTGCTCATCACTGATTTTGCCGGTGCCAAAGGTATCAACCATAATGCTGACCGGCCGAGCCACCCCGATCGCATAGCTGAGTTGGACTTCGCACTTGTCGGCCAGACCCGCAGCCACGATATTTTTGGCGACATAACGGGCGGCATAGGCGGCACTGCGATCTACCTTTGTGGGATCCTTACCAGAGAAGGCGCCGCCGCCATGACGTGAGTAGCCACCGTAGGTATCAACAATAATTTTGCGGCCAGTCAGTCCAGCATCCCCCTGAGGTCCTCCAACCACAAACTTGCCCGTAGGGTTAACCAGGAAGCGGGTGTTCTGGTCAGGTTTGATGGACAGATCGCTGAATACTGGCTGAACGACCAGATCCCACAGATCAGCCTTAATCTTGGCTTGTACTTCGGCTTCGTCCACAATCTCACCGATGGTGGGAGCGTGTTGGGTCGAGACCAGGATAGTGTCAATGCCAATCGGGCGATCGTCTTCATACAGAACCGTAACCTGGGTCTTGCCATCGGGACGCAAATAGGAAAGCTGCCCTGTCTTACGGACGGCTGCCAGCTTACGAGAGATGCGGTGGGCTAGACTAATCGGCAGCGGCATCAGTTCCGGGGTTTCATTGCAGGCGTAGCCAAACATGATGCCCTGGTCGCCAGCGCCAATTTTATCTAGTTCTTCATCACTCGATTGCGCCCGAGTTTCATGGGCTGCATCAACCCCCTGGGCAATATCAGGAGATTGGGTATCCAGAGCAACCAGAACGGCGCAGCTATTGGTTGCAAAGCCACCATCTGCACCTACATAGCCAATTTCCGCAATTTTTTGTCGAGCCAAGTCAATATAGTTAATTTTTGCACTAGAAGTAATTTCGCCCGTGATCAAAACCAGACCCGTGTTGACCACTACTTCTGCAGCTACCCGGCTCATGGGGTCTTGAGCCAAAAGGGCGTCCAGGATGGTGTCGGAGATCTGATCACAGATTTTATCGGGATGGCCTTCAGTAACAGATTCAGAGGTGAAGAAGTAGCGACGGGTCAAGGTTAGATCCTCTCTATTTAGTATAGGGTTGTTACTTTTTCAGGATCATAACACCCCGACTTCACAGACTGAAACGCCATAGGTCGTCGCTCGAGAAATTTGTAGAAGTCCTACCTGCTTTATGAAAGAAAGGTAAGGAAATGGCTCGGTTCGCTGGTGAACTTAGACCTATATCAAGTTGTGACAACGGTATCAGCCTGAATTTCAGTTGCTTGACTGAGAATGACGTCTGGTTGGCCTAAATTAACTGGCCGATTCCAGCCCCAGGTAACTCCGGCGTAACCAGCAGCACCCGCTGCGCGGGCCAGTTTGAAATCGGTCAATGAATCGCCAATCACCAGCGTTTGATGGGGCAACACATTGAGCGCATAGCAAGCTTTGTGCAGCAATATGGGCTCCGGCTTGGTGGGGCCATCGTCAATGCCCATTTGTAGAGTGACCAGCTTTTCCAAGTCATAATGGGCCACAAAGTCTTTGACATTTTCTGTTGTATCTGAAGAGAGAATGCCAATTTTGACGCCAGCCTCAGCCAACTGCTGAAGCATTGGGCGACAGGGTTCAAATAGGGGAGTCTCTTTCGCTTTTTGCTGAAATACTTTGTCTGCTTCTGCAAACGCCGAGCGCACCATCTCCAGGGCTTCCATCCAGGCCCGTCCTGTTTCTGCCACATAGGCTGCCGAGGCAATTTCATTTTCTCGACGGCTTCCAACAGCCAAAAGTCCAGCCGGATCGAGGTCATGGCCATCAAACCCATAAGCCATCAGCAATGGATCCAGAACTCCGGGAACCTGGGCATCAATCAGGCGCCCTCGTTTCTGACCTAAGGTTCTCAGAAAGTTCTGAGAGTCGGCCAACGTCCCGTCTTTGTCAAAAATAACGGCTTCAATGTTCGAGAATTCAACGGCACCAC
The DNA here is from genome assembly GCA_964494755.1 of uncultured bacterium. Lineage (GTDB taxonomy): Bacteria > Cyanobacteriota > Cyanobacteriia > Leptolyngbyales > Leptolyngbyaceae > CAZBTL01. The sequence continues at coordinate 7,989 of CAZBTL010000091.1, read as the reverse complement.
ACTGAATCTTTGCCAATGGGTTTTTCTCCCAACTGTTAAATTGACCATCCAACTGAAAAGGAGGGGGGACACCCCTCCTGAATTAAGCATTCAACTGTGAACAAACTCCTGGGAAAGAGGGTTGCTCTTGATAAGGGCCAGTTTTTTACTCTTCAACCGCAGCAGGCATCTCTTCCGCAACCGCAACCGCAACAACTTCTGGTGCTGCAGGGGCGGAAGTGCTTCCTTGTTGCTGAGCCAACAGTTGCTCCCGATACTTGGCCGCCATCTCCTCAGCTTTCTCATAAACCGCCTGAGGATTTTTAACCATATCTCCGGGTTCTGGTTCCAATTGCTTGGTGGAGAGGGAGATGCGACCACGCTCAGCATCCAGATCAATAATCATGACTTTGACTTCGTCATTGACATTGAAAACACTGTGAGGGGTATCGATGTGGTCGTGAGAAATCTCAGAGATATGCAGCAAGCCACTGACTCCACCGATATCAATGAAGGCTCCATAGGGCTTGATTCCCCGCACGGTACCAATCACAACTTCTCCCACCTCAAGGCGGTTCATCTTCCGCTCAACTAGGGCCCGACGATGGCTGAGAACCAGACGATTACGCTCTTCATCCACTTCTAGGAATTTGAGCGGCAGTTCCTCGCCCACCAATTCTTCTTTGGGTTTGCGAGTGCTGATATGGGATCCAGGAATAAAACCACGCAATCCTTCAATTCGAACCAGAGCGCCGCCTCGGTTGGTGGCGAATACCATGGATCGGACGGTGGCATCTTCTGCCTGAAGCTGACGCACCCGCTCCCAGGCCCGCATGTACTCGATGCGACGAATTGAAAGGGTTAATTGCCCGTCTTCATTCTCATCGGCCAGAATGAAGAATTCGCGGGTTTCGTTCGATTGGAGAACCTCATCAGGGCTGTCAATGCGATTAATGGACATCTCCTGAATCGGGATGTAAGCCGCAGTCTTAGCGCCAATGTCAATCAGAGCACCTCTTGGCTCCAAACTGAACACGGTCCCCGGAACGACATCACCAGGGCTAAAGTGGTAGTCGTATTTATCTAATAAAGCAGCAAAATCATCGTGAGTGAAGCCAACGTCTACCGTTAATGTGTCCTGATTGAACATGCGACTTGTTTCCTGTAGCTATCTCCGTAAAATATGCCTCCTGCCGATGTATACGCACTTAAAACTGTGCCGCCTACACCTCAATCTCGCTAGCTGAATGTAGGAGATTTCATTCCAGACAGTTTAGGGCTCAAGAAAACTATCATACCGCAGTCTGAATGGGTTTATCATCCCCGGTCACACCCTGAGAAGAAAAAGACTGCTGTTAGACCACGGATTAGCGCTTCCCAGCGGATGAATCTGCAAAAATAGAGCCAATCTGCCAGGCCCAACAGCCGCTCTCTACGGCAATCGGATCTGACAGATTGACCCTACTCAGAGCCTGACGTTGAACTAGCGGATGTACTCTTTCAGCACACTATTGCGGTTTGGGTGGCGTAGTTTCCTCAGAGCTTTGGCCTCAATCTGACGGATCCGTTCCCGCGTTACATTAAAGATCTGACCAATTTCTTCCAGGGTCTTCATGCGACCATCATCTAAACCGTAGCGCAACCGAAGAACATCTCGCTCTCTGGGACTCAGGGTATCCAGGACATTTTCCAGATCTTCTCGCAGTAGGCTCTTGGAAACTTGATCTTCCGGGGTTTCACCGTCCGATTCAATAAAGTCACCCAACCGAGAATCCTCTTCCTTACCGATTGGTGTTTCCAAGGAGATGGGCAATTGGGCGGACTTGGCGATGAAGCGTAATTTCTCGATGGTCATCTCCATTCGAGTTGCGATTTCTTCTTCCGTTGGCTTCCGTCCCATTTCCTGAGACAGCAACTTGGTTGTTTTCTTGATGCGGGAAATGGTTTCGTAAAGGTGAACCGGAAGGCGAATGGTGCGAGACTGATCTGCGATCGCACGAGTAATGGCCTGACGGATCCACCAGGTAGCGTAGGTGGAGAATTTATAGCCTTTCTCGTGATCAAACTTTTCAGCGGCGCGAATCAGGCCGAGACTACCTTCCTGAATCAAGTCCTGGAAGGAAAGGCCACGATTCATGTACTTCTTGGCAATGGAAACAACCAATCGCAGATTGGACTGCACCATTTTGTCCTTGGCTCGCCGACCTAAATGAAGCCGGTGGCGGAACGCTGGCAGCGCCATTTGAACTTCCGTTGCCCACTCGCTATCGTAGGGATCTCGATCTAAGCGCTTCTGGAGGTTTTCTCTAATGCGCTCTAGCTCCAGCAGATCAGCGATCTTACGAGCCAACTCGATCTCTTCATCAGCCCGTAATAAGCGGATACGGCCAATTTCTTGCAGGTAGAGCCGAATAGAATCTTCTGTATAGTGCTTTTTCTTTACAGGGGTCCGGCGACGACCAGTTTTAGCTTTACCGGCCTTGGCATCGTCTTCCTCTTCAGTTGCACCGTCAAGAATTTCTTCTCGATCGATTTCTTCCTCTTCTTCAATTTCTTCTACTTCTTCTTCCATAAAGAAGTCCAACTCGTTCTCCTCAGCTAGCTCGTCAGAAGAGACATCGCTTAGTGCATCAAGTTCGAGTACGTCGTTGGCCTGGGTCATGCCGCGTTCCTCATGCTCCTTAACTAAAAACAAAAACCAGTCGATTTACCGACATCCACTACAAAACGACCGGCCGATACATCTATCTATGATGCAACGGTCAGTTTAGATCAGCTGGCGCAAATTTCAACACCCCACAACAACCATACGTCGGGTAGAAACACCAGAAAGTAAAAACTTTTGGCCATGAACAGCCTAAGCACCCACTAGATTGTAGCTTTTCTGACAGAAGATGCACGTCTTTCATTGGGAGTTAATCAAATTACCAAAGCCTGACGAAAGACATTGAAAGAGGCTAAATCTAAGACTGCAACCGCAATGTAACGTACGAATTGCACATGAGCTATAAGTACTTTTTAAATAGATGGATCGGATCGAGCAGCAATTATCATATATTGAAACTGCTTCAAGGCAATGACTCGAAACTATAAATTAACACAAGAAAATGACTTGTGTAGATTTTCCCCGGAAAAAATTGCTGTAGAACAAGGGTTCTTGCTCGTTCCGGGAATTTCGTCAATGTCTAATTTCATTTGATCGACCATTAGATTGCAATATGGGTTGCCGATCTCGGAGAAACAACTGAAATGGATGGGCCGTTTGCCGAGATCGGGATGAGTCAACCGTCAAGCCTGGGGATCTGTCAGGGCAACCTGCCTGCTTTGATCCTGCCAGAGCTGATCGATGGTAACTAATTCATAGTTACGCTGCAACAGAAGTGGGATCAGGACACGAGTTGTTTCAGCGACATCCTCTCCGCCGAAAATGCCATCGTGCAAAACAATGATGGAGCCATTCCTGACCTGTTTTAAGATGCGAGACACAACCCGTAAAACCCCCGGTTTGACCCAGTCTTCCGGCACGACACTCCACATGACGGGTCGGTAGTTCCATTGCTGCAAACGATTCAGAATTCGGGGGGTAAATAAACCGTTGGGGGGCCGCACATCTCGGACCGCTTCAGGGGAAAGACCGCAAGCCTCGGCGATCGCATCCTGCGTGCGGACTAAAGACTGATGTAACTCCTGGCTTTTGAGGAGCGGAAAGGAACGGTGATCATAGCCATGCAGACCAATCCAATGGCCCCGATTGTAGACTTCACGGACTACCTGCGGGGATCGATGCACGCATATCCCTAACCAGAAGAAACTGGCTTTTACTTGATACTGATCCAAGACATCGAGCAATTGGAGGGTGTACTCGGCATGGGGACCATCATCAAAGGTCAGCGCAAGCCGGGGCAGACTGCTACAGCCGGACCACAGGCAGTTGGGAAATATGGGTTGTAGGGTCTGATAAAGCAGAGGATAGAGGGGGGCAAATTTCATAGGACGGGATCCCGGTTCTTATCCCAGCCTACAGAAAATGAGGGGTCATGGGCTCAGTTCGGTCTGTCAAACAAACGGGGCAGGATTTGGAATAGCAGGTTTGTCGCATATAGGCCGCCTGCACCAGAGAGTACAGAACATCGGTGCTGATTGGATTGACCAGAAATCCATCGAAGCCTGGATTGTCTTCCTGGGGCACCCAACTGGGCGCGTGGAAATCGGTCAGAGCCACCAGTGTGATCAGACAGGCATCAGCGCAGGTTCGTAAGCGGGAGAGCAAGTGACGCGACCAAGTGTGATGATCGCCAGCCAGGATGATCAAAAACGGAGGATGGCGGGTAGTTTGCGCCACGGCATGCTCCTCTGACCGGGCGATCGCCACGGAATAGTCAGCATGCCCCAGCACCGACATGAGGGGGCGGAACTCATAGGGCCGATTGGCTAACAGCAAAATATAACTAGATGTTAAAGACATAACAAAATATTGCAAAAAATCCAGAGAGATTTGTGCTTGTCAACTATAGCGCTTCCTCTTAAGTGAAGATGCTGGGGGACGAGGTGCCCAAATCATTTTAGGGATGTTTTTCCAGACACTTAAAAGGCTGTTTAAGTCTTTGGTTTTTCTTAGCCTTTTATGTATATGCCCCTACTACTAATTCTTATCTAGAGGCAGTTTGGCGAAGGGTGGGATCGCTGTTTGGCAGGTCAGATAGCCTTCTGCTCCCTGCCTGTCCAATTCTTTGAACAAAGGTGTTGTTGGGGCAGTCTACATTGACCTATTCTCAATGAAAAACAGTAGTTCTTAATGAATTAATCCGGATGGTTAACAGAAACTTTTGCTGCTTGATCAAAGTTGAATATTAAATTTTAATAGAAAAATTTAACCTTTAAGCTTTGTTTGGGATGCCCATTGAAAGTCCGGTTAGCCCTCAAAACTAAAGGCTTTAAAGACGTAGTAATTTTTGATCCAAACATTCATCCGACGAACCGGGATCGTGAACGGCTCGGATACCCGTTCGAACCGGGCTAGCAGTGCAGGAGGCATGGGGTGCCAGTCGTCTGAAAGCAGCACGGCGTCTCGACCTTTGAAGGCGCGGTTCTGGTCATTCCAGAAATCAAACTGGTCAATTCGGTCTGAAATGGCGGTAACCTCTGGTTCATTTAATTCATAGGCCAGGGCTGAAGCTGACCGATAATCGGTGGTGGCCAAAAACGGTTGGCCAGACAGTTCAGTTCGGGCCTGCAAGACGGCATGACCAACCGTCTTCCAGCCAAACAGCATACGGGAGTCCGGATCTCCGTCTGGCCCAAACAGCGCCGAAATCGGTAGCAGGCAATAATGCACAACCAGCAAAACGGCAAAAAATAAGCCCAAGATTTGTGTGCTCAGGAATAGGGAGGGCTTGCTCAGGTTAGGGGTCTGCCCATTTTGTGGTTTTGAGAGAAAGAAGCCTGATAACAGGGGCAGCAGCAGCAAATAGGCTGTAATGTTCCAGTAGTAGAGCGCTGTAGAAATCAGAGAAATGCCCAGCAGAATCAGGCTAGATAGGCTGAAGACCCAGAGGGCTAGACGCCAATAAAGCGGCTGTTGGTTGAGCCAGACGGCAGGGCGACGCAGTACCCGAACCAGGGCAAAACTATGCAGCGGTGAGAACATCAGGATGGAAAACAGGACGAATCCTACACAGTCCCAGATTTTCAGTTGAAAGCCAGTGGGTTTGACACTGCGGTTGACATAGTACTGGAAGGATTGAAAGTCGTTGAAGGTATTCCATAGCAGGATGGGCAGCAGACCACTAGCCACGATCGCCCCGGCCAGATAGAGCCGCCAGTCGCTCAGAAGGGGCCGATGCCGTTTAGAGGCCAGGATGACGACCAGGCAGGCCAGAATCACAAAACTGGCATTGTACTTGCACAGGATGGCCAGAGCCAAAGCGATCGCGGCGCTGAACAGGCGCCAACTTTCTCCTCGGCTGTCTGCCCGATAGGTTTCCAGGAAGGTCCAGAACCAGAAGGTTGCCAGTAAGGAAAATAGGATCAGCAGGTGATCCGGCCAGGCCAGAGCCAGAAACAGGAAGTACAGCGGCGAGGCAAACAACAGGGCAACGGTTAGCCAGAAGTGAGGGGTGGCGGACGGGCCAAACAGTCGGTTGCAGATGCGGCTGTATAGGAATACTAAAAGTCCCGTGGTGATCAGATTGGGCAACCGCAGGGTGAAGGCGGATCGGCCCAGCAGATGGCTAAACAGGCCTTGGATCCAGGCCAGCAGCGGCGGATGATCGTAATAGGACAGGCCGGGATGCTGTCCCCAGAGCCAATAGTAGGCTTCATCCGGGTTGGGAAAAGCCGTGAACCAGTAGATTAACCGCAAGACCACAAACACCCATAGCACCGGCCAGAGCCAACGCAGGGTAGGGAAGGCAGCAATCGCCTGTTTCAGGTAAGGGAGGTTATTGGAGAACATGCGGATCCAACAAGGTGAGAACACAGGTTAGGAAAAACAGTTGGCAGCCGACAGGCTGTTCTCGATGGTACCGGAAGCGGCCGTTGTTGCTGGAACTGTAACCGACGAATGGGCGTCTGGATGTCAGGACTATAGTGAAAGAGTTCTTTGGGTGATTAGGAGTAGGGTCATGACTCGACCAGGGTTGTCTCAAATGGGTGCGCTTGCGGCTAGTAGTCTGATGGTGCTGGGATTGATGGGATGCCTGCAATCGACACTTTCAGCCAGGGCCGCACGTACCCAGCCCGATCCGATGCCAGTCTCTTCGTCTACTCACCTGGTTGCGAAATCTTCTCCGATGGTTAATTCCCAACTAGTTACGGCTAATACCCGCTTCGGTTTTAACCTGTTCCATCAGTTGCTGAAGCAACAACCAGGCCAGAATGTGTTTATCTCGCCGTCCAGTGTGGCGATCGCCCTGGCCATGACTTACAACGGGGCCAGCGGTGAGACCCAACAGGCGATGCGGCAGACTCTCGAACTCCAGGGACTGAGCCTGGCGGCGCTGAACCAGGCCCATGCCAATCTGCGAGCCAGTCTGGAAAATCCCGATCCGCAGGTCAAGCTGGCGATCGCCAATTCCCTCTGGGCTAATCAGAAAATCCCTCTGAAGCCGGAGTTTCTGCAGCGCAACCAGGAATTTTACGGGGCTAAGGTAACCAATCTGAATTTTGCCGATCCCAAAGCTCCCTCGGTAATTAACCAGTGGGTTGAGAAAAACACCAATGGCAAGATTCCGCAGATTGTGGACTCGGTTCGCCCCGATGACCTGCTGTATTTGATTAATGCCATTTACTTCAAAGGCGACTGGACCGTTGCTTTTGACCGCAGACTAACTGCTAACCAACCGTTTTATCTGGCAGCCGGCAAACAGAAGCTGCATCCCCTGATGTCTCAAACGGGTGATTACCGCTATCTAGAAACAGACCAGTTCCAGGCGGTTAGCCTGCCCTACGGCAAACAGCGACGGATGAGCCTGTATGTCTTCCTGCCCAAGGAAAGTTCCAATCTGTCCAGTTTCCTGACCAGCCTGACCGAGGAAAACTGGCAGTCCTGGATGAAGCAATTTCGGACGCGATCGGGGTCGGTCCAGATGCCCCGGTTTAAACTGGAATACAATGCCCAACTGAAACCAGCCTTGACGGCGCTGGGCATGGGGGTTGCCTTCAATCCGGCAAAAGCCGACTTTTCGGGCATCAGTGCCGCTCCCGCCAGAATTGACGAGGTCAAACATAAAACCTTTGTAGAAGTCAATGAAGAAGGCACAGAAGCGGCGGCGGTGACCTCCGTTGGCATCCGCATGACCTCCGCCCCGATTGAGGGGCCCTTTACCCTGAAAGTCGATCGCCCCTTCTTCACCGCCATCCGAGATAATCAAACTGGCGAGATCCTATTTATGGGGACAATTGTGGACCCCAAGATCTAAAGCCATAGCCATAATGAAATTAGGCACTGCGGCAAGGTGACATCCCTGCGGTGAAAAGGTAACCGTCATGTCAGGCCAACCGCTGGTTCAA
>CAZBTL010000090.1:0-15368 GCA_964494755.1 uncultured bacterium | reverse complement strand
CATCTGAAACCAGGCAGGGAGGATCGCGAACTTCTGGCCGGTTCATAACCCTAGTTTGAGGACTGCCGCCACTGGTTTGCCCGAAGATTTTGGGCGGCCAACTGGGCTGTTTCCGCAATTGGTTTAGCGCGGGTTTCCGCTTTTTTCGCTGAGGCAATCCACTCCAGAATGCCCCGCTTGACCGATTTGGGAAAGGCCTCAAAATTCTGTTTGGCGGTTCCATAGGCGGTGAGTGCCTGTTCTATGGCGGTCTAGGGCGGGGCGATCGCCCTTTCCCTGGCGGTAGGGCAGCCCTGGTTTGTCACCTACTGACTGCTGTCCCGGACGGTTTGAACTGCGTCTGGCCAATGGTGCAGCCAATCCCTATAGTTACAAACCCGCGAACCATGATATAGCGATCCGATCAGGATTGTGAAAGGTTGCCGCAGGAAATCCTTCTCACAAAGCCCTGTCACCATCCAGCCGTTCACAAATCATTTAGGATTGCTATAAAACCAGGGTTAACTTGTCCTACCACGGGGGGATGAGTTATTGATCCTTTGCCCCCATTCTTGTTGTAGTTCAGCATGGAAGCACATTCGACGCAACGGTTGGTTCTGATCGTAGAGGACAACCCGGAGCATGCCCGCCTGATTCAAACAGCCTTCGAGCAAAATGCCGGTGGGCCTCAAATGGTGGCGATCGCCGATGGCAATCAAGCCCTAGATTTCTTGCATCGTCGCGGCAGCTATAGCAATGCTCCGCGCCCGGACCTGATCCTGCTGGATTTGAACTTACCCGGCAGGAATGGCCAGGAGGTGCTGTCCGAAATTAAGGCAGACAGCCAACTCAAGCGGATTCCAATTATTGTCCTGACGGCGTCTGCCAGTGAAACCGATATTTTTAGAACTTACGCCCTGCAAGGAAACTGTTATGTGATCAAGTCTTCGGATCTAGAACAACTGTTTCAAATTGTCAGACGGATTGAGGAATTTTGGTTAGGAATTGTTACTCTTCCAGTAGAGTAAGTGATTCAGTTAATAGAAACTTTCTTGAAGAAACAAAAACAATTCCTGATCAAAAAGAAACTTTTGAATCATTTTTTTGATCGAAAAATGATTCTTAATCTGAAAAATAAAGCTTTCAGTTTATTTAAGCATTGTGTTTGGTTTGCCCCTGATTTTCTGCGATATGCTGCAAGCTGTGGGCAGAAAATTAAATCCGCCAAGAAAGGACGGCAAAATCTTTTCCCCAGTCGATGAAGAGAATGGGTAAGTCCCAATCCTTCTTGCAGAAAGTCAGGCTTGGTGTGTTTTGAAAATCGCAAGTCAGGTCTCTTTATGCCAAGGAATATGCCTTTGGCAAGCGTTTTTAGGGATTGGCTACTTCTGTTGATAGATGTCCGAATTCTTGATGGTGTAGGTGAGATCTAACACGGTAAGCGGCAGAAAATTAGCAGCCTGAGTCATCGGTTGAAATGCGGATTCGGCCAGAAGGATCAAGTCTTCACTCTGTATGGTACAGGCATTGATCGGTTCAAAATCTGGGATTGCGATTGAAGTTTGCGGAGGAAAAATATGGTGGGAATTAGTGTCGAGGTTCAGGATAGCCAGCTGATCAGTTTGAAACAGCCCCCCATTCACATTTTGACCCAGGTACAGCCCCATGGCGTCCTGCTGGTGCTACAGGAACCTGAGTTAACCGTACTTCAAGTTAGCAAAAATGCCTCCAAAGCATTCGGGATGGCCCCCGATCAAGTTTTGGGAAAATCGCTGGAAGAAATTCTAGATGCGTTTCAAGTCGATCGCTTCAAAGAAGGGTTATCCGACGATAATTTGGACCTGATCAACCCCACAAAAGTGTGGGTGCGGCGACAGGGAGATGATTATCAGGTTTTCGATGCGGTGTTTCATCGCAGTGCAGATGGGTTTTTGTTGCTGGAACTGGAACCTGCTCTGACCCAAGAAAATATTCCTTTCTTGAGTTTTTATCATCTAGCCCGGGCTTCCATTAGTCAGTTGGAAGCAACCGCGAATCTGAGAGATTTCTGTCAGATTATTGTGCAGGAAATCCGTAACGTGACTGGCTTTGACCGGGTCATGCTGTATCAGTTTGACGACGACGGTCATGGGGAAGTCGTAGCGGAAGAAAAAATCGACGCGATGGAGTCCTATTTGGGCTTGCACTACCCAGAATCGGATATTCCCCAACCGGCCCGCAAGATGTTTCTGTCTAACTGGATTCGGGTGATTCCCGATGCTCAGGCTGAGCCAGTGGACCTTTATCCGACCCACAATCCCATCACCAATCGGCCAACGGACCTGATCCTGTCTATCCTGCGCAGTCCCTATTCCTGTCACCTGGAATATTTGCACAACATGGGGGTGCGGGCTTCCCTAACAATTTCGTTGATGAAAGACCAGAAGCTCTGGGGGTTGATTGCCTGCCATCACCGCCAGCCAAAATATGTGCCCTACGAGTTGCGTAAGGCTTGTGAATTTCTGGGACGGGTCATCTTTGCGGAAATTTCTACCCGTGAGGAAACGGCGGACTATACCTATCGCATGAAATTGGCTCAGGTGCAGTCGGCACTGGTGGAGTCGATGTCCGAGGCGGACAACTTCATTGAGGGACTGGTGCAACGTCAGCCCAATCTGCTGGATCTGGCTAATGCCAGTGGGGCCGCAATTTGCTTTGGTGGACGCTGGACCACTCTGGGTTGTACGCCAACGGAGGAGGAGCTGAACTATCTAGCCCAGTGGTTGGCTAATACCATCGGCGATCGGGAGATTCTCCAGACCGATGGGTTGCCGTTGCTGTATTCCGATGCCCAGCGGTTTAAGGATGTGGCCAGTGGCTTGATGGCTATCCCGATTTCCCGCCGCAGCTATGTCCTGTGGTTCCGGCCAGAGGTCATCCAGACGGTGAACTGGGGCGGCGACCCGAATCATGCCTACGAACTGCAGCAGTCCGATGGCGAGATGCGCCTGTGCCCGCGCAAGTCGTTCGAATTGTGGAAGCAGACGGTGCGGCTGAAGTCTCTACCCTGGAAAGCGGTAGAGGTGGAGGCGGCCCTGGAATTGCGCAAAGCGATCGTGAATATTGTGCTGCGGCAAGCGGAGGAGTTAGCTTTGCTGGCCCAGGATCTGGAACGATCCAATGCGGAATTGAAGAAATTTGCCTATGTTGCTTCCCATGACCTGCAGGAACCGCTGAACCAGGTGGCCAACTATGTCCAATTGCTGGAGATGCGCTATCACAGCCAGTTGGATCAGGATGCCACCGAGTTTATCGATTTTGCGGTCGAAGGGGTCAGCCTGATGCAGACCCTGATCGATGATGTGCTGGCTTACTCCAAGGTTGATCTGAAGGGGATTGAATGGCAATTAACCGAGGTGGAAGTGCCTTTAACCCAGGCGCTGAATAACCTGCGGGGCCGGATTGCCGAGACGGCTGCGGTGGTGACCTATGATCCGATGCCCACCATTGTGGCGGATGGGACTCAACTGATGCAACTGTTCCAAAACCTGATTGGCAATGCCATTAAGTTTAAGCAGTTGCAGGAACCGCCCCGAATTCACATTGGGGTGAAACGGCAGGAGGATGCCTGGCTGTTCTCGGTGCAGGATAACGGCATTGGCATTGCACCGGAATTTGCCGATCGCATCTTTGTTATCTTCCAGCGCCTGCATACCCGGGATGAATATCCTGGTTCTGGGATGGGGCTGGCGATCTGCAAGAAGATTGTGGAATGTCACCGGGGCCGGATCTGGGTTGAGTCGGAATTGGGCCAGGGGGCAACTTTCAATTTCACAATTCCGGTAGGAGGCCGAGATCGGAACCATGCCAGCGGACGCAAGAGCCAAAATTATCTTTTTGGTTGAAGATAACCGGGGCGATATCCGGCTAATCCAGGAAGCTTTAAAGGGGACTGCCACTCAGTGCGAGGTGGTGGTGGCCCGAGATGGCATGGAAGCGATGGCCTATCTCCGGCAGGATGGGGCGTTTACTGACGCGGTGCGTCCTGACCTCATTCTGCTGGACTTAAACTTGCCCAAGAAAGATGGGCGGGAGGTGCTGGCTGAAATCAAGGCCGACCCCAGTCTGAAACACATTCCTGTTGTGGTCTTGACCACTTCCCGCAACGAGGAAGACATTGTCAACAGCTACGATTTGTATGTCAATTGCTACATTTCAAAGTCACGGAATCTCAGTCAGTTATTCAAAATTGTCCGGGGGATTGAGGAATTTTGGTTGGAAACTGCGACACTGCCATCGGTCGGAGCTTAGGCAGGTCCGTCGTTCATATCTTGCTGGTTGAAGATAATCTGCCCGAAGCTCGCTTACTACAAGAACTACTGCAAGGGGTGGGGGTCAGATCCTTCCGGTTAGACCATGTGAAGCGTCTGGCAGAGGCGATCGCCCGGTTGCAAGCCGAAGCGTTTGATGCGGTTTTGCTCGATTTGACGCTGCCGGATAGCTATGGCCTGGCCTCTCTGGATACGCTGATTCAGCAGGCGCCGAGCTTGCCGGTGGTGGTTTTGACCAATACCAATGATGATGATCTGGCGGTACAGGCTGTGCGACATGGCGCTCAGGATTACCTGGTCAAGCGGTTAGTGACCCAGGACATGCTGGTGCGATCGCTGCGCTATGCCATTGAACGCAAACAGGCCGCCGAAGCCCTGCGGGAAGCCAATGAAATTCTGGAACTGCGGGTGCGACAACGAACAGCAGAACTGGAGACTGCCAACGATCGCTTGTTGCAGGAAGTTCAGCAGCGACAAACGGTGCAGGAACGGTTGGAACTGGCCCAGCAGGCGGGCAAGATTGGCAGTTTTGAATGGCACCTGCCCTCCCAGCAGGTGACCTGGACCGCCGAATTGGAAGGCTTGTATGGGTTAGCTGCTGGCAGTTTGGGCGATCGGGCTGAGGACTGGTTGGCCACCCTGCACCCAGAAGATCGACCCAAAGTCGAGCAAGAGTTGCAACAGGCCCTCAGCAGCGGCCGGGGCTTGGAGACGGAGTTTCGCATCCTGTGGCCGGATGGCAGTCTGCGCTGGATTGCAGTCAAAAGCAGCCTCTTCCATGATACAGCGGGGATTCCCTTGCGCCTGATCGGCATCCACATGGACATTACCGAGAAAAAGCAACTGGAAGCCCAGTTTCTCTGGGCCCAGCGGTTGGAAAGCCTGGGGACCCTGGCCAGTGGCATTGCCCATGACCTGAACAACATCCTGACGCCAATCCTGGCGGTGGTGCAGCTCTTGCCCCTAAAACTGCCCGACTTGACTCCCCAGACCTGGCAAATGCTGCACACCCTGGAAAGCAGTGCCCAACGGGGGGCCGATTTGGTCAAACAAATTTTGTCCTTTGCCCGTGGGGTAGAGGGGAAACGGGTGAATCTGCAAGTACAACATTTGTTGCTGGAAATTGAGAAGATCATCCAGCAAACCTTACCCAAGTCCATTGCGATTCACACCGATCTGCCCAATGACCTGTGGATGGTTGTAGGGGATGCCACTCAGTTGCATCAGGTGTTCATGAACCTGTGCGTCAATGCCCGGGATGCCATGCCCCAGGGCGGCACCTTAAGTATTACGGCGGATAACCTGCTGGTGGATGAACCCTATGCCCGGATGCACCTGGATGCCCGTATGGGTCCCTACGTGGTGGTCACCATCAGCGACACGGGCATGGGCATTGCGGCCGAAATTGTTCATCGCATTTTTGACCCTTTCTTCACCACCAAGGCCGTAGGGCAGGGGACAGGGCTGGGCCTATCGGCGGTGCTGGGGATAGTTAAAAGTCATGGTGGCTTTGTCGAAGTGCACAGTCAGGTGAACCAGGGCAGCCAATTTAAGGTGTATTTGCCAGCTCAGCGATCGGTGCAACTGCAAACCAGTCCTACCTTAGATCCCTTGATGGGTGATCAGGAATGGATTCTGGTAGTCGATGATGAAGCCAGCATTTGTGAAATTACCAAGGTGACCCTGGAGACCCACAATTATCAGGTTTTGACGGCCAGTGATGGAATTGAGGCGATCGCGGTGTATGCCCAACACAAAGATGAAATCCACAGCGTGTTGATGGATCTCATGATGCCGGCTATGGATGGGGCTTCTACCCTGATCATGCTACGTCGCCTGAATCCAGAAGTGTTCGCGATCGCCATGAGTGGCCTCAATTCCACCGAAGCCGTGGCCCAGGCCGAGCAGCTTGGCTTCCAACGGTTCTTAGCCAAACCCTTCACCACCCGAGAACTGCTACAAGTGTTGCATCATGGCCAGGTTGCTGGTTAGAACTCAGACATGACGCTTGCTTGGTTCCTGGTGGTTCTGGTTGGAGTCGATAGGAGATGCTGCGCCAGTCAACCCCCCTGCCTGTGGCTGCGGCTGCTATTGCGATCGCGGCGGCCAGAACAATTTGGTCAAGGGCATCTATGCCATTCTCTTTGGCGATCGGGCCACTGGACGGCAGAGTTTCATGTTGCTGGGTATCCTGGCATTGCTGGGACTGATGCCACTGTTGCAATTAGCCTGATTCAATTACCTGAAACCATTCAAAATTGGACCATCGTTGCAACCACAGGCAAAATAAAGGCGAGGGCCGCACCTAAGCGATCGCGCTGGAATTGTTCTAACTCTTTGAAAAACTGGTTGCGAATGCGTCGAATACTCATGGGGGTGCGCCTCCAGCTCGTTGCACTTCGCCAATAAAGGCATCTTCCAAGGAAAAGGGAATGGGCTGGGTGTCTAGCAGCGGCAAATTTGCTTGTTGCAGCAGGGATTCCACTTGGGGTAATTCCTGATGGGGATGGTCTAACACAATGTGGAGGCGATCGCCAAAAATCGACACGCGCCAAGGCTCCAGGTGTTGCCGCAGGCGATCGTAACTGGCTTGCAACTGTGCTACGCGCAATTCAAACAACTGTCCCGGTTGGGCCGCTTTGATCTGACTGGCTGACCCCTCTGCCACCTTGCGCCCCGCCACCATAAAGCACATCCGGTTACACTGTTCAGCTTCATTCATGTAGTGGGTGGTCACTAGAATAGCGGTGCCATTACGGGCAAAGTCATTAATTAACTGCCAGAACTGCTGTCGTGCCAGTACGTCTACTCCAGAGGTCGGTTCGTCCAAAAATAAAATCTCTGGCTCATGCATCACCGAAGCCCCAAATGCCACGCGCTGCTTCCATCCCCCCGGTAGCTGTCGCGTTAGCAAATGTTCCTGTCCTTCTAACCCACAAATCGCCAGCACCCAGCGGATCTTTTCCCGTTGCTGGCGGGGCGGAATGCCGTACACCCCACTGTAAAATTGCAAATTTTCTAAAATCGTCAGGTCGTCATAGAGGGTAAACTTTTGGCTCATGTAGCCCATGCGCTGACGCAGGGCAGGACTGCGCAGATCACCTGTTTCACCCGCGATCGCCATCTGCCCAGAACTGATGGGCAACAAGCCACACAGCATCTTGATGGTGGTGGTTTTTCCGGCTCCATTGGCTCCCAGCAGCCCATAGACTTCGCCGTAATGGATGTCCAGGTTCAGATCGACGACGGCATGAAAGCTGCCGAAGTGGCGGTTGAGGTTGCGGGCAGCGATGGCAATGGTGGACGATGGGGTGCTGGCGATGGCAGACGAGGGATGGGAGCGAGGGAAGGGAATAGATGGCGGAACGCCCCCTTGGCGACGCAGGAGGGTGGTGAAAACGTTTTCCAGAGTGGCGGCTTCGGGCTGAATGCGATCGCAGTCCACTTGAGCCTGCGCCAGCCGATCTCGCACCCACTGTTCCCCAAGTTGGGCATCGTTAACCAGCACTTCAATGCGATCGCCCAGAGTCGAGACATCGGCCAGTTCGCCGGTCTGCACCAGGGGCAGTAAAGCTTGTTCCGTTTTGACTAACTCAGCCGTGCGAATCACTAGGCGTTGTAATCCCAAATCAGCTTTCAGTTGAGTGGGAGTACCGATTTGTTGGATCTGTCCGTCGTACATCAACGCTACGCGATCGCACCGTTCCGCTTCATCTAAATCGGGAGTCGCTACGACGATGGTGATGCCTTGGGCAGTTAAGCTGGCCAAAATGTCCCAGAACTCCCGACGAGCAATGGTATCGACCCCCGTAGTTGGCTCGTCCAACAACAGCACACGCGGTTCAGAAATCAGCGCACAACACAGAGCTAACTTCTGTTTCATGCCTCCAGAAAGGCGGCCTGCAAGGCGATCGCGAAATCGATCCAATTGCATCAGCGTCAGGTATTTCGTGCGGCGTGCCTCGACCTGAGGCTCAGGGACAAGCCGCAAGCCAGCACTATAGGCAATATTTTCTTCAACGCTGAGGTCAGGATAAAGCGAAAATTGTTGCGTCAAATATCCGGTATAACTACGGGCATCTCTGGCAGGCAATCCCAGGATTTGGGCCGTGCCAGCGCTGGCTTCCATCACCCCACCCAAAATATTGAACGCCGTAGTTTTACCCGCGCCATCCGGCCCAATTAGACCAAACAACTCTCCCTGCTGTACCTCCAGATCGATGCCCCGAATGGCGATTGTGTTGCCATAGTGTTTGTACAACTTACGGATTGAGATTGTGACAGCCTCGTGGTCAGGAGCCGATAAGGTGCGATCGTCTTTTCCTGGGAAACTGGCAGAGTTAAGGATCTGAGTCATAGCACGCCCTCATAGACACGCTTCTGCCTTGAAGCCGCGAATGATGTAAGTGGATGTTTTAAAGGCCGGGCGGGCAGTAAAAAAGCTAACTCAGGGTAAGCTGCAATAACAAACTATTGAGTCCTGAGGGAGCCATATGAGTCAAGCATACCCCAGCAATCTGACCCAAGCCGAATTTGACTTGCTCAGCGATTTACTACCGGAGGCAAAACCCAGCAGCCGCCATCGCAGTGTCGTTCTGTAGGAAGTTCTCAATGCCGTTTTGTATCTCCTGTCAGAGGGAGTTCGATGGCGCTCCTTACCTGGCGATTTCCCAGCCTGGCAGACGGTGTACACTTCTGCGGCCATGGTGTATGAGGTGGTGGGCTTTGATGGTGGCAAGCAAATGAAGAGCCGCAAGCGGCTTATGACTGTAGACACCCTAGGCTTGGTGTTGCGGGTCCTGGTCACCGCCGCTAGTGTGCCCGAAAAGAAGGTGGTAACCAAGTCCTCAAAAAAGTCAAACAGATGGGGCAATAGCGGTTCTTAATCCAATACGGTACTTTTTCCATGACTGACTTGAGGTACAAAACCCAACCTATTAGCCTAATGTTATTGGGTTTCACTGCGTTCTACCCAATCTTGTATCTTGAGCATTAGGCAAGTTGAAAGGATTTTGAACCATTTTCAAGAAGACGTATTTCCAGCATTTCTGACAATATCCTTGCCCCGCCCTGAACTAAAAGTTCGGGCTAATAGAGGCAAGTCCACTGAAGTAGACTGGAAAACCCAAGTTGTGGATCGTCAGTCCGTTTAAACGGACTTAGTTCTGTTAGCCCGCAATTCATTGCAGGGCGGGTTGTTGCCAGAGGTGCAAGATCTCAGTCATAACAGATCGCAACAATCAGCTATTCCAAACACATTGAAACCACCCTACCGATAGTCCTGGGACTGGATGTTAGGCAGGCGAGCTTCTGGACGCAGGAAGCGATCCATCTGGGCTTCGAAGAAGGCCCGGTTAGCTTTCAGATGTTCTGGATTGGGGTCATCCAGGGGATAGAGCAAGGCCGTACGAAGCGCCTGAATAACGGCTGAGGTGACGTTGTACATGGAGCGCTGGAAACTAATCGCCAGTTGGATCAGCATGTCATCTTCACCCCGGCAATGCTGTTTGTAGTAATCAATCAGATATTGGGGCAGGAAGTGATACATGTCCTGGTGCAGGAGGGTTGGTGGAATCCCGGCTGTGCCCACGGGAAACTTGTCCGCATACAACACCCCATAGTGGAAATCCTTCTGGTCAGCGGGCACCTGATTGGCCTGGGCATTGTAAGACTTAGTGCCCCGGAACGGGGAAGTGCGATAGAACACCGCTTCCACGTAGGGCAGGGCCGCTTCATACAACCAGGTGAACCCCTTGGACTTGGGAATAATTTCGTAGCATTCACCCCGGATGTAGACATGGTGATAAATCGGCCGTCCCGCGATCGCAAAAATGCCATTTACCAGGAAATCCATCGCTTCTGGAACTGTGGAAATTTTCCCTTCGTCGTACAGGTCCGACATTTCAAAGAAAACGGGCGCCATCACTTCCCAGAACAGCCCCAGGTTGGCATAGTAAGACGCCTGCCGACACTGCTCCATAAACATGTCGGGGAACAGCTTGTATAGACCCAACATCACGGGATTACCCTTGAAATAGGCACGAATAGCGCGATCGGCATTTTGTTTGTATTCTTCGCTGTCCAGATAGGGGTCAAACTGGTTGGCCGGACAGTACATCCGTCGATGCCAGAGCATGGCCCGCATACACTCTTCGGCAAATTCCATGTTGATGCGATCGTGCCACCAGTGGTGAAAAATTCGGGGCAGTTTTACCTTCAATTCCCCCCGCTCGATAAACTCAATCAGTTCCGGGTGGGCATCTGCTTGACCCCGCCAGATTCGCAAATCGGCATCATCCCCAGCATAGTGGTTATGCAGATCCAGATATTGCTTGGGAATAAAGTATTTGAAAAAAGGAAACGGATCTAGAAAGACTTGCTCACCAATATACAGCAGATCACGCCAGTAAAAATCCATTGGCACAGCGTAAGCCTTATACAGGCCAATGATCTGCATCAAGTTTTCCGGCGTATCGGGCAACATTGATCCACCCGCTTCCAAGCGATGGATGACATCGGCATACTTGTGAGTGGACGGTGGCAATTTGGTGGTTGCAGCGGCCATGTTCATAGGTTCGTTCTCTCTAGGTGGCAAGGAAAGACTGGGAAAAGAGGAATCGAGGGGAGGGGTTCGAGTCCAGGTAAGCAATGGAATCAGGCATTTCCAACTCCAAACCCCATAGACGAACTATTCGATCATCGGATAATTCATCGCAGCGGACAGTTGCAAGGCTGGATTGACAGCAACTGGCTGACTGGCCTGAACCGGGGTTGCAGCTACCAAGGCAGTGGAGGCACTTTCACTCCAACGCAGCAACCAGGTTGGTTGAATGCCCAGCCAGAAGATCAGGCCCATCAGAACGAGGGCGGGCAAGTGCTCAGCCTTCGTCACCCGAGGATAGTAAGCCGTGTCATTGTCCAGCTTGCCGAAGCAGGTTCGGTTTAGCAGGATGACGAAGTAAACCGCCGTCAAACCAGTTCCGATGATGCACAGCAAGGTCGGGATGGGAAAGCGGGAGAAAGTGCCCTGGAACACCAGAAATTCAGCGATGAAGCCTACCATGCCAGGAATACCTGCACTGGCCATGCCGCCAAACACTAGCAGGGCACTGGTCATGGGCAAACCCCGAATGGCATTCAGCAACCCATTCAACACATCCAGTTCACGGGTGCCAACCTTGGCTTCAATCAAACCGACCAGATAGAACAGCAAGGCCAGAACCAGACCGTGGCTAATCATCTGGGAAACAGCTCCCACCAGAGCCAGCGGGGTCAGGGCCGAGGCTCCGACCACCACATAACCCATGTGACCAATGGAACTGTAGGCCACCATGCGTTTGATATCCTTTTGGGCGATCGCGGCCACTGCTCCGTACATCACCGAAATCGCACCAAGGATGGCTAATCCAGGAGACACCAGGCTCCAGGTATCCGGGAACAATCCCAAACCAAAGCGGATCAAACCGTAGGTACCCAACTTAGCCAATGCCCCCCCCAGCAAAATTGCCGTCGGCGTTGAAGCTTCCACATAGGCATCGGGCAACCAGGTATGGAGAGGCACCAGGGGAATCTTGATACCGAAGCCAACCAAAATCAACGTCAGCAAGATCAGTTGGGTCTGCTGTGTCAGTCCAGCGGTTTGAATGGCGTCATAGTCAAAGTTGGACACACCGGTCAGCCAGTTCAGCCCCAGGAAGGCCGCCAGGATGAGAATGCCAGATACAGCGGTATAAATCAGAAATTTCATACCGGCGTATTCTCGTTTCGCACTGCCCCAGATCACGATCAACAGATAGAAGGGAATCAGTTCTATCTCGTAAAACAGGAAGAACAGCAGCAGGTTCTGAGCCATCAAGGCGCCAGCAATCCCTGCATTGGCCAGCAACACCAGAGAATAGAACAGACGAGGACGATTCAGAATGGGAAATTGAGGGCCACGAATGTCACTACTGAAGGCCACAACCAGGGTTAACAGGTTGCTGAGGGTCAGCAGCGGCAGGGATAACCCATCGACACCCAGGTTGTAGCTCAGGCCCAACTGGGGAATCCAGGGCAGATGTTCCTGCAATTGCAAGCCAGCAGTTCCAATATCAAAGTGGGTCAGGAGTAAGTAAAGCGTCCAGAGGAAAGAGACCCCAGAGACCGCAATCGCCGCCAGCCGTAACCGTTGGGGAGGCAAATCGCCGGGCAGGAATCCAATCAAGGCGGCACCAATTGCCGGTAGCCAGATGAGTGCGCTGAGCATGGGTCGTCAGATGGATAGTGAACAGTGAACGAAGGAATGGTGGGCGATCAGCGATCGCTGGACATGGAAGGTTGAAGGACAGTTTAGACAGTTCAACCCTGGCTGCTCAAAACGACTGGGTGAACTGGCCTACTCCTATCCAACCGTCTGGTTCAAGTTGCTGGCGCTGAAAATGAGCACCAATCGGGACAGGAACGGCCAGCAGAGGTAACTGCCCAACAGGGCTAACCCCAACAGAATGGTCAACATATAGAACTGCGATCGCCCACTAGTGCTGTACTTTAGGGTTTGTCCGCTGGAAACCGTAGCGCTACCTAACAGATTGACCACTCCGTCCACAAAGTACTTGTCAAACCAGGCGGTCAGACGGGAAACCAGATCGACGATAAAGACAAAGCTGTTCCGGTAGATCTTGGGCGTATAAAAGTCGTAGGCCACCAGATCTTGCAGCGCTTTGACCGGAAACCGCACTGGCTTGGGAATTTGCTTGCCCAGGTAAACGATGCCGCCAATGCTGCCGCCAAAGATGCTAGACCAAAGCAATAGCAAAGCATCATCCTTACTGAGATCCGCCCAGGCAGGCAAGAGAGACAAAGACTGCATAACCAGGGGCAGGTGCAACACAAAGCCCAATTGGATCACCATAGGTAAAGCCATTGGCCAGTGCACTTCCGGCGATCGCTCTGACATTTCCTTGGTCTGACCGCCCCAAACTAAACTAAAGACACGGGTCAGACCAAAGGCGGTCAACGCATTCACCATCAGCAAGACCACTAACAACCAGGACTGGGAACCCGCCAGACTGCCAGCCAGATCCACCATGGCCCAAAACGTCCCCAAGGGTGGACAAGCAATCAGGCCCAAGATGCCAATAATGAAGGCCAGCCCCGAAACCGGCCGCCGCGACCACAGTCCCCCTAATTGAGTCACATCCTGGGTAATGCTGTTCCAGATCACAGCCCCCACGCCCATGACCAGCAGCGCCATCGACATAGCATGGGTCAAAACCAGAAGCAAAGCAGCATGGGTATTGCCTACCCCAACCGCAATAAATACCAGACCCATAAAAGCACTAACCAGATAGGATAAGGTCCGTTTGATATCAATCTGGGCCAGCGCAATCAGAGAGCCGCCAACTGCAGTAACCGCTCCGATAAACACCATGAAGGTCTGGGCAAAGGGCGACAGGGCCAACACGGGTTCCAATTTGACCAACACCCAGGCTCCCGTTGCCACCACCACGGAATTCCGCAGAATGGTGGACGGAATGGGACCTTCCATTGCCTCATCCAACCACAAGTGCAAGGGGAACTGGGCGCACTTACCCATAGGACCGGCAATCAGGGCCAAGCAGACCAGCGTCATCACCGTTGGGTTCACCTGAGCTGTTTGAGACCACTCCGCCAGGTCAGAAAAATTCCAGGTGCCAGACAAGGGCAACAGCGCCACCACGCCCATGAGTAGAAACAGGTCGCCAACCCGCTTGGTCAGAAAGGCATCCCGCGCCCCTGTAACTACCAGCGGTTGATTGAACCAGAAGCCAACCAGCAAGTAGGTGCCGAGCGTTAAGATTTCCAGAATGAAGTAACTGAAGAAGAGGGAATCGCAAATGGCCAGGGCTGTCATACCGGCCTCAAACATAGCCAGTAATGAGAAAAACCTTGCCCACCCCCAATCCATTTCCAGGTAACCGATCGCAAAAATCTGTGCTAGAAGATTCAGGCCCGTCACCAAAACCACCGCCCCAATATTCAGCGAAGAAGCTGAGATCGGAATGGTCAAATCGAGGCCCGCAACCTGGAGCCAGGGAACTGCCATTTCGAACACTGGCTGGTCCCAGGTTGCCTGCAAAGCAATCACCGAATGAACCAATGAGAGAAACGTCATCAATGTATTGACATAGCCTGCCGGTCGAGGTCCTGTCCGCCGAGTAATCGACGGGAACCAGATGACCGACAGCGCCGCGCCAATCAGGGAATAAACCGGTACCAACCAGATGGTCTGGAGGAGGAGCGCTGCCATGAAACTAACCTCTGTACTTCCAGAAGAACTTACTCTGCCGAACCAACAGTCCACCTCGAAATGTCACTGGTTACCAAAGGTGGACTAAATGTTTTCTTAATTTTTGTTGTTGACTTTAATATTTAGCACACTTACTTCTTAAAACAGGCACTCTCGGAAGCGGATCAACATAGCTATCTGTGATGCAGAGTATTGGATTTGACTATTCTTAGTCGTATTGCTCTAAATCTATTTTGTGCATCGAAAAATCTCTAGCGATCTCCCTGGTTCAAGCTTCAAAGCCCTTTCAGGACAGTTGACCGAAGAACTGGCGCTATCGCCCTATCAGAGTCACTAATAGCAGTAAGAATCTGGTCAAAAGAGACAGAAAAATTTCAATATATAACCTTGAAAAAATCAATCGGTTATTCCGGCGATCTAGCCAGTGCATCCTTCCATAGCGTTGCAGAATGATTTCAAACTTCCAAGCTTTCCATCCAGCCAAAAAAGAATATTCCATCAGCATTGCTGAGACACCTTTGCCGACTGGGAATAGGGCAGAACGAATCGGACAGTTACCCTGACCTGGCTCAACTGACGGCCAGCAAGGTTGCAAAAAACCGGCCTCCCGCGATCGCCGATGGCCGGTTCAAATAGATGGAGACTGTCAGCCCACCCATCCCAAGGCAAAAGCAGACCGCCATCCAATTACAGACAGCAGTCGTTTCCCAAAACGCAACGTGAGTTGATGCGGTCAACGCTAATCAGTACAACGTCCAATTCAAGACGCCAGGGCTACTTCAACCATCTGTTGCAATTCACCACTTTGATAA
>CAZBTL010000089.1:0-15390 GCA_964494755.1 uncultured bacterium | reverse complement strand
ATTAAAGTGAAAGAGATTCCGGGAAATATGTGTCAGGAAAGATACCAGGAAGGGCAATGACCCAATCCGTTTCACAGTTGCGTCCAGGTTCAATTGTGCTAGTCACAGGACCGGCCCGCTCCGGAAAAAGCGAGTGGGCGGAACAACTGGCCGCCGATAGCCATCGGCCTGTAGTCTACATCGCCACCGCACAGGTCAATGCCGATGATCAGGAATGGCAAGCTCGCATCGCGCTACACCAACAGCGCCGCCCAGCCGATTGGCAGACCCTGGCGGTTGCCGTCGAGTTGGCTACAGCGGTAGCAACGGCTCCACCGGCAGCCTGCCTGCTGGTGGATTCTCTGGGCACCTGGCTGGCCAATCTGTTGGAGCAAGATGAATCTACCTGGCAAACAACTGTCGATGGGCTCCTGGAGAGTCTCAGCCAAACACCTTGCCCAGTCATTCTGGTGGCTGAAGAAGTCGGTTGGGGAGTTGTTCCGGCCTATCCAATGGGACGGCTATTTCGCGATCGCCTGGGGGGGCTGATCCGACACATCAGCGCCATCGCCACAACCGTCTATCTGGTCACTGGCGGCTATGTGCTGGATTTAAGTGTGTTAGGCAAACCGCTGCGCTGCAAGCAGCCGTGAACTTAATCCAGAATAAAGATTTCCTAATCCAGATCCGGCGGAGAAAGCATTAGCATGAAACTAGCTTCCTGACTCAGGGCCGAACGACGATCAAGGAATGCCACCATAGACTGGAAATTACTCCGGCCAAGCCAATATTCTGTCTGTTGCGGCCTCAGATGTTTCGGCGCCAATCCCCGTCCCTTGTCTGCTGCACAAGTCTTGGTTCTGTAATCTTTTCACCCAGCAATTGTTCAACTTTATGGCATCCGAACAACAAGTCAGACAGTATCTGGCCTACTGGTTTCAGTTAGGCAAAGCTGTGCTGATCCAGGGTGGACAGGAGAGGTTGCTGCCGCAGCCGGTCATCCAGGGCGATCGCTACAGCCAGGAATTTGAAACCTGCTGGCAAACCATTGTCTCTCCCGATTCGGGAGACTGCTATCTGGAAGGCACACCGCAAACCGTCGCGGAATTGCTCACCCCCGCCTGGGAAATTAATCCCTGTTCCCGCTGTACGATGCCGGTGCCCATCCGGACGCTGGGCATTAATCCGGTGGAATGTCCCTGCAACGATATTCCCGGTTGGCCCAACGCCGACATTCCCAAACCCCACGGTCTCGTTGATTCTCAGCATTCATTGCTGCGGATCCGCGATCGCCTGCGACAGACTAACCACTAGCGACCCGGCACAGCGCCACTCCTGCACCCCCATTCCAAATCAACCAGCCCTTAATCAACCGTTCCGGCCAACTCCAGGGGCTGACGACGGGGAATTTCGTAGGTCCAGAAGTCGGAGGCCATCTCCGTATTGGGAAAAATCGCCCGAGCTTCCGCCAGCAAATCTTTCAGCTCAATCACATTGCCAGGAGCATAGCGGGGGCTGAAATGGGTCAGAATCAACTGCTGCACCTGAGCCGCCAGGGCAACCTGGGCGGCCATCGTCGAAGTGGAATGTAAGCGCTGAAACGCCAGTTCCGCCTCTTGATGGGCGAAGGTTGCCTCGTGAATCAGCACATCCGCATCTTGAGCCAGATCAACAGCTGAGTCGCAAAAAATAGTATCCGTGCAATACACCATTTTTCGGCCAATTTGCACCGGCCCGCAGAGGTCCGCACCATTCACCTTGCGACCATCCGGCAGCACAATTACCTCTCCCCGCTTCAAACGACCGTAGATCGGGCCAAAGGGAATACCCAGAGCAGCAGCCCTGGCCGCATCAAAATGCCCAGGACGGTCCTTCTCTACAACCCGATAGCCAAACGCCGGAATTCGATGCTTTAAGGGCGCACAACTGACCTGATACTCTGCCTCTTCGTAGATGATGCCTGGCTGCACCGTGTGGACATTGATCGGATAGGCAAAATGGGTGTGGGAATAGCGGCGACAGGCTTTCAGATAATCTTCCAGTTCCGGTGGCCCATAAATGTCAATGCGCTGGGTATTGCCTGCCAGACCACAACTGGCCAACAACCCCATCAGCCCAAAGATGTGGTCCCCATGCATGTGGGTGATAAAAATGCGGGTCAGTTGACTGATTCTCAATTCACTGCGCAGGATCTGATGCTGGGTTCCTTCACCACAGTCAAACAGCCAAAACTCCGCCCTTTGAGGGAGACGAAGCGCCACTCCAGAGACATTGCGGGATCGGGTTGGAACACCCGAACTAGTACCTAAAAACGTAATCTGCAAGGGTTCTAATCCAAATTGCCTGCTTGTCCTGAAACTATACCGACACCGGAGTAGGAAATAAAAGTCTGTTGCAAAGAGTTGTTGCAACATTTTTCCTTCTGTCCCGTCTCTGAAGAGATAACAAATGACCTCTTTTGTCCAATAATAAACGAGGGAGTTGTTAATAAATTTAACAAAACCTGTATAACACTACATACGCAGACTCTTAGGAGCGTTTGTTCTATTGAAACCACATATCTGGCAGTCAGATCTATCTGAATGAAGAATTATAAGACTCTGTTTTGAGCAAATTGGCCTATATTAAGCGACGGTGTGGAACCAACTAGTCCGCCCCACCCGAAGCGCAGTGATGCCCAGTCAATGACCTGTTTGGAGCTTGTGAGGAACTTGTAACGATGACATCAGGACGCTTCCCTGCTGCTGTTCCGGCCCTATTTCTACGCTTTTTCCGGTTAGGGCAGTACAGTTGGTGGTTACCTCTATTCCTATGGATAGCTGCACCAACTCCAGCCCAGACGTCCCTGGAACTGCGGGTGGCGATCGAAGATGGCGTGCAGCAGGTAAAAGTTGGCAGTTCCACCAAGGCCGTCGTGCGCGACGCTGGGGGGCGTCCCCTGGGTGAGATTGCAGCCATGAATGCATTTGTGGCCAATTCCAAAGCTGGCAAGGTGGTGCTGGACCGTTGGAACGCTGGCCAAATTTGGGTCGAACCGACTGGCGGTGGATATGTCTTCATTGGCGATCGCTGGTATCGGGGCCGAGCCCTGATTGTGCCAACAGATAAGGGAGTCACAGCGGTTAACTACGTCGATCTAGAACAGTATCTGGCCAGTGTTCTGGGGGCAGAAATGAATGGTAATTGGCCCCAGGAAGCCCTGAAAGCACAGGCGGTGGCGGCCCGGTCCTATGCCCTGTATCAACGCCAGCGAGCCGCTAAGCGGGTTTTCGATCTGGGCGACACAGCCGGTTGGCAAGTTTATCGGGGGATTGCGGACGAATCCATTGGCACCCAGACAGCTGTCAATGCCACAGCGGGTCAGGTGCTGATCAATGGCGGTCGGATCATTGAGGCCGTTTTCCATTCCTCTGCGGGCGGCTGCACAGAAAATGTGGAAGACGTCTGGACCCAACCGCTACCCTATCTGCGATCGGTACGGGAAAGTTTTGTCGAAAAGTCTCCAGTAGCCCAATGGGCGGAAAGTTTTTCCCAGGAGGAATTGAGTCAGCGCATCACTGGGGTTGGCACAATTCGGAGTCTACAGCCAGAAAAACTGACCCAGTGTGGCCGCATCATTTCGATGCGGGTCGAGGGGGATGCAGGCAGCCGGACCATCAGCGGCGATACCTTGCGGTCAGCACTGGGGCTAAGGAGTACCCTGTTTGAAGTGGTGCCCCAAACGGCTTCGATTTCAGCCAAGGGCAAAAACCAATCGCCCCCACTGTTGTTTCAGGTCAATGGCCGCGGCTTTGGCCATGGTTTAGGATTGAGCCAATGGGGTGCTTACAATCTGGCCACACAGGGGGTCAATTATCAGCAGATTTTGCTTTTCTACTACACCAATACCCAACTGGCCAAAATTCAGGTGCAGTAAAGGATAGCTCTCGTGAACACCCAACCCGCCTTAGAGCCAATTGTTCAGCAAATTGGAGAAGCCGTCCTGGCAACGACTGAAACGATCGAGCGCATGGCCGAGCGAATTGACGCTTTGACGGAACAGGTGCAACAGCAAGGATATCAAATTTTTGCCCTGAGTGATTCGGTGCAACGGTTTACAGAAGCACAGAATGCTTCTCTGCAGCGGCTGGACCGTCTAGCAGAAGCCTTGGAACGACTGATTCAGGTTGTTGAGCAGCCCTCTGAATAATCCCTGCACAGTGTCGGTTCGTTGATTACCACCGCCAGTATTACCACCGCCAATAGGGCCGTCCTTTCCAGAAAACCCCTAGTACCATGCCAATAAACTGCGGGTAATTCAGGGACAGAAGAATGGGTGGTAAGGGCAAGAGTTGTTTCAGCACCAGTGCGATCGCCAGGCACAGAACTAACGCCCAAAGACTACCGCTGGTAATTCCTGTGTGCTTCAAGCGTTCCTGCAGCAGAACCGCCAGCGCCCCTACGGCAAAAGCAATGGCAAAACTGACAAACAGTCCTAATGGCGGGGTGTAGAGGATCTGGAACAACTGGCGCACCAAAGGAGATTGACTGGCCAGCCAGATCAGCCCGACCTCCAGGCCTGCAATGACGCCAATTGTGATCAGAGAAACCTGAACCAGCGATCGCCAGGGTAGATATTTCAGATGGGACAACGATCGTCTCATTCTTCCTCCTGATTCAACTCATCCAGACTGTTGCCCAACCCTTGCAATGCCTGCTGCTGAGAACGACGCGACACTCGGCGATATTTCTTGGTTTCCAGTTTGGGTTCGTATTCCTGGTGTCCATGCCGCCGAGTTTTCAGTTTCAGATTGGACTCGCCATCTCCTAGCTGGGCCACGGCAGTTTGATGGGCGATCGCTTCATCTAAAAACCGTAAATAATAAGCATAGCGTTCCCATTCTCCCCGCACCGCACAGTGGGGCTCATCCCGATGCAGACAGTCGCTAAACTGACAAGAGGCCATCGCCAGCCGTTGACGCGCCTCTGGAAAGAACTGAGCCAACTGAGGAGGGGCGCAGGTCAGCTCCGGCTGGTTAAACCCAGGGGTATCTGCCAACAACCCACCTGAAGGCAGTTCAAACAACTCCACATGTCGGGTGGTATGCCTGCCACGGGCCAATTTGCCGGAAACCGCCCCAATCCGCAAATCAGCCAGCGGCACCAGACGGTTGATCAGACTGGACTTGCCCACACCGGATGGACCACAAACGATGGTCATACGGTTGTGCAAGAACCTGTTCAAATCGGTCAAACCTTGCTGCTGATAAACACTGACAAACACGGGATCATAGCCCCATTGCTGGAGGCGGCCCCGCCAGTCGTCCTGAACCGCCTGACTGACCAGATCGGTTTTGCTACAACATAGACAAACTTGCAGGCCAGTTGATTCAGCCTTAACCAAAAACCGGCTCAGTTGCAAGGGATCCAGTTCCGGCTCTGCCAGGGCAAACATCAACAGAATCTGGTCAGCATTGGCAACAGGCGGCCGATCCAGCTCGGAATGCCGGGGCAAAACCTGGGCGATCGCCCCCCGGCCCCCAGCCCAATCTGGATCTTCCAAACTGACCCGGTCACCCACCATCACCTGCTGGCCAACCTTTTTCAGCCGAGTTCGGCGGGTACAAAGCAACGTTTGCGGTCGCGGATTAGTTACAGGCGCGTCCTGGAACTCTGCTGAGCTAGATGAGTCCACCTGGCAAGGGGGTTCCAATCGAACCTGATAATAATTAGCCTGAATCGCCAGCACCGTCCCAATCAGAGTAAAAGAGTCTGAGGATAGAGGAGCAGAATGAGACCCGACCTCAAAACTCATAGTCAGCACTCTGCCTGGGTCAGCCACGGACAGCGCACTCGAACCGCAAAAAAGTCTTGTCGATCCTCAATTAGTTCAATTCCATAGCCTTCCATCCGAAGACTGTCCGGCACCTGTTCAATCGGCTCACCCGGATCCAGCCAGACTTCCAACAGCATACCCGGTTGCATTTGTTCCAGGCGCAGTTTGGTGCGGACAAAATTAATCGGGCAGGGAGTGCCGCGCAGGTCCATCTGGGCATCCGGCAGGTGGGTTTGTTCCACTGACTGACTCATCCGCCAAACACCTTACCGAAAAACCCTTCAATTCCACCTTTCTCAACGCGATCGCCCCGTAAACGGGCCAACTTCTCCAGCAGTTCCCTCTCTTCAGCGGAAATACGAGTTGGAATATCCACACGCACCGTAATTAAATGGTCGCCACGGCTGACTGGGTTGCCCAGTTTCGGCACCCCTTTCCCTTCCAACTTCAACACCGTATCGGGTTGAGTTCCAGGCGGAATGTGAAATTCTTCCGGCCCATCAACCGTCTGTACTTCCAGACGAGAACCCAAAATGGCCTGCAGATAGCTGATATGAATATCCGACAGGAGGTTAATGCCTTCTCGGCGAAACTCCTTGTCCTCATTCACATACAGATACACGTACAGGTCTCCCGGAGGGCCACCCCGTTGACCGGAGTCTCCTTCGCTGGACACGCGTAATCGTGTACCCGTATCCACCCCAGCCGGAATCGTAATTTTCAGCTTTTTGGTTTCCTGCCGTTGCCCATTACCATTACAGGCTTCACACTTTTCCTCAATCACCTGCCCGGTTCCACTACAGGTTGGGCAAACCGAAACCTGGGTAAAACTGCCAAATGGCGTCCGGGTGGCCCGACGCACCTGTCCGGCCCCATTACAGGTGGAGCAAGTACGGGGACGCGTCCCTGGCTTTGCCCCCGTCCCACCACAGGTATTACAAGATTCCAGATGGCTAATCTTGATCTCTTTCTCCCCACCAAACACGGCTTCCCGGAAGTCCAACTTCAGATCTAGCCGTAGATCATCGCCTCGAGTAGGACCGGTGCGGCGCCGACCAGCGGTTTGACCCGGCGCACCGGCAAATCCGCTGAAGAAGCTTTCAAAGATATCCGCAAAGCCACCCATGTCGCCGAAATCCTGAAAGCCAGCGCCAGCCGCCCCACTGACCCCAGCTTCCCCAAAGCGATCGTAGCGAGCCCGGGTTTCTGGTTCAGACAGCACTTCATAGGCCCGGTTAATTTCCTTAAACCGCTCCTCTGCGCCTGACTCCTTATTGACATCCGGGTGATATTTACGGGCCAACCGCCGGTAAGCCCGCTTAATTTCCTCTTTGTCCGCATCACGGGAAACGCCAAGAATATCGTAATAGTCACGCGCCATAGGGTACTGCTTGAAAGGGGGTGGACATTTGGGGTTGAAGCCCGCAGTCAACGGGAATCGAATCAGGTATGCTGACCTGACTTTCTGCCTCAACTATTTCATACCTTAACTAATCTACCGCCTCATAATCAGCCGTGACCGTCGCATCCGTGTCCAGACCATCCTCATCGAGATCAGAAATCACGTTACCAGCCAACTCGGTAGCAGCCTCATCCAGACCATTGCCCGCTAGCTGATCCGTCTCGTTAGCCTGCTGATAAACAGAGGCGCCAATGGCAAACAGGGTATGCTGAAGAGCCTCCAGACGCGCCTTCATGTCTTCCACTGAAATTGAAGTGTCAGCAATCGCAGCCTTTAGCTCAGCCACTCGCTCATTGGCCTGTTGCTTCAGGTCATTCGGAATAAATTCACCGTTATCCCTCAAGGTGGACTCATAGCTGTAGAACAGTCCATCTGCCTGATTTCTGAGTTCAACTAGATGCTTCCGCCGTAGGTCATCTTCAGCATACACTTCTGCTTCCTGGCGCATCCGGTCAATTTCTGTACTACTCAGACCGCCGGTATTGGTAATGGAAATGCTCTGTTCCCGACCCGTTCCCTTATCCCGAGCTGCAACCTTCAAAATGCCATTGGCATCAATTTCAAAGGAGACTTCGATCTGTGGCACGCCGCGGGGCGCCGGTGGGATACCCGTCAGTTGAAACTTACCCAAACTCTTGTTGTCCTTGGCCATGGCCCGCTCACCCTGGAGCACATGGATTTCAACAGAAGTCTGGCCATCCGTTGCGGTGGAAAACACCTGGGTTTTACTGGTAGGAATCGTGGTATTCCGCTCAATAATTTTGGTAAACACTTCGCCGAGGGTCTCAATCCCAAGAGAAAGCGGGGTGACATCCAGAAGCAGCAGATCCTTCACCTCACCACCCAACACGCCAGCTTGAATAGCAGCACCCAGCGCTACAGCCTCGTCCGGATTAACCGAACGATCAGGGGTTTTGCCATTAAAGTACTTGCGCAGAGCTTCTTGCACGGCTGGAATCCGAGTGGATCCACCTACTAGCAGGATGCGATCGATATCGTCAATCGTTAGATCGGCATCCTTCAAAGCCTGGGTCATGGGCTCAATAGTGCTGTCAACCAAATGCCGAACCAGTTCTTCGAACTTAGCCCGAGTCAGTTCCATCTCTAGATGCTTGGGACCGGTTTCATCCGCAGTGATAAACGGCAGGTTGATCGTTGTACTCAGGGTTCCAGACAACTCAATCTTGGCTTTTTCAGCCGCTTCCCGGAGCCGCTGCAAGGCCATTTTGTCACTGGATAGGTCAAGCCCTTCTTCCTGTTTAAAGTTGTCAACCATCCAGCGGACGATACAGTCATCAAAGTCATCTCCGCCCAAGTGATTGTTGCCAGAGGTCGCTTTCACCTCGAATACTCCATCTCCCATCTGCAAGATGGAGACATCAAAGGTGCCACCCCCCAGGTCAAAGACGAGAATGCACTGTTCCTGATCCTGTTTGTCAATGCCATAGGCTAGAGAAGCCGCCGTTGGCTCATTGATAATGCGTAATACTTCCAGGCCAGAGATGGTTCCAGCATCTTTGGTGGCCTGTCGTTGTGCATCACTAAAATAGGCTGGAACGGTGATTACAGCCTGGGTCACGGTTTCACCCAGATAACTCTCCGCATCCTGCTTTAATTTCTGCAGAATCATGGAGGAAATTTCCTGGGGGGTGTAGGTGCGGCCCCGAATCTGGACATCTACGGTATTATCCTTGCCCTTAATACAGGTGTAGGGAACCCGGGATCGCTCCATCTCGGTATCTTCCCACCGTCGACCAATAAATCGCTTGATACTGTAGACGGTATTCTCAGCATTAGTAACAGCCTGTCGCTTGGCCAATTGACCCACCAGGCGATCGCCCACCTTACCAAAACCAACCATGCTCGGCGTAGTTCGTCCGCCCTCAGCGTTGGTAATGACAACTGCTTGCCCGCCTTCTAAGACAGCAACACAGCTATTCGTCGTGCCTAGGTCAATTCCAATAACTTTTCCCATAGCTCATGGCGGTGAAGGTATACGAGTCAACCCTCAGGGGTCGTACATCAGGCGGAGTAGAATAACCCTCTTTCAGTGTTCATACCGATCCCTAACTAGTAATATTCCCTCATTCCTAAGAATTAAAACGTATCTATCTGAGCGAATCTAACTCTCCGCTCCCCCCTGATCACCTCCCTCCGAGGTTATCACGGGCTCTGGAGCAGCAGCAACCTTCACCAAAGCATGGCGCAAGACGCGTTCACCCAACATGTAACCGCGCTGCAACTCCTCAATAACGGTCCCCTCTGGATACTCATCTGTGGGTTCGCGCATGACCGCTTCATGCAAGATGGGGTCAAACTCCTTACCCTCAGAACGCATCGGTGCAACCCCAATACGCTTCAAACAATCAACCAGTTGCTTATAAACGCTCTGATAGCTCTTATGAATGCCAGTTTCCGCCTCCGTCTGGGGTTTAATTTGAGCCCTGGCCCGCTCGAAATTGTCAACCACTGGCAGCAATTCATTAATCGTCGAGCACTTGATTTGCTGCTCCATCTCTTCTTTCTCCCGCTGCATGCGCTTGCGGAAGTTATCAAAGTCAGCCGCAATTCGCATGTACTGGCTAGTGCGATCGTCGAGTTGAGCCTTAAGAGCCTTCATCTCTTCATCCATCTGGGCAACGATCGCCAAATAGTCAATTTCCTGACCCGGCTCCGCACCAGCGGAACCCGACCCTGACTGAACCTCTGCCTGATCGGAGGCCGCAACCGTAGCGTTGACCTCTGTCCCCGCTGCACCATCTATCTCAACTGCAGACGGGTCTTGTGAAGATTTGTGAACCTCAGACGTTTCCATAGTTGGATTTTGTGCGTTCCCCACCTGTTTCTCTTCATCAATCATCACGGTTCAATCCCAATCGCGTAACAACTGCCCAACGTTAATAAACGACAAGTTTATCCTATCTATCCTGCCAGTGAGTTCTAGCAGAGGCAAGTCCAGCAAGACGGCTATGTGACCCAACCGAGAATCAATATTTTCCTTGACTATCGTAGACGAAATATTTCCATCTGACGCTTTACAGCCCCGACAGTCATAACCTGCAATAAAACGTATTCCAACCACCCAGCGACTAAGCTAGCAAGGGCTATTATCCTGGAAACAGGATAGAGAAGTTTGTCAGCACAGTGGTTAGCTGCAGCTTCCAGTTGAGACCGAAGCGGCGACATGCTCCAGCTTGGATTGTCATTTCCCTATGCTTGCCCAAAATTTTACCCACTGGACAGATCAAATGTTGAACCCAGTAATACCAGCCAACAGTTGTGATGGAACGCACCAGGGTGGCGATCGTGATTGAGCCCTGAGCCCCACTTGGGCGCCCCCTGTTCGGGGCAATTGGCGATGATTTTCGGTCTTTTGGGGAATACTTTAGATAGTAAGGAGAACTTCGTAGCAGCTATGTCTAACCCTTCCTCTCAACGCCGTGCGCTGATTGTGCAAAACAACTTTTCCCCATTTGGGAACAAGTTGATCCAGTCCGGCTATGTGAATAACGATCAAATGCAGCAGGCGTTGATCGAAAGTCGCAAGTCAGGACGATCGTTAACAGACGTCCTGGCGGCATTGACAGGGCAACAACTACCACCAGAATTGCTGCGACAGTATAAAAAGCAGCAATTATTTGAGCTGAAAATCCTTTACGGCGTTGAATCTCTCGATCCAGAGATTAATCAAATCCCGACGAATCAGGTTGGACAACTGATTGACACCTTAATTCCAATTGACCTGTGTCGTCGCTATAGACTGGTCCCCCTATCCAGACAGGATGGTCCTCCTCCCTCCGTTTTGATTGCAATGGTTGATCCGGATCATCTAGATGCCCAGGATGATCTGAATCGGATTCTTCGCCCCATGGGGTTGATACTCAATCGAGTTGTGATCACATTGGAGGACTATCAACAACTCATTTCCAAGTATCTCGACGAACAGGTTGAACGCCAAAAGCAAATTGAGCAGGAAGCAAAGGTAGACATCCAGGCTGATCTGGAAGGTCTCGGATATATGGATCTGCAGGAAACCTCGGAAGATGCAGAGGCCAGCCTGGATGTGGCAGATGCGGAAGCGGCTCCGGTCATCGCCCTGGTCAATAAGATTATGATTAAAGCCCTCCAGGAAGGTGTCTCAGATATTCATGTGGAACCGCAGGAGGAGTTTTTGCGAGTTCGCTTCCGCAAAGATGGCGTGTTACGTCAAGCATTTGAACCCTTTCCGAAAAAAATTATTCCTGCCGTTACCGCCCGCTTCAAGATCATTGCCAATTTGGACATTTCTGAGCGCCGGGTGCCCCAAGATGGTCGCATCCGACGGATTTTTGATGGCCGCAAGATAGATTTCCGGGTTAACACACTGCCAAGTCGCTGTGGTGAAAAGGTTGTTTTGCGAATCCTGGACAACTCTGCGACCCAGTTGGGGCTAGATAAGCTGATTAGCGATCCCGAATCCCTCCGAATTGTCCAGGATATGGTGAGCCGTCCCTTCGGCTTGATCCTGGTGACAGGGCCGACTGGTTCCGGTAAAACCACAACCCTATATGCGGCTCTGGCGGAACGGAATGATCCCGGTGTGAACATCAGCACGGCGGAAGACCCCATTGAATATACGCTGCCCGGCTTGACACAGGTTCAGGTGATTCGGGAAAAGGGAATGGACTTTGCAGCAATCTTGCGGGCATTCCTGCGGCAAGATCCGGATGTCATCCTGGTGGGTGAGACACGGGATGCGGAGACAGCCAAGACTGCCATTGAAGCCGCCTTGACTGGCCACCTGGTCTTGACCACTCTTCACACGAACGACGCAGCTGGTGCCATTGCCCGTCTGGATGAAATGGGGGTTGAACCCTTCATGGTCTCCGGAGCGTTGATTGGGGTTGTGGCGCAACGGCTGGTTCGTCGTGTCTGTGATGAATGCCGTATTTCCTATAACCCTTCTAGGGAAGAGTTGGCCCGGTTTGGTTTAGCCGCTTCGCGGGATGGAGAACTCACCCTTTACCGAGCCAATACGCTGCAACCAGAGGAGATTCAAGCAGCCAAGGCCAGAAATGAGCTCTGTCCAAAGTGTAGCGGAATAGGCTATCGGGGCCGCTGC
Source organism: uncultured bacterium (assembly GCA_964494755.1). Classification (GTDB taxonomy): domain Bacteria; phylum Cyanobacteriota; class Cyanobacteriia; order Leptolyngbyales; family Leptolyngbyaceae; genus CAZBTL01. The sequence continues at coordinate 3,033 of CAZBTL010000089.1, read as the reverse complement.
GGGGTTTACGAAATCATGCGCATCACCGAACGATTGCAAAACCTGATCAGTCAGGGGGCGCCCACAGAGTCAATTAAGGAAGCTGCGGTTGAAGAGGGCATGCAAACCTTGCTGGCTTACAGCTTGAATTTGGTTCGCCAGGGGCTGACCACCCTGGATGAGGTAGAACGGGTTACCTTTACCGATACGGCACTGGAGTCCGAGTTGAAGGCAAAACGCAAAACATCCTTGACCTGTCGCACCTGTTCAGCAGAGTTGAAGCAGGAGTGGCTCGATTGCCCCTACTGTATGACGCCTCGTTTCCAGGACTAAATATGTTAGGGAATTGGGTCGTGTCTGAAGCGCGAATGCGATCACGGTCTGCAACTATATCTGAAATATGTGGGTAGACTGAAACCAGTCAGTTTCTTTCGTGCATCCCACTCTCTGTTCCCTGTGGCACTAGCGACGTCAAATTGACTAACCAATTTACCTAAGGAGCAAAGCCCATGGAGTTGATGATCGAAGATTTAATGGAGCAGTTGATTGAAATGGGCGGCTCAGACCTGCATCTGACGGCTGGCTTGCCGCCCTATTTTCGGATCAGCGGCAAATTGCAACCCATCGGAGATCAACCACTGACAGCCGAAGAATGTCAGCGCCTGATCTTCAGCATGCTCAATAATACGCAGCGGAAGAATTTGGAACAGAATTGGGAACTGGACTGTTCCTACGGTGTCAGAGGATTGGCCCGTTTCCGGGTGAATGTCTTCAAAGATCGGGGAACCTACGCGGCTTGTTTACGAGCACTCAGCTCGAAAATTCCCTCGTTTGAAAAACTGGGACTACCCGATGTTGTAAAAGAAACAGCAGAAAAACCAAGGGGGTTGATCCTGGTGACCGGACCCACTGGTTCGGGGAAAACCACAACGCTGGCATCCATGATTGATCTGATCAACCGCACCCGGGCCGAGCACATCATCACGATTGAAGATCCGATTGAATTTGTGTATGAGCCGGTGAAAAGCCTGATCCACCAGCGCCAGTTGGGGGAAGATACCAAGAGTTTTTCAAATGCCTTACGGGCCGCCCTGCGGGAAGACCCAGATATCATTCTGGTGGGTGAAATGCGGGATCTAGAAACCATTTCGCTGGCGATTACGGCAGCAGAAACGGGTCACCTGGTGCTGGCGACCCTGCACACCAGTTCTGCGGCTCAAACTGTCGACCGGATGATTGACGTCTTTCCGGCAGACAAGCAAACTCAGGTGCGGGTTCAATTGTCTAACTCCCTGGTGGCAGTTTTTAGCCAAACCCTAGTGCCTAAGAAAAATCCCAAACCGGGCGAGTTTGGCCGGGTCATGGCGCAGGAACTAATGATCATCACCCCAGCGATCGCGAACTTGATTCGGGAAGGAAAAACCGCCCAAATTTATTCTGCGATTCAAACCGGCGGCAAGTTAGGCATGCAAACCCTGGAAAAAGTATTAGCAGACCTCTACAAAGCCGGTGTCATCACCTTTGAGGCAGCCATGTCCAAAACCTCCCGCCCAGATGAGTTGCAGCGGTTGATTGGCAGTACACCAATGGCTGCTCAAGCTGGCATGGCCAGTCGGTAAGGGAACATTACAACTCGTTAAGCTGAGTGCCAACCCTCGTTCATTGTGCATGATAGAAGCATGGAAGTCTTCTGAAATCAACTGTGGATCAGGCATAGATGACAGTTGGGACGAGGGTTTTCCAGGCATCCCCATCTAATCCGTATTGAGTTCAGGTTTTAACTATGCCGACCTTCGTTGCCCGTGTTCAAGATGCGAGAGGAAATGCCCGCAAGGAAAAGGTCGTTGCTGACTCCATTGGGGAAGCACGGACTGTCTTACGCGATCGCGGACTTTTTATTCAGGACCTCCAGCAACAGCAGGGACTTTCTCTCAACCTAGATTTGAGTAGTTTCCAAACCGCAATCGCCACTGTTTCAGTGAAGGACAAAGCGGTTTTTTCTCGTCAATTTGCAGCCCTGGTCAATGCTGGGGTAGCGCTGGTGCGAGGATTGGGTGTGCTGGCGGAACAATGCCAGAATCCGAAGTTAAAAAAGGCATTGATGGCAATCAGTTCCGATGTGCAACAGGGGATCAACTTGTCTGATGCCATGCGCAAGCATCCCGCCTGTTTCGACAATCTGTACGTCAGCATGGTCCAGGCAGGGGAAGTGGGTGGGGTGCTCGATGAAGTGCTGAACCGGCTATCTAAGTTATTAGAAGACATTGCTCGATTGCAGAACCAGATCAAGTCAGCAATGGCTTATCCTGTAACCGTCGGGATTCTGGCCCTGATTATTTTTCTGGGGATGACCATTTTCCTGATTCCCATTTTTGCTGGCATCTTTAAAGAATTAGGTACCGAGCTACCCGCCTTTACTCAGTTCATGCTCGATATCAGTAACTTTTTGCGAAGTCCCAATGTCTTGATTTTGGTTATTTTGATTCCAGTTGCCATTTTTGCTTTTCGGCAGTACTACAAAACGCGGGTGGGCCGAGAAACAATCGATCGCTTTATGTTACGGATGCCCCTCTTTGGCGACCTGATTCAGAAAACTGCCACCGCAAGATTTTGCCGCACGTTTGGAGCCTTAACCCGCTCTGGAGTGCCAATTCTGACCTCTCTGGAAATTGTGCGAGATACCTCCGGCAACCAGGTAGTTGCTAATGCGATTGATGAAGCCCGACGGGAAATCCAAACAGGCGGGATGATTAGTATTGCCTTACAAAAGGAGCAGGTCTTTCCCTTGATGGCGATTCAGATGATCAGCATCGGTGAGGAGACCGGTGAAATTGATAAGATGTTGATGAAAGTGGCGGATTTCTACGAGGATGAAGTAGAGCAAGCGGTAAAAGCTTTGACCAGTGTGATGGAGCCGATTATGATTGTCTTCCTGGGCGGGATGGTCGGTTCAATCCTGTTGGCGATGTATCTGCCAATGTTCAAGGTGTTTGATAAATTGGGCTAGTGCAGCGTCAACTCTAGAAATTAGGGTTTGTAGTCAGCGCTTCAGCG